>NZ_JBEBUX010000060.1:0-23109 GCF_040393045.1 Pollutimonas bauzanensis | reverse complement strand
GATTTGCAGATTTCCAGAAAAACTCGATCATGAAGGTACCACCGTCAAGCTAGAACCCTTAGGGCTAAAACACGCCAAAGACTTATGGGAAGCCTCAAGCGCAGCCGAACTTTCATTCACGTATCTAAAATACGGGCCCTTTCCTTCATTGGACGCAATCGAAGCTCATGTCGAAGAATTGGCCGCACGGGCGCACCAGCCTTTTTGGGCAGTCATAGATCGTGATTCAGACAAGGCGATGGGTTGGCTGTCATTATGTGATATCTATCCATCGGACGCTGCCATCGAGGTAGGCAGCATCTGGTTTTCTCCCGCGCTTCAACGTACACGGGCATCGACAGAGGCTATTTTCCTGTTGATGACTTACGGATTCGATAAGTTGAACTATCAACGCTTTGTTTGGCGTTGCTGCTCGCCCAACGTCGCATCCCGGAATGCTGCAATCCGAATCGGATTCCGCCCGGAAGGAACATGGCGCCGCGCAGCTATCGTGAGAGGTGTGCCAATGGATATAGATTGGTTTTCGATGATGTCGGAAGAATGGCCAGAGCGGCGTGCCGCCATACTCGAATGGCTTGATGACAGCAATTTCAATGAAAAAAACATTGCCAAACGTAGTTTGCAACGAACTGTTTATCGTTAAAGAGGCCGCGGTGCCTCGCCAACTCAATCAAAACCAGCGTTAAGGCGCGTTGCGTGCCGCTTCGAACTTCTTCTCCATTTCGCGTCGCACTTCCCGGCGGATTTCAGCGGCTGCGAATCGGCGTTGCTCATCAGCAGTGTCGGGGGTTAACACTGGCACCTTTACCGGCTTACCGTCATCATCGACGGCGATCATCGTAAAAAAACAGCTATTGACGTGGCGCACCACTTTGCCTCTGATGTCCTCGGCGATGACCTTGATGCCTATTTCCATGGAAGAGTTGCCCGTGTGGTTGACCGAGGCCAAAAACGTCACCAACTCGCCCACTTTAATGGGTTGGCGAAACATCACCTGATCCACGCTCAAGGTCACGACATAGCGGCCGGCATATCGACTGGCGCATGCATAAGCCACTTGGTCCAGCAGCTTTAATATCGACCCACCGTGCACCTTGCCTGAAAAGTTGGCGGTATCCGGGGTCATCAAGACAGTCATCGTCAATTGGTGCGCGGGCAGGTCCATAGGTCTCATTTCAGTCTGGTTTCGGGAATGCATCATTCAGCGTCATTGTAGAGCCAAAGCCATTAGCCCAGGACTTCGCCAAGTCGTGGACAAGCCTTGCGACAGATCTCGTCCGAATATCACTACAATGTCGCCACACGTGAAAACAACATATCGGGACAAATCATGGATGCAGATTTCTGGCTGGAGCGGTGGCGTGATGGGCGCACTTTTTTTCACCAAAACAGGGTCACGCCCTTGCTGCAAAAATACTGGCCGTCACTATCACTGCCTTCCGGCAGCGGTGTGCTCGTGCCGCTATGCGGCAAGTCGCTGGATATGGTCTGGCTTGCTGAACAAGGCCACTATGTGCTTGGCGTAGAGCTGTCGCAGCTGGCCGTCGATCAGTTCTTTACAGAAAACAACTTGCAACCGCAGGTCCATGAATCACCCTTGGGGCGCCATCATGTAGCTGGCAATATCGAACTGATTTGCGGCGATATTTTCGCACTGGATGCCGCCACGCTCGCCAAGTGCACCGGCGTTTACGACCGTGCCGCGCTAGTAGCGCTACCGCCAGAAATGCGCGAGCGCTACGTACAGCATGTCTATGGGCAAATGCCCAATGATTACCGCGGCCTGCTCTTGACCCTGGACTATATCCAAGAGCAAATGGAAGGGCCGCCATTTTCGGTTCACGAAGCAGAAGTGCTGTCTTTGTACGGTGACCATACCCTCGTGGAAGTCATTGATCGGCGCGACATCCTGGCCAAAGAACCTAAATTCGCTGAGCGCGGCCTGACTCAGTTGGATACTGTCGTGTATGGACTGCGTCGTCGGATTTGACAATTATCGTTTTATTTCTGTCACAATCCCGACATCTTTAATCGTTTCCAGTCATCCTGAGCGTCGAGTAACCCATGGCAAAAATAACGGTAGACGGCGTTGTCAAACGCTACGGTGACGCAACCATTATTGACGGCTTGAGTCTGCAAATCGCTCATGGCGAGTTCTTCACATTGCTCGGCCCCAGCGGCTGCGGAAAGACCACCTTACTGCGTATGATCGCGGGGTTCATCACTCCGGACGCGGGCCGTATCCTGCTTGATGATCAAGACATCACTTATTTACCGGCGCATAAGCGCGACACCGGCATGGTCTTTCAGGACTATGCCCTGTTTCCCGACAAAACCGTTTTCGACAATGTGGCCTATGGCCTGCGGGTGCGTAAATTCTCGGGCGCGCAAATAAAACAAAAAGTCGAACACTTGCTTGATCGCGTCGAACTCGGCCATTTGGCAAAACGCACGCCTGGCGAGCTGTCCGGCGGCCAACGCCAACGGGTGGCACTGGCTCGCGCCCTGGTGATCGAACCGCGCGTCTTGCTAATGGATGAGCCATTATCCAATCTGGACGCGAAGCTGCGCATACAAATGCGCGATGTCATTCGGCAGTTGCAGCAGGAAGCCAACATTACCGCCATTTTCGTGACGCACGACCAAGAAGAGGCGCTGTCGATGTCCGACCGCATCGCGTTATTGCGCAATGGCCGGATCGATCAATTGGACACCCCTGAAGGCCTGTATGCCCGGCCCAGAACGGCTTATGCCGCCGACTTTATTGGCGCAGCTAACTTGATCGAGGTGCAAACCTTGCTATCCAAGGGCGAGAATAGCCTGGTCACCATCGCTGGCGGGCAAGCCTTGGTGTCCGGACAGACGTCAACCAAGAAAAGCCAGTTAGCAGCACGGCCTGAGCACATAAGCCTGCACGACCAGGCGAGCGACGACTTTAGCCGTGTTCCGGCGGAAATCGTGTACCGGCGCTACTTGGGCTTCAAGGCAACTTATGCCTTGCGCCTGGACGACGGAAGAATCATCAATGCCGATATCTCCGCTGCAAGCGACCCGGCCTATTCCCCGGGCAACCGTGTATTCCTTAGCTTCAGCCCGGATTGCCGGCTGGTCGAAGCGTAGGCAATATCATGACGGAATACGCCACCAAGCGCCGTTGGTCTCCTTGGTTTATACCGGCGCTGTTTTGCTTGCTGGTACTGGTTGCGCTGGTGCTGTGGCCGCTGGCGTCGCTGTTTTATCAAAGCGCCATCGACCCGCAAACAGGGCAAGCCAGCCTGAAGGGCTTCAGGTTATTTTTTGATAACCCACGTTATGTCGAAGCCTTTTTCAATACGATAAGGCTAGGCGCAATATCGACTCTGGGCACGGTGTTGCTGGGCGCTCCGCTTGCCTATATTGTGGCCCGTTATGATTTCCCCGGTAAAACCCTGGTGGCACTATTGCCGCTAGCCACCATCGTATTGCCCGATATCGTCGTGTCGCAAGCCTGGCTGATGCTGCTCGGGAATAACGGCATTGCCAGGCTGGCGCTGGAATCCATCGGCATAGACCTCCCCAATTTCTATGGCTGGTTCGGGATGACGTTTACGCTGATCCTGAACGATTACACCTATGTTTACATAGGGATGCTGGCAGCCTTGAAAGCCATCGATGGCACTATAGAAGAAGCAGCGGTAAATCTGGGCGCAAGCAATTTCAGACGCGCCATGACGGTCACTATCCCCGTGTTGGTTCCTGCACTACTGATCAACGCAATGATCGTCTTTACGCTGGCTGTCGATAATTTTTCCATCCCTATGATTCTCGGCGGCAGGGTCGACGTCTTATCGTCACTGACCTACACCACCTTCCTGTCGGAAATGGGCGGAAACCCGACCATGCAAAGCGTGCTGGCCGTTGTTTCGGTGGTTCTGGTTGGCTTCGTGCTGTTCATTCAAAAGCGCATCGTCGAACGCAAGACCTATCAAATGCAACAGGGCCGGGCTCCGTTGGCGGTTCGCGCAACTGGACTCGGCGCCGTAATCCTGACATTAAGCGCCATGCTATTCGTGGCTTTCTCGATGATTCCGGCGGTGATTGTATTGATCGGAGCATTCACCAAGGCCAGTGGCCCTGTCATGCAGTACGGCACATTCACCCTGGAAAATATGGAGCGCGCATTGCGCAACGCCCCCGAGCCCATCATTAACTCACTAATGCTGGCCAGCGTGGCCTCTATCGCTGGCACCTGTTTTGCCACCGTGGCCAGTTACCTTATCGTCAAGAAGCGCCTGTGGGTGGTCAGTGCCCTGGATTATGTCGTCATGCTGCCGCTGGCGATATCGGGCACGGTACTGGGCATCGCGCTGATCCATACTTATAACAGTGGCATGATCGTCTTGACTGGCACATGGGTCATCATGGCGTCGGCCTACTTTGTGCGCAAGGTCCCTTTTTCCATCCGCTCCGCCTCGGCATCCCTGTACAGCATCCCCGACTCTATAGAAGAAGCTTCAATCAATCTGGGGGTATCACCCATTGCCAGCTTTTTCAAAGTCGTGTTACCTGTCATGAAGCCCGCCATACTGGGCGCCGCCATCCTGATGTGGGTAACTTCCCTGGCAGAAATTTCAGCGACCATCGTCCTGTATTACGGCGGTATGGAAACCATGCCCATCCAGATGTTCCGCCAGATCGATGCCGGCTATCTGGCCAGGGCATCGGCTTACGGCGTTATCTTGATGGTGGTAATCATTGTGCCCGTATACCTGGCCGTGCGTTTTTTGAAACTCGATCTGTTTTCCAGCCGTTAAGCACTTACCTGAAGGAAACTTATGCCAAGCTCATACTTTGTACAGCGTTACCTGGCCTACGCCCTAGGCGGCGCCGCTCTAATGCTGGGCCATGCATCCCATGCGGCAGATGCAGTCGTTTACACATCCAACACTGTCCAAACCATCGATACGGCCACGGACATTGCCCAAAAATCCGCACCTGACCTGAAGATCCAGAAGGTCACGTCGGGCACTGGCGCGCTGATGAAGCGCATCGAAGCAGAAGCCAAGAATCCTTTGGGCGACGTCGTATGGGGCGCAGGCTTTGGCACCATGGCTGCTTTCAAACAAAACTTCGAGCCCTACCAGTCGCCCGAAGCCAAAGGCATTGACCCAAGGTTTATCGGACCAAACAATCTATGGGCCGGCACCAACGCGCATGTCATGATCATCATGGTTAATGACAAGCAGCTAAAAGGCGCCGAAGCGCCTAAAACCTGGAGCGATCTGTTCGATCCAAAATGGAAAGGCAAGCTTATCGTGGGTGATCCGGCAACCTCGGGCAGCACTTACGATCAAATGTATGGCTTATATCAGCTGTTCGGCCAAGACGGTTTCAACAAACTCGTCGCCAACGCCGACATCTCGAAAAGCTCGGCTCAAATTTATAAAAGCGTCGCCAATGGCGAGTATGCCCTGGGCATCACCATGGAATATGCTGCCTACGCGTATATCGCGGGCGGACAAAAAGAGGTTCGCATCGTCTACCCCAGTGAAGGCGCATTCGTCGCGCCGGAAGCCGTTGCTGTCATCAAAAACCCGAAAAATGGCGCTGCATCTGCCCATGCGCTATACGATGTGCTGCTTTCCAAGGCAGTCCAAGAGGCAGAGCTGGAACAGAATTTCCGCCGCCCTACCCGTTCCGATATTGATGTGGCAAAGCTGACGAAGCTGCCTAACCTTCAAGACATCAAGGTTGAGGCGACTGACCCAATGAAAGCTGCCGCCGAATACGAGACGGTGATCGGCGCCTGGAAAAAGGCCACTGACGCGGCCGGCAAGTAAACCTGCTAGAAACGTTCGTAACCCAAAAGGTACCGCCATTGGCCGCTGGGCAGGCCGGCCATGGGCAACCGGCCAATGCGTATACGCTTGATGCTGACTACTGTTAAACCAACTTGCCGACACATATCGGCAATCAAGCCAGGCTGCGGGTTCTTGAGCGCAAATCGCAGGCGGGTATCGCTCTGCCAACTGACCTTCATGGGCGCCACAGGCGCGCCACGCCACGACAGCCCATGATTTAACTGTTTCAATCCGCTGGCCGACAGTTCACCGACCACCTCTACAACGTATTCTTGTTCGATTTTGGCGCTATCGTCTGTCAGCTTGCGGGCGATGCCGTACTCTTGTGTAAAGACGATCAGCCCGCAGGTATCCGTACCCAGCGGCATAAGCAGGTTCAGGTCTTTAAGATCCATTTTCACTAAATGCCGATCGGAACGGTCATCCTGCGCCTGGTTTTCTGCGGTGATGAGTCCTCCGGCCGGCCGCCCCCCTGACCCTGTGCCGTAGCCCTCAGGTTTATTCAACAAAATAGTAACGGGCTTATGATCTTCCGAACGGGCATTCGTGGCCAGCTCGACCTTTTGATGGGGTTCGATACGCAAGCCCGGTTCTTCAATGATTTGCCCATCTACCCGAACCCAACCGCCTTGCACATAGTTCTCGGCCTCGCGGCGTGAACAGGAAAATCGGTCGGCGAGGTATTTGCTTAAGCGTACGGATTCAGTCATTGCTGGCCAGTCGGAATGGCGCGCTGTGGCGCGCGCCGTAAGGCTAAAAGATGCCACGGGCCATTGTAGACGACTCGGACTGCGCCCGAGAGTCCGGCTAAGGTTGACGTCGATAGACCAGCAATCGACCCTTATAGTCCTGAGCCGCTACCGCCGACGGCAAGGATCGACCCAGCCGTGTATCGCGCATGAGCTGGAAACCATACGTCGCCATATGGCGATTGAAAGCGGACCGGTGCCCTCGGTCGGGATCCACCATCCAGACTTCGGCGCTCGCGGTCGCATGGTCGTCAATAAAGCTGGCCAACATTTCCGGAGTATCGCGTTCGTAGAGCAAATCGCTGCCAATGACCAAATCATAACGAGCGGAAAGGTGCTCTGCCCCTATGTCCTCCAGGCTCGGCTTGCTGGTGGCCCCCCATTGGCCGTGTCGGTACTGTACTGACGTCAAGTCATTCAGGCTGGCATTTTCTTCGAGAAATGCCTCGGCCAGCGGATGGCGATCGCTGGCTGTGATGCGCGCGCCTTGCCTGTGCCCGACAAGACTGGCTAACGCCAGCCCGCAGCCAATTTCGAGTATTCGTTCATCGGGGCAAACAGGCCTTTGCGCAAACTGCTCGGCCAACCGCACGCTGGAAGGCCACAAAAGGCCAAATAAAGGCCAGGAGGCGGAACATATGCCCAGGCGCTCTGCCGCACCGGTCGGATCGTAGAACTGTTGATGGTCAAGCAAAGAACGGATGACCAAGTCAGGGACTCCGGATATCGCGATACGCTCTTGCCTGGTTCTATAACCCGGCGCCGTCATGAAACTAGCATCTTAAAGGCCTTATTCGTTGTGGTAAGGCCCTTGAGTATGCCCACAATAACCCCAACTGGCCAGAATAAGCCTACTCAGCGCTGGTATATCGTAAGGGCTATTCGACCAGACCCAGCCCATTTAGGGCGCCAAGGCTGTCGGGCCACTTGCGTTTCCGCGCACTCTGCAACAGTATGCGGGCCCAGGCGATCCAGCCTTCCCATGCAATCCGCTTATCCCATGCAGTGCCCCAAGCCTGCAAGGCATGTAAACCCGCCAAAGATTGTGCCTCGGCGGTTGTCCAATCACCTTGAGTCATCGCCAATTGCGCCAGCAGCAAGCGGGGCTCACCCACCCAGGGATTATTATCAATCGCTGACTCGAGCAAATGCCGGGCGGTCTGGCTTTCAGTCAGCGGTTGCATCCGCGTAATCACCTGCCAATAGAGAGCCGAGGCAGCCGCTTCATTCTTGGCCTGAATGACGCCCCTGCCTTGGTCGAAAGCCGGAGGAATAGGAATTCCGGTGGTGGCGGGAAGCGAGTGCAGCGCATGCAACAGCCTTGACAGTCTATTCAGAATATTCGCCGGCGGTTTCAAAGGGCCTGGCCATAAGGACGCGGCCCAATGCGGCGCCAAATCGCGACGTTGCTGGTAGGGGTAGCCGGAAAATATCTCGTCCTGCCAACTATGCCATTGCTCTCCGACATCGGCGACCGTCACGACAATAAAAGCGGCAACTTGCCTGGGCGTCAGTCGAACTATCCGGCCCTTGTCATCAGCCAGCTCAAGTCCTTGCCCGTCAATGCCCTGCCCTTCAAGAATCGCTTGCACAAAGCGGGTCCGTGGCATGGCGCAAAAAAGGCTGACCCAAGACTCGGCTTCTTCTCCCAACGCAGCGCGCAAGGTATCGCGTTCACGCTCGCGGTCGAACAATGTCAGGTTGACATACTCGTTGCCGTAAACGCTGTGGAACAAACCCAGCAAGCGTACCTCGCGCGGTTGATCCCACAAGGCAAGGCTGCGATAGACTCCCAGCAAATGGTGCTTGAAGGTACCTGCCTTGTGCCAGTCTTCACTGGCGCTGCGGCTAAACAAGAGCTCAAGCAAAGAAGGCAGATCGGCATCGATCGCGGCGTGATTATCGGCCAACAGGTCTACCGTGTAGCGATGGAGTTCAGGAATTGCGGACATAAAAGAAAAATAGGTAAGACGAGGATGGATAGCGGCGCATACCGAGGTGACCGTCAGTGTAATCCGTACTATATTTCTTTTAAATCTAAATAAATGATAATTTATATCTTTAAGTATTAAACAGTTCACGCCTAAAATGCCAGGCTACTGTTTCCTGCGGCAGGGAAGTTTTCCACCGCGCTCAATGTTTAAAGAGTATTTCATGCATACATCATCTCGCAGTCCGTTTTATCAATTGCGCCAAGCTGTAGCAGCCGCCACGGTTGCAATTACGCTAGTCGCCGCCCCGGCGGTAGCCCAAGAGCAGCCTTTGCGCGTAGGCGTCACGGCAGGGCCTCATGCCCAGATTGGCGAGGTGGTGAAACAGCTTGCCGAAAAACATGGCTTGCAAGTAAAACTGATCGAATTCAGCGATTTCATCCAGCCCAACGCAGCGCTCGATGCTGGCGATCTGGACATCAACATTTATCAACACCGCCCGTTTCTGGAATCCCAAAACAGCGCGCGAGGCTATAAGCTGACACCCGTCGCCAATGCCGTAGTTCAGCAAATGGGAATCTATTCCAAGCGGCACAAGTCCTTGGCCGACCTGCCGGATGGCGCGCGCATCGCCATTCCCAATGATCCAACCAACGGTGCCCGCGCCCTACTGGTATTGCAGGCCGCAAAACTGATCGAGCTCAAGCCAGGCATCACCGTGACTGCATCATTGTTTGATATCGCCGAAAATCCAAAGAAACTGAAGTTCGTCGAGATTGAAGCAGCCCAGTTGCCCCACTCGCTGGCGGATGTGGACGCCGCAGCGGTAAATTCGGCCTACGCCATACCGGCAGGCCTGTCTCCTACGAAGGATTCCCTGGCGCTTGAAACCCAGGATGCCGAGTTTGCCGTCGTCGTCATTGCGGCACGGGAAGACAATAAAGCTGATCCCCGCATCGCCCGTTTCGTCAAAGCGTATCAATCCGAAGAGACAAAACAATTCGTCGAAAAAACATTCCCCGGCGCCTATACAACCGCTTGGTAGTGGCGCGTCGAGGACTCATCGGCGTAGAATCAATGCATCCGCACCTGCCAGGAAATCGCCATGAATGCACGCATCCCCGACACCGCCTTACCGCCTGTACTTGATCCTCATGCCTTGCAGGCTTACGTAGACGAAAAATGGGACCGCGAAATCATTCCGGCTCTTGTGGACTACATTGCCATTCCGGCGAAAAGCCCAGCATTCGACGCCGATTGGGCCAAGAATGGTTATATCGACCGCGTCGTAAGCGACGCGGCGCAATGGGTCGAGGCCCAAAAAGTCTCGCGTCTGACCCTCGAGGTTGTCCGCCTGCCTGGCCGCACCCCCGTTATCTATTTCGATGCGCCGGCAACTCGTAGTGACAATGGCGATACGGTACTTATGTACGGCCATCTTGATAAGCAGCCTGAATTCAGCGGCTGGCGCTCCGATCTGGGGCCTTGGACGCCAAAATACGAAAACGATAAGCTTTACGGCCGCGGCGGAGCCGATGACGGCTATGCGGTCTATGCATCGCTGACAGCTATTATGGCGCTCGATAAGCAAGGTATCCCCCGACCCCGTTGCGTGGGCCTGATCGAGACCTGTGAAGAGTCAGGTAGCTACGACCTGCTGCCTTATGTGGACGCATTACGCGAAAAATTGGGAAATGTGGCCCTTGTAGTTTGCCTTGATTCGGGCGCTGGCAATTACGACCAGCTCTGGATGACGACCTCATTGCGTGGATTGGTGGCAGGCACACTGGAAGTACAAGTGCTGGATGAAGGCGTGCATTCAGGCGACTCCAGCGGAGTGGTGCCATCCAGTTTCCGCATTTTGCGGCATCTGCTTGACCGGCTGGAAGACAGCGCCAGCGGCCGCTTGCTGCCGCAAAGCTTTCACTGCGAAGTCCCCGCAACCCGTATCGAACAAGTACGTGCAACGGCCAAAATCCTCGGTGATGAAGTCTGGCGCCGTTTCCCCTGGAGCTGCGGGGCCGAGGGCGGGTTCGTATTGCCCATGACCACCGACCCCGAAACTGCGCTGCTAAATCGCACGTGGAAGCCTACGTTGTCCGTCACTGGAGCCGAAGGGCTGCCACCGCTCAGCAGCGCAGGCAATGTGTTGCGACCACGCACGGCATTCAAGCTGTCACTGCGCTTGCCGCCCCTCATTGATGCGGTTGCTGCAGTGCAAGAATTGAAGTCGCTGCTGGAATCCGACGCCCCCTACAACGCAAAAGTGACATTTAAGCCCGATCAAGGCGCAGCGACTGGCTGGAACGCGCCAGAATCCGCTCCATGGTTAACTGCGGCGCTGGATGCCGCCTCTCGGCAATACTATGACGCCCCCTGCGGTTACATCGGGCAAGGCGGCACCATCCCCTTAATGAGTTTGCTGCAATCCGGCTTCCCTAAAGCGCAGTTCATGGTCTGCGGTGTACTTGGGCCGCAATCGAATGCCCATGGGCCAAATGAATTCTTGCATGTGCCTTATGGGAAAAAGCTTACCGCAGCCGTAGCACAAACAATAGCCGCATTATGAGTCCGGCACACCTACCGGTAGAACCGCTCGACGTTGCCGCCTTTTCCCCCTACGGAGCGGTATGGGGCCGCCCCTATGGCAACGACTCGCCTTCATTCACGAATTCCGCAACCGATTTCTGGCATCAACATTTTTTTGACTGTGGCGACCAAGGCAAACCTGAAGTGCTCTGGGTCAATTATCGAAAGAACGATAGAACGGTCAATGCACTGGAAGTACATTGGCTGACGGAACAGGCAATAGTGCCATTGGGGCCACTAGGCGTAATTCATGTTGTCGCCCTAAGCGACGCATCTGGCCTACGACCCGACCCAGCCACCTTGAAAGCGTTTTATATCGCTCCAGGGAACGGCATATGCATGCACACCGGCTGTTGGCATGCCACGCAGGTCGTTGATGCCCAAGTAAGCTGCTTGATGCTGACCCGCGCCTCGACGACTGCTGAGCTCGTCGATTACCTTGAGAATCATAAGCCAGCGCGCGAAAGCGCCATGTTCACGCTAGAACAGCCATATTTGCTGCAAGTCTGAAGTATCTGCAACCGAAGCGTCAAGCTAACACCTTGTTATCGCTGGACTAAAGCAGGTCAGGAATAAGCCGCCTGGGCCAGAACGGCTAGCGGCCCGACTCGGCGGATGGCATCGACTTGTTCGGGATGGCGCACATATAACGTGCCACCATAAGACAACGCATTGACCGAGACCTCATGTGCATGTTCCCGACTGCGCGGCACAACCAGCAGCCAGCCATTATCGGCAAGCATGTTGAATGGCGAGAGCAAACCATTTTCGTCGGTCGTCAGGCCCAATGTGCGACACGCCAGTCCAAAAGCCTGATGCAGGCTTGACGCCGATGCGTGTGTTGCCGTACCCAGCCCGCAACGCACGCGCACAAAGACATGTTTGATGGGAAGGCGGGGATGAACCGCAACGGCCTGCTCCGGCAAACCACCCGGCAATCCCGATACGAAAAAACGCAAACTGGCATTCCCTTTGGCATTGGGTATCCATTGCACATGTTTGTGTCGCTGGCTGGCGCCGGCTTGGGGCCCGCCGTTGTAAAAACCAAGCCCGCCGGATTCAGACATGATGAGTGAAAGCGCCGAGAAGTCTTCCAGCGCAAGCGGCGTCAGTTGTTCTTCAAATTGTTGCCGTGCAAGCACCAAATGGCGATCGCACACGGGAAACTTGTTCAGTATGGCAACATGCCGATCGCCAATCGGCCCCACGGTAAGGGCTGGATCAGGCGACAAAAAAGGGTTGAAATCAGGGTCGCGAGGACCACCGGGCATGGCTACTTTGGCAGCATCTTTTGCCGACAAGGATGAAAGCCAGCGTACGGTAAACGTAAAGCCCTGGTCCTGGATCTCGGTTTGTTCTGCGTCAATGGGCTGCAAGGCTCCGGACATCCGTGCGTCGGCGCTGCGTAAATCGACCGCCTGCATGAATGCTGTCGTCATTGTGTCCCCCTTTTTAATTGATTCTAGGTTTTTACCCAATGCTACAACAGTTTGTGGGTCACAACCCGACGCCGCCAGGGATTACACGTAAGCACGCCTGTTTCCAATCGAAAACCCTTATTAAACAACTAATAAGATTGAAAAATTGACATTATTTAAGCTTTCAATATGCAAAAAATTGATTAAACTACGATAAACTATGCATTATCATAGACCAAGCACTCACTGTCGCTGCCTCACACTTAGCAGATTTCAGATGGCAAAGTCTTCCTGCGCTTACCATCATCAAGAGAGATAAAACCTTGGAGACTGAATTGCCAACAACACAAAACAGTATCTGGACGAGGCTGCCCAATGGCAATGTTATGCATTGCTCCGGGCTTGAACTGGAAAGCAATGGCAACAGCTGGCAAATGACGCCAGCCTCTGGCTTTGATTTTTCTGTATTCACAATGATGGAACAGGGTTTGAGCGTCGAAGAAGCCAAGGGTTTGGCCGAACTGCTTATCTGGCAGGGGGCGACCTGGGCCACCACCGGCCTACACTAGCCTACCCACTTTCACTGACTTCCAGCAGAAAGCTCATCGCAGATAAACGCCAAAGCCGATTTATCAGAATGATGCAATAGCTGCGCACCGATACGGCTGGCCCAATACGTTTCCCCGCCGCCGCACAAACGCCACTCCCGCAATCTGCGCGTGTACAACTGCAAATCGTACTCTTGGGTAACGCCGATAGCGCCATGCACTGCATGCCCGATATCGGCAATGATGGCGGCCGCCTCACTGCAGCGGCTTTTACCTACTGCCGCCAACAAAAGCTGTGGAGCCCAGGCCTTTCCCTGGCATGCCAATTGCGCCGCCATGCGGCAAGCCCAGGTTCGTTCCGCCATGACACTGATCTGACTCTGGACAGCTTGAAACTTGCCTATATGCTTGCCAAACTGGCTGCGCTGATTCGCATAATCCAACGTCAAGGCAAGAACGCGGTCTGCCGCACCCGCCATCAATGAAGCCAGGGCTGCGGCGGCCAGTACGGCAAGGTCCGGCAGCGACAATGGTGAACCCAACGGAATTTTTACCGCTGTAGCCGGCCATTCATTCCATCGTAATGTGGCGCATAAGCTACCGTACCCCCCAGCGTGCTCGCTATCTGCGTCAGCCACCGGTAACAAAGCCGCATAATCGCCGAGATCGGCCAATACCCATTGGGAAACCCAACCGAAAGGCACGGTGTCGGCCTGGATGGCGCCGTTTTG
Organism: Pollutimonas bauzanensis; assembly: GCF_040393045.1. GTDB lineage: Bacteria > Pseudomonadota > Gammaproteobacteria > Burkholderiales > Burkholderiaceae_B > Pollutimonas > Pollutimonas bauzanensis_A. The sequence continues at coordinate 9,303 of NZ_JBEBUX010000060.1, read as the reverse complement.
TAGCAGCGACGCCTCCAGCCCGGCAATGGTGATCGCACCTGATGGCGGCACCACTCCTGCAGCTGTGAGCCAGGCACGCGCCAGCATGGTTTGCGCGAAAGGCAGCGGCACTGCGTGCTTGCCCGCTGATAGCAACATCGGGAACACCTGAGCCAAGGTCAGTCCGGCCCCATCTTGGGCTTCCGGGACTAATGCATCGAGGTATCCAGACTGCTCAAGCTCTTGCCACATAGCGTTGGTACTGGCGCCTTGTTCAATAGCGCGTATTGCCACCGGCGTGGCGACTTGAGAGAACAGTCGCTCGACCGATTCGGAAAACAAATTATCCATCACTATTCCTTACCGTAACCCCAGGCCGCGGGCGATAATGCCTCGCAGAATTTCACGCGTACCGCCGCGCAATGAAAACGAGGGCGCCATCTGCTCAAGATAGACCAGTGTTTTGCGCAACGATGCGGGAACAGGCGTGTCGGGAGATGACGCCAGGACGTCGCCAATCAGCCGCGGGATGGCCTGTTCTATTTCCGTCCCCAGATCTTTGACAAGGCTGGCCTCGAGAGCGGGACTTTCCCCGCGAGCCAGCTTGCCGGCTAGTGAAATCGACAGTGCCCGCAACACAGCCAGCCACGAAACGATCTGGCCGAGCGTTGCAGCAGTCGCAGTGTCTGCAACGCCAATTTGCCGGCAGTGCTGCAACCAGCCCTCCACCAGGACCACACTGGAATACAAACGTTCAGGTCCGCTGCGCTCGAAGGCAAGCTCGGCATTCACCTGAGCCCAACCATTGCCCTCGATGCCTATCAAGGCATCCTCAGGACACAAGACATTCTCGAAAAACACTTCCGAGAAGTGCTCGTCTCCGGCCAGGTCTTTGATCGGACGCACAGTTACGCCTGGCAGGCTCAAATCGATAATGATCTGCGATAAGCCTTTGTATCTGTCGGCGGTCTCGCCCGAAGTGCGCACCAGCGCAATCATATATTGCGAGTGCTGGGCATTCGTCGTCCAAATCTTGCTGCCGTTCAGCAGCCAGCCGCCAGGAGAAGGCACCGCCCGAGTCCGAATGCTTGCAAGGTCAGAGCCCGAATTAGGCTCGCTCATCCCAATACAAAAGAACGCCTGCGCTTTGCAAATGCGCGGCAAATAAAACAGTTTTTGCGCTTCGGTTCCATACTTCAGGATCAAGGGGCCACTTTGACGATCGGCAATCCAGTGCGCGGAAACGGGAGCGCCCGCGCCCAACAATTCTTCCGACATCACGAACCTCGCGAAGGGCCCTTTGCCAGCGCCGCCATATTCAACAGGCAAGGTCAACCCCACCCATCCTCGGTCGGCCAGCCGGCGGCTGAAGTCGGCATCGAACCCCAGCCAGGATCGCGCGCGGATGTCTGGCGGCATTGACCCGACGGCCTCATTCAGGAACGCACGGATTTCCGTACGCAATGCCTCGTCTTCCTTCGGGATTTCAGTCAGTTCTAGCGTATCTATCATCTTCGCATGCAGTCCTTGTATCGGTGTCGGCGGCGCAATTTAGGAATTCCTGCCGATACTATCCAGCCTGCGCCCCTGCGTGTCTAATATTATTTTCTTCAAACCCGATACGCTTTCGTTATCATTGCTGACAAAAATAATATTGGATTGAATGGCTCAGCCCTTCTATTCTTTATGCATACCCTGCACGGCCAGGAATCAGCGTAAACGCACTGGCCCGCATAATTTAACGAGACAAACAATGAACCAGACACTGCATTTCGCTCAAGACGAGCACGGCATCGTGCTTTTGACCATGGATCATCAGGAAACCCGCAATGCCCTGACCGGCAACAATCTGGTCAAAGAATTCCTGGCAGCCTTTCAACGCATCGAAGCCGATCCAACGGTCCGTGTTGTCATCATTACCGGGGCGGGCAAGGCCTTTTCTTCTGGCGGCAGCATTCCGGAAATGCAGCGGCAGCTTCAACCGGACGTTGACAGCGTGACACTACGCCATGAGTATCAACAAGGCATACAACGACTGCCCCTTGCCCTGCAGAAACTGGAAGTACCGACTATTGCCGCAATAAACGGTCCGGCCATCGGAGCGGGGTTCGACCTTGCCTGCATGTGCGATATTCGTATCGCTGCAGAACATGCGATTTTCGCGGAGAGCTTCGTCAAGCTCGGCCTTATCCCCGGGGATGGGGGCGCCTGGTTCCTGCCTCGTCTTATCGGTATGTCTCGTGCCGCTGAAATGACACTTACAGGCGACCCGATCGATGCGCAACAAGCCTTGGCTTGGGGACTGATATCCAAAGCTGTCGCGCCCGACTCGCTACTGGAGGAATGCCGCAAAATGGCGCTGCGTATTGCTGCGAATCCCCCTGCAGCGGTAAGAATGAGCAAGCGCTTGCTGCATGAAGGCCAACATAGCCGGCTCGACACGCTGCTGGAAATGTCGGCGGGTTTTCAAGCCATTGCGCACAAAACCGCCGATCACGCCAAGGCGGTCGAGACCTTCATGAAGAAACGGTCAGAGAAAAAAGCCGGCACGCCATGACCTGAGCGGAAATACGCCATAGCAGCCGCCTGCCTTTTATCGCGCAACCAGCTCAAGTATCGTATCGCGCAGGCGGGTCACCAGCATTGACGGTGTATCTCGGCAAGCCACCAGCGACAAGGACAAGCATTTGTGCGCAGCCGTATCGGTGAGTTTGATGAAATGGACATGTTGGGGTGAATAAGACCTGGTCACCGCTGGCACAAGTGCTATCCCCATCCCGCTTGCCACCAGGCTCAGCTGGGTTTGCACCTGAATGGCCTCCTGGCTGACACGGGGTGTGAACCCCGCTTTATGGCACAAAGACAGGGCTTCGCCATGCAGACCGGGCACCGCCGTAGACGCATACAGCACAAAGTCTTCGTTACGACATTCGCGCAGGGCGATTTTCTCGCGGGCCGCCAGCGGATGACCGGCCGGTACGGCCAACATGAGATCATCGTGTTCGAGCACCCACGCCTCGATGGCCGGGTCGTCTGCAATCGGCCCCCTGACGACAGCCGCATCAATTTCGTGATTGCGCACCAGATTGATCAGGCCTATTGTGCTGTCCTCTCGCAGCTCGACCTTCACATCGGGATGCTTGCTGCGAAAAGCCGGAACACACAATGGCAGCAAGGTATAGGTTGCCGACCCGACGAACCCCAGTCGCAACGTACCCCATTCCCCTAGAGCAACCAAGCGGGCCGAACGGCAAGCTTGGTCAGCATAAAAAAGAGCGGCTTGCGCGTCTTTCATCAAAGCTTGGCCCGCAGGCGTCAAGGTCACCCCTTTTGCGCCACGCTCCAGCAACTGAGCACCAACCTCGCTTTCCAGCTTCTGTATCGACACAGACAAAGCAGGCTGTGCAATAAAAAGCTGTTCGGCAGCCTGCCGATAGCTGCCAAACTGGGCAATGGTAATAAACTGCTGGAATTGACGAAGGGTAATAGCCATGCTTTTTTATTATCGCTTGATAGATAAACAATATTAGACCGTTATCGGGAGCCAAGAATAGACTCTTCATGCCATGAAGACAAATACTCCCCCCTCCGCTGCCTTGGGCAGCATCCGCGTACTCGACCTGACAACGGTCGTTTTCGGCCCTTATGCGTCGCAGATACTGGCCGATTATGGCGCCGATGTCGTCAAGATCGAAGCGCCCAGCGGCGACTCCACGCGCCATACAGGCCCGGCCTTCGAGCCTGGGCTGTCCGCAATATTTCTTGGTATCAATCGAAACAAGCGCAGTCTTGTGCTGGACCTTAAACAAGCCGCCGCGCGCGACGCGCTGCTTACGCTGGTCGATCAAGCCGATGTTTTCATGCACAGCGTGCGGCCGCAGAAAATGGCGCTCCTGGGCCTGGATCCCGATACCTTGCGCGCCCGCAACCCACGGCTTATTTACGCAGGGCTGCACGGCTTCGGAAACGGCGGCGCATACCAGGGCCAGCCCGCCTATGATGACACCATCCAGGGGCTAAGCGGTGTCGCTGACATCATGGCGCGGCAAACCGGAACGCCCCGCTACCTGCCCACCATCGCCGCCGATAAAACTTGCGGATTGATCGCGGCCCACGCCATATTGGCTGCGCTTTTTCAGCGCGAACGCACTGGACAGGGACAATTCGTCGAAGTGCCGATGTTCGAATCCATGACATCCTATATGCTGGTCGAGCACTTTTACGGCCGCCACCTTGTCGATGCAAACGAACCAGCGGGCTACCCCCGCACGCTTACCCCCTGGCGCAAACCCTATCAAACGGCGGACGGCTATGTCTGCATCCTGCCTTATACCGACAACCACTGGAAACGCTTCTTCGAAGGCAGCGGCAATCCGGCGATCGCCGCCGATCCGCGCTTTACCGATATCGCCGCGCGCACACGCCACATCGGCGAACTGTACGAACTGGTGGGCACCATCATGCTGCAGCGCTCTACCGAAGACTGGCTCGAGTTTTGCGCGCAACAGGAAATACCGGCAACGCGCATGAATTCGCTGGACGACCTTGAACAAGACCCGCACTTGCAAAGCGTGGATTTTTTTGTGGACATACCGGATACAGAACAAAAAACCTATCGATTCACACGCAGCCCCGTTCGTATGGAGCAAGGCAACGTCGAACCCGCCATGCCGCCCCGCCTGGGCGAACACACCTGGGAAATATTGTCTCAGGCCGGCCTATCGGAGACACAGATTACCGCCATGAAGGCAAGCAAAGCCGCTATAGGCCCAGCGCCAATCACTGACACAGACCCATTGAAAGGGAACACCGATGAACAATAACCTACCCACTCTCGGCCGCGGATATTATTGGCAAGAACTGTCCGTAGGCCAGCGCTTCAAAACATTCCGGCGCACCATTACGGAAACCGACGTCGTCAATTTCGTCAGCGTCACCGGTATGCTGGAAACCATCTTTATCGATACCACTTTCGAGCATGGCGCCATGAAAGGACGGCCTGTCCCCGGCGCCCTGACCTATGGTTTGATCGAAGGGTTGATCATGCAAGGCATGGTTCAGGGAACAGGCCTCGCATTGCTCGAGGTCCATAAGAAAATGCTGGCGCCGGTCATCGTTGGCGATACGGTCTGGGCCGAAATCGAAATTACTGCGCTGCGCCCGACCTCGAAACATAACCGGGCGATAGTCACTTCCCGTATCGACGTCAAGAACCAGGATGGGAAAGATGTGATTACCTATACCGCGACACGCATGCTGGCAGGAAGACCGGATTAAAACGCGTCATCATCAAAACAATAAATAAAGGAGACAACAATGAATACCGTACGTAGAAATATCGTCACAGCCTTGCTCGCGCTTCCACTGGCAATGACCGTTACCGCCCAGGCCGCCACTTGGCCTGATCGTCCCATTACGATGATAGTCCCCTTCCCGCCTGGCGGTCCGACTGACCTGGTGGCTCGCCTGATGGCGTCGCAACTTTCCCAGCAGTTGGGCCAGACTGTCGTCGTCGAGAACAAGGCCGGTGCAAATGCCACTATCGGGATGACGGCCGCGGCCAAAGCCAAGCCCGATGGCTACACGATTTTGTACAACACCTCATCCATTTCCCTGGCGCCCAACCTGTACACCAAGCTGGCCCTGAATCCGGAAAAAGACTTCGACGCCGTTTCGTCCACGGCCGTTATCCCGCTAGTGCTGCTGACCCACCCATCCGTACCGGTCAATACAGTCAAAGAATTTATCGACTATGCCAGGAAAAATCCCGGCAAGCTTTCCTATGGTTCGGCTGGCGCGGGCAACGTCACGCATTTGGGCGCATTCCTGTTTAACCAGTCAACAGGAATCGACGCGCAGCACATCCCTTATCGTGGCAGCGCGCCCGCCATGACCGACCTGGTCGGCGGGCAAGTCCAGTTCATGACCAACACCCTGAATGACTCCTTGCCATTCATCAGCGAAAACCGGGTCAAAGCGCTGGCCGTTACCAGCAAAGAACGCAGCGCTACGCTGCCCGACGTACCCACTGCGGCTGAAGAAGTCATTCCTGGATTTGAAATGGGAGCATGGCAAGGCATTGTCGTTCCCGCAGGCACCCCACCCGCGATTATCGACAAGCTGAATGCCGAAATCCGCACAGCACTGAAGACAGATACGATGCGCAAACAGCTTGAAGCGCAGGGCGCACAGGCATTAGGGTCTTCCCCCGCTGAATATGACGCCTACATTCGCAGCGAAACCAAACGCTGGGGCGATGTCATCCGTGCCGCCGGCGTAAAACTGGATTGACGCCTAGGGTTAAAGCCATACACTATCGCTTTTTAAGCAATAAGCAACGCCATGACAATAGAAACCCTGGAGCAATTACTCGCCCGCGAGTCAGCGCTGGTCACCGACGGCATAAGGCTGCATGCAAAGATCAGGCCGGATCATCCGGCGCTGATCATTGATGAAGAAGTCATTTCATACAGGCAGTTCGATGCCCTGCTCAACCAGGTTGCCCACACGTTCAAAAAAAACGATTTACAAGTAGGTGACGTCGTCGCCATTTGTGCTGCGACCAGTCTTGAATACTTGGCCGTATTTTTTGGTGCGATCCGGTACGGGGCTGTCATTGCGCCCATGTCCCCCAGCGCGAGCGCAAAGGCCCTTGAAGCCATGATGCTCGACGCCGCGCCGACACTAACTTTTATTGATACCAGTACGGCGCCCTTGTTGGAAACCATGCTGGACGGTCACGGCCTGAAAACAGTATGCCTGGATAGCCCGGCGCAAGCATGGCGGCATTGGCTTTCAGACGAGGCATCCGAATACACCAGGCCTGCCCCCCAAGCTTGCGATCCCATCAATATCATCTATTCATCCGGGACCACGGGCGTGCCAAAGGGCATTGTGCATCCCGTTGCCATGAGATGGGTGCACAGCAGCCGCCGCATGACAGGAATCGATTGCGACTCCACATTACTAAGCTCCACGCCGCTCTATTCAAACACTACCCTGGTCGCGCTATACGCGGCCCTGACTCGCGGTGCGACGACGGTGGTCATGAAAAAGTTCGATGTGCGGTCTTATCTTGAACTGGCGCAAACGCATAAAGCCACGCATACCATGCTGGTTCCTGTTCAGTATCAGCGCTTCATGAACTTCCCCGACTTCGATACTTATGACCTTTCCTCATTCAGGCAAAAATTTTGCACCAGTGCGCCATTTTCAAAAGCGCTTAAGCAAGCCCTGATTGCCCGTTGGCCCGGCGACTTGATTGAAACCTTCGGCATGACGGAAGGCGGGGGTGTTTTCGTGCTGGAAGCGCACAAGTATCCCGACAAATTACACACGGTGGGCAAGCCAAGTCCCGAAAGCGAAATGAAGCTTCTGGATGAACAAGGCAACGAAGTGGCGCCAGGACAGGTGGGCGAGGTTGCAGGCCATTCCATAGCCATGATGCTGGGCTACAAAAACCAAGACGCGTTAAGCAAAGAAATTGAATGGTTTTCCCCAGAGGGAAAGCGTTTTCTAAAGTCGGGCGATATCGGGAAATTCGACGAAGACGGCTTCTTTGTTTTGATGGCCAGGCGCAAAGAAATGATAATTTCGGGGGGCTTCAATATTTACCCCAGCGATCTTGAGGCCGAGCTGCACCAACACGACAACGTTCTGGAAGCGGCGGTGGTTGGCATGCATTCGGAAGAGTGGGGGGAAATCCCAGTGGCATTTGTTGTCGTGAATAGCGGTGAACACCTGACGGAAACGGATCTGCTGGACTGGGTTAACGCCAGGCTAGGCAAAATGCAGCGCATCAAAAAGCTGTGCTTTCTAGACCAGTTGCCCAGAAGCTCCATTGGAAAAGTGCTTAAAAAGGAACTACACACACTGACTAACGACATGTAACCAACACAGAAGCGGCTGGTATCCATAAAAAAACAGAGGGGACACAACATGAAGTTTATGAAGTTCAGATTTTCAGCTTTGGCAGGCGCACTCGCCCTGCTATCGAGCCAAGCGGCAGCGCAGGCGACTGACGTTGTTCGTATCGGGGTATCCAACGACAGGTCGGGCATTTATTCCGACTTGGGCGGATTAGGCTCTGAAATCGCCACCCGCATGGCGGTGGAAGACTTCGGCGGCTCGGTATTAGGCAAGAAAATAGAAGTCATCGGCGGAGATAGTCAAAACAAAGTGGATGTAGCCTCGACCATGGTGCGTAATTGGTTCGATACGCAGAACCTGGTGGCAGTGGTCGACGGCGGAGCAAGTTCCACAGGGCTTGCAGCAATGCACGTAGCCGTCGAAAAGAAAGGCGTTGCACTAATCAGCGGCGGTTTTGCCGGAGACTTCAGCGGCAAGCAATGCTCGAGCGTAAGTACCCAATGGGCGCCGGATACCTATGCGCTAGCCAATGCCGTAGTAGGAAGCACCGTGAAATCGGGTGGGAAAAATTGGTATTTCATTACTACCGACTATGTTTTCGGCAAGACCATGGAATCAACCGCCACGCGTTTCGTAAAAGACAACGGCGGAAAACTTGCGGGTAGCACACGGCACCCGTTAGGCTCTTCCGACTTCGCTTCATATCTGCTGCAGGCGCAATCCTCGCAAGCCGACGTTATCGGCTTGGCCAGCGCTGGCGGGGATCTGATCAACCTAATAAAACAAGCGCAAGATTTCGGCTTGAATAACGGCAAGCAAAAGATGCTTACCTTCCTGGTGTTCATCAATGACGTTTTCGGCATGGGCCTGAACTACGCCCAGGGGCTTACATTCACAACCCCGTTTTACTGGGATGCCAATGAGGGCACGCGTGAATGGACCAAACGCTGGCAGGAAAAAACCGGCTTCGCCCGGGCACCCTCCATGGTACAGGCCTTATCGTATGTCTCTACCATGCACTACCTGGAAGCGGTCAAGGCCGCAGGCACCTTCGATAACGAGAAGGTCAATGCCAAGATCCGCGAACTGCCTGTGCAGACTCAACTTATCAATAATGCCCGAGTGCGCCCGGAAGATGGACGAGTCATCATGGACATGTACCAGGTTGAAGTTAAAAAACCTGCGGAATCCAAGTCTTCCAATGATGTCTACAAGATTCTGGCCACCATTCCCGGCAACGAATTATTCGTACCACTGGCTGAAAGCGAATGCCCCCTAGTAAAAAAATCCTGACAGGAGCCCTTTCATGAAATGCTTTTGCGTTGTCAATTTTCGCGAACCCCTATTACAGCAAGATATTCCAACCCCTGAACCGAAAGGTACAGAAGTGCTCCTGCAGGTGCGCGCCGCCGGTGTGTGCCACAGCGATATCCACATTTGGGAAGGCGGCTACGA
>NZ_JBEBUX010000059.1:0-23905 GCF_040393045.1 Pollutimonas bauzanensis | reverse complement strand
CTGGGCGTTCTAAACGCCTACCAGGGTAAGGTACGAAGGATCGCCTTACCTTGGCCAACCACACAACCGCCCCACCGTCATATTACTTTCCTACACTTGGCAACGCCCTTATCCCGTCGTATGTGCGCTCACAGGTCAATCCAGGGATTCGAGCTTTATTGGAGTGGGCAGCCAACTGTTCAGAAGTGTCGACTTAGCCCTTCAAAGCGGCTAGTTTTCCGGACACACTTCGGGATGCGCAATCGCCTCGAAAACCTGATCAATGCGTTTTTTGGTCGCTGTATCCGCGTAATAGGTGTAGACCTTGGTCTTGGTGCGCGACTCTTCCATCATTGTTTCTTGATACTGGATTAAGTCGACCAAAATAGCTTGATCGAAATTATCAGCGCCCGCTGGCCGATCAACCAAGGTGGCATAACCTGTTTGACGCGGATCCATGGAAAACTGCGGCGCGCTACCGCAAGCCGCCTGATGCTTGAACAACGCCATTTGAATTTTTGGAAACGTCAACGGAATAGTCCGCTCGGAGCGCAAATACATGGGGTCGCGCAAATCGACTGCTCTTAATCCGGCCGATCCCGCAGCGCAGCCGCCCAATACTGTCAAAGCCGCAAGCATCGCTATTTTTTTCATTTTCTTATTTCCCTTCATGATCAACCTTCATCCCGAAACTGCATGCGATAAAGCGATGCGTAACGACCATTCATTTCCAGCAGCTCTCCGTGACGGCCTTGCTCAACAATTTGACCAGCGTCCAGGACAACAATGCGATCCGCTTTCTGGACGGTTGACAGTCTATGGGCGATCACTAGGGTAGTGCGTCCTTCCATCAACAATTCCAGCGACGCCTGCACCTGCCTTTCCGACTCGTTGTCCAACGCCGATGTGGCTTCGTCCAGAATCAAGATGGGTGCATTTTTGATCAGGGCGCGGGCAATCGCCAAGCGTTGACGTTGGCCACCTGACAACTGACTGGCATTTTCGCCGACCGGCGTATCCAGCCCTTGCGGCAAGCCTTGCACGAATTCCAGCAAATTGGCGGCATCAAGCGCTTTGCAGATTTCTTCGTGGCTGGCGTCATGCAGCGCGCCATAGCCCACGTTCTCGGCGATGGTGCCTTCAAACAGCACGACATCCTGGCTTACCAGCGACAAGTGGGAACGCAGTTCCCGTAGATCCAGCTCTTTGACATCTTGCCCATCGATGGTGACAGTACCCGAAGCAGGATAAACAAAGCGCGGCAACATATTGACCAGCGTCGTTTTACCGCTGCCCGACCGCCCTACCAACGCCACCGTCTGCCCTGGTTCTGCCGTAAACGATACATTCGAGAGCGTATCGGCAGATGTATTGGGAAAACGATGGAACACGTTGCGGAATTCCACTTGCCCCTTGATAGGCCGGGCCAGTTTCTTTGTGCCGCTATCATCTTCTGGTGTTTGATCAATAAGCGTGAATACGCTTTCCGCTGATATCAGCATGCGTTGCATGGCGCTGGCAATATTGGTCAGGCGCTTGATGGGATCGAATATTTGGCCCAGCGCCGCCATGAACGCAGCGAAGCTGCCCACGGTTAGCCCTTCGTTGTTCGCCTGATACAAGGCCACCGCAATGACCGCCGCCACCGACAACCCTACAAAAAACTGTGTCAGCGGCGACATGGCCGCATCAGCGGCAGCCGCACGCATCGCAAACCGCCGCAATCTGCCATTTACATATTCGAAACGACTATTTTCACGCTTGTATCCATCAAACAGCTTGATTACTCGCTGGCCGTCAATGCCTTCACGCACCACCCTGGTCAATTCGGCGTTCATGCTGATTGTTTCGCGATTTATGCGCCGCAAGCGTTTGATGAACACGCGGGCAATAAACGTCGAAATCGGCAACATGACCAGGACGATCAACGTAAGCTGCCATGACATGTACAGCAGCACAGCCAGTAATGCCACCACGACCAGGCTTTCGCGCACCACTACCGTAATGACTTCAGTTGCCAGCCCGGTTACCGTGCCGGCATCGATAGTAAAGCGATTCAGGAGGCGGCCCGAGTCGCCGCGTTTGAAATTTTCGTCAGATAGTCCCAGCAAGCGCTGGAACATTTCTTTGCGCAAGCCCAGCAACATATTGTTGGCCACCCATGCCAGCAAATAGGTGCTCCCGTAACTGCATATGCCGCGCAACAGCATCAAACCGACCACAGCCAGGGGAATTGACCAAATATAAGACGGCTTGGAGCCCGAAAAGCCCTCGTCCAGCAAGGGCTTCATAATGATGGCGAGCGTCGGCTGGGTCGCCGCCGCCACGCTGACCAGAAGCACGGCCACCACCACCGCTTTCCAGTAAACGCCTAAACGAGTGTATATCCGACGCCACAAATCGAACTTAACAGGGGTGGAACCGGGCGATGTGGCTTGAGAGGCAGACGTCAACAATTAACTCGCTTATATACTAATGGGTGAATCATTTTAACTTTCTTGCAAAGATGTGCATTGTGCACAGTTCGTTAAGCTCGAATACCCGCCATCATACTTCCCTCGCCGCAACCTTTACTCATTCATGCCTACTCTTTCCGCTATCTATGTACGCCTTCCCAACTGGATTGGGGATGTTTGCATGAGCCTGCCCAGTCTGCACGCCTTGCTGGGCACTGGCATCCCCGTTGTCGTATGTGCCAGGCCTTGGGCCAAAGATTTATTGTCGGCGTATAAGTTGGGTGGGTTTATCGAAATGAAGGGGCGTTGGCGTGAAGACCGGGCCACTGTCCATGCTTACAGAAAGAAGTCGCAACATGCGCACCCTCGAGGCCTGCTTCTGCCCGACTCCCTGTCCAGCGCCATGGTTTTCAAGTTTGCCGGCGTACCCAGCGCCGGCTACCGCGATGACGGACGCAGCCTGATCTTGCGCTGGCCTATCAACAAGCCGCCGTCCAATTTACACGCAGTAGAATCGTGGTACTACGTGACCAGCCAGGCGTTGAAACGCTGGAACCACCCTATTTCCCCAAGCCGTCCTTCAGCCAGACTGGGGCTGCAACTGACTGACAAGCATCATGCGCAAGCCGAACACGCCATGAAAACCGCTGGCCTGAAGGCCGGCCAATTCATACTGATAGCGCCAACGGCCACCGGCCTGCACCGCGGAAAAATCAAAGTCTGGCCCCATTTCGATGCCATGACCAGGCGCTTGCAAGAACAAGGCTATACGGTAGCCATGTGCCCTCCCCCGTCCGAAGCAGAAGCGGCCAAGGTGAACGCACCCACCGCTATCTGCCTCCCTTCTCTAAATCTGGGCGCTTTTGCTACACTCACTCGACTTGCATCCTTGGTCGTGTGCAATGATTCGGGTGTGTCTCATCTTGCTGCGGCGGCCGATGCCCGGCAGTTGTCCTTATTTGGAGTAACGCATCGTGAACGCACCGGACCATGGTCAGAAAAAGCAGTATGCCTGGGCTCGGCACATGCATGGCCCTCTCTGGATGACACAGGGCAGCAGATACTTGCCCTTTTGCAATAAGTAACTGAACGGCGGCGCATGACACTATCGAGTTTTTTAACCAACTTAGTGATTCCCTTGAATCTGTGCATCACCTTGCTGGTGGTGGCCGCAGTGCTGTTTATGCTCCGACAGCGAAAAACCGCGTTTTTCGTCGCGGCGGCGGGTCTGGGTTGGGCTCTTTTTTGGTCGCTCCCCGCCTCGTCGCTCTGGGCAGGCGGGCGCCTGGAGCAGCTTTACCCGTACAAAATGCCCATGAGCATGCCCAATGCCCAGGCCATTGTCGTTCTTGGGGGCAGTACAGCCAACAATCGCTTGAACTGGTTCGAACCCTATGACAGCGCCACAGCAACGTCGCGCATCGATACTGCCGCAATGCTTTACAAGGCACACAGGGCGCCGCTGATCATCGTGTCCGGCGCAGCCCTGGATGGCAAGGTGAGCGAAGCCCAACTAATGGCCAATTCCCTGGCCCAACAAGATATTCCACCTGATGCAGTGGTAATCGAGAACCGCAGCTATACCACCTATGAAAACGCGCTTTATACCGTCGAAGCACTTAAACAGCTGCATATCAATCAAGTGCTGATCGTGACGTCGGCCTTGCATATGCCCCGCGCAATGGCGGTCTTCAAAAAACAAGGGGTCGTAGCGGTAGCCGCCCCATCCGCGCCGCAAATCGTGGTGCCAGGCAAGCAAGGCTTTTCTTTCTGGCAACCGAATATGCGGGCGCTGGAAGCCAGCCGCTCGATCATCAAAGAGTATGTCGGGCTGCTGGTTTACTGGGTACGGGGCTGGATTTAAGGCTATGCAATGTCGCGCAGGCTGCGGCGCCTGTTGTATCGCGCCTTCAATCTCCAGCCCGATTCCGGGGATGCCTGAGGGCAAGCCTGCCGGTGTCCGATGTATTCAGCTCACCGACGACAATTTATGCGGAATTTTTGGACTGCCTACGCGCCCCGCCTGCTGCGCGGGGCTGCAGGCGTCGATCGAAATGTGTGGGACGAGCCGCGAGCAAGCAATTTCCTGGATAGATGCACTTGAGCGCGCCACTGCCCCTTAAGAGGCACTAAGTGACGGCTTTGCCGGCGCCCTGGTTATCGCCGACTCGCGAATAGGCAAGTTGACCAGCGCAGCAATGGCGGCCAGGGCCATGTCGGCATACCACATCCAGGAATAGTCGCCGAATTGGCTAATGGCCAGACCGCCCAGCCATGCGCCCAGAAAGCCGCCAATCTGGTGCGACAACAGCGTCATCCCAAACAAGGTCGAAAGATAGCGCATGCCAAACAGCTTCCCGACCAAGGCGGCAGTCGGCGGCACGGTGGCCAGCCAGGTAGCCCCCAGCCCCGCCGCAAACAGGTAAAACGTCCATTCGGTACGCGGCATCATGAGATACCACGCAATCAACAACGCTCGCGAGCCGTACATGACGGCAAGAATATACTTGCTGCGGTATTTGGCGACACATGAACCGGCAACCAGACTGCCCACGATATTGGCCAGACCGATAATAGCCAGGGACCAACTGGCGACAGCTGGCGGCAGCCCGCACAAATCGACTTCCCCGGGTAGGTGCGTGACCAGAAAGGCGATATGGAAGCCGCAGGTAAAGAACCCGATATGCAGTAATAGATAACTTCGATTTTTTAGCGAATCCTTGACGGTTCGCCCCAACCCCTTGCCCGAATCCACATGCGGATGTGGCGCTTCGTTGCTGCGGGTCAATTTACCGATTAATGGCAAGGCGGCCAATGTCATCAACGCCACCGACCACATTGCCCCCATCCAGCCGAAAGACTGAATCAGTTTTTGCAGAATTGGCGCAAAGACGAATTGACCGAACGACCCCCCTGCATTAATTACGCCGGAAGCCGTGCCGCGGGATTCTGGCGGCAACTGCTGAGATGCCGCGCCGATCAAGACAGAAAAGCTACCCGCGCCCGAGCCTATGGCTGCGAGCAGGCCCAGCGATACCGTCAGGCCGAATCCCGACCCCATGAATGGCGTAATCGCGCAACCCAGGGCCATGATGAGAACCCCGGCAATCAGCACAACGCGTGCCCCGTAGCGGTCAGCACATGCGCCGGCAATGGGCTGTATTGCGCCCCAAGCGAACTGACCAATAGCCAAGGCGAAGCTAATGGTAGCGATGCCCATGCCTGTGGACGAATTGATGGGACTGATAAAAAGCCCGAACGACTGACGCGCCCCCATCGTCACCATCAGAATCCCGGCAGCGGCCAGGGTAACAACCATCACGTCCGGGCGCCACGGCAAGCGAAACATGTAACTCTCCTCATTTCGAGGAGCCATTATCTGCATCCAACGCTATCCGTGCAAGCTATTTAATTTTGTTTATAGCTTGCGAGTGGCCGCCAACTTTCGAGTACTTACTCGTCGCGCGTTTGTACATCCAGCAGTTCGATCTCGAAGACCAGATTCGAATTAGGCGCAATGACAGGCCCCATCTGCCTGTCGCCATAAGCCAAGTGGGCAGGAACAAACAACTTGCGTTTTCCGCCAACTTTCATGCCCAACAGGCCCTGGTCCCATCCCTGGATGACACGTCCCGTTCCGATCACGCATTGGAAAGGCTCGCCGCGATCGTAAGAGGAATCGAACTTAGTGCCGTCTTCTAGAAAACCGCTGTAATGGGCGGTAATCAACGCGCCCTTGACCAGCTCTTTACCGTCGCCGGACTGGATGTCTGTTATCTGTAGTTCAGTGCTCATCAAATACTCTCATTCGTTCAATAGCTAGTGGAACAGGAAGTCTATCATTGATGAGACGCCCGACTGAGGTGCTGTGTACACTACCGGCGCTATCGTTTTATTTTCCCTGGACCATGAACATTATTATCAACGAAGACCTCCGTGCGTATATCGACCCGCTGACCGAAGACGAATACGCTGCGCTGGAACGCAGCCTGCTATCAGAAGGCTGCCGCGATGCCCTGGTGCTATGGGGCGATATTCTGGTTGATGGACACAACCGCTACGGCATCTGCCAGAAACACAGCATCCCTTTCAATACCACGCAAAACCATACTTTCAAGTCCATGGATGACGTACATCTGTGGATGATAGACAACCACCTTGGCCGACGCAGCGTATCGGATTTCCAGCGTGGGGTGCTGGCCTTGCGCAAGAAGGAAATCGTAGCCGAGCGTCTCGCGCAGGCTCAAGCACAACGCGCATCAGCAGAACTTGCAGGAGCCGGCGCTTCAGATCAAGCCAAGGCCGAACCGCCATTGACCCGTGAAGCCGTTGCACGTGCTGCGCGAGTCAGCAGCGCAACATTGGGACAGATCGAGAAAATCCAAAAGACAGCGGCGCCTGAATTGGTGGGCGCGGTAAAGTCAGGCGTGATTTCGATTAATGCGGCGGCTGCCGTTGCTTCCCTTCCCAGTGAAGAACAAGTCGCCGCCGTTGCCGGTGGCAAGAAGGAACTGCGCCAGGCGGCAAAACAAGTCCGCGAGGCTCGGTTACCGCCCAAGACAGAACCGGAACCGCCCCCCAGCGATGCAACGCCCGATCAAGTCGAAATCCATCGACTGACAGTCGTTGTAGCCCAACTTACGGAAGAGCGCGATCTACTAAAAAAGAAGGTTCAACATTTGACGATTGCATTAGCCGAAGCGCGTGATGGGAAGTAATTTCGCCTGTTTCCAGGTGATGCAAATAGCAACAGATAGCTTTCAATTTGAATCTTCGAGGTATCAATAGCAAGAGTATAGTGGCGGAAAAAACACTCGCGAGAAGTACCCCACGAGCTCCATGGCCTACCCCAGGCCCGATTGGCAACAGCGCACTTAGGGAGACAATCATGACCAATGTGCAAGCCAAAAATATCGACGAACTAAAAACGCGCTTCAAAGGAAACATTGTTCTTCCTGGCGACGCTGCATATGAAAGCACACGTAAAATCTGGAACGCCATGATAGACAAGCGGCCGGCGGTCATCGCCCGCTGCGCCTCGACATCTGACGTAGTCCTTGGCGTGAACTTCGCAAAGGATAATGACTTAATACTCGCTGTTCGGGGTGGCGGCCACAACATTGCCGGCAGCGCGTTATGCGACGACGGCATAGTGGTTGACCTTAGCCAAATGAAAAGCGTCGACGTCGAACCAGGTACGCGCCGGGCCACCGTCGACGGCGGCGCCACGCTGGCAGACTTTGACGCGGCGACCCAGGCCCACGGCCTGGCAACCCCGTTGGGCATCAATTCCACTACCGGGGTTGCCGGGCTGACGCTGGGTGGCGGTTTCGGCTGGTTAAGCCGCAAGTTTGGCATGACCGTCGACAATCTTGAGTCCGCCGAGGTGGTAACCGCGGCTGGTGAGACTGTACACGCTAGCGCTACTGAACATCCCGATCTGTTTTGGGCACTCCGGGGCGGCGGCGGCAACTTTGGCATAGTCACGCGCTTCGAATTTCAACTCCATCCAGTTGGCCCGGACGTACTAAGCGGGCTGATCGTCTACCCCCTTTCCCAGGCAAAATCCGTGCTGCAACAGTACCGCGATTTTGTCGCCCAAGCGCCGGATGAACTGTCGGTATGGACGGTGCTGCGCAAAGCGCCTCCCCTGCCTTTCCTGCCTGCTGAAGTCCATGGCCAAGAGATTGTCGCGCTCGCCCTGCTTTACGTCGGCGACCCCGCTCAGGGCGAGCAACTCATTAAACCATTGCGCACGTTCGGCACCCCGTTGGGCGAACACGTCGGTGTCCAGCCTTATGTTGCCTGGCAACAGGCATTCGACCCGCTACTGACGCCCGGAACTCGCAACTATTGGAAGTCCCACAATTTTTCGGTGCTCGCAGACGGCCTGTTTGATGTTGTGATCGAATACGTCAAAAAATTACCATCGCCTCAATGCGAGATTTTCTTCGGCGCCATCGGCAGAGCGACGGAGCGTCAAGCCCCGGATGCCATGGCATACGCCCATCGCGACGCCAAGTTTGTCATGAATGTCCATGGCCGCTGGGATGACCCCGCCGATGACAAGTCCTGCATAGCTTGGGCGCGCGACTACTTCAACGCCTCGGCTCCGTATGCCAGCGGCGGCGTCTACGTCAACTTTCTGACCAGCGATGAAGGAGATCGCATACGTTCTGCCTACGGTTCGAATTACGACCGCCTGGCTCAGATCAAACGCAAGTACGACCCAGATAATCTGTTCAGGACAAACCAGAATATCGCACCGGCCTGACAACGCCTGTGCTTATCGCGTTGTCATTAAAGACGCTCGGCAATGACGTCGCGATATAAATCCTGATATAGCCCGGCGATCCGTGGCCAACTATGGTTGGCCACGACTTCATTACCGCCCTGCACCAGCCGTGCCCGCCATGCGGCATCGCTGCCTATCTGCGAAATAAATTGCGCCAGCTGGTCGGCGTCTTCGGGATGCGTCAAGAGGACGGCATCCTGGCCGTCGCGAACGTATTGGGCAAAACCGCACCAGGGGCTGGGGCTGAGAATGACGGGCAGACCAAATGACATGGCTTCCAGCGGCGCCATGCCGAAACTATCGTTAAGCGTTGGATGCACGTAAGTGTCGGAGGCCAGGTAATACGATGAAACATCGGGCGTTTCTTCGACCAGGCGTATCCGGTCGACAAGCGGCTGAAACTGAGCCGACTTATGAATAAAGTCGCGCGTGGCCGCATTGCCCCCCACCACTAGCAACTTGAAATGAGCGGGCAACTGCGCCAGCGCATTCAATACCGTAGGCAGGCCTTTGCGCAATGGGTTCCTGGCGACCAGCAAACATATGTTATCGCTATCGGCCCAGCCCATTTGTTCACGTATCAGCGCTCGTTGAGAACCATCTGACACGACCGGGCGCGATACCCCCGGAGGAATAATGGGACAAGAAAACGCCGCGCCATAAGCCTTGCGCAACTGCTCTGCTATCAGGCCGGATACCGCCACGGTGCGATGCCCGGGCCGGGGCGCCACGCGACGGGCCTCCAACCCCAGATAGGTTTGCACACGCAGGCTGGCGTAGGACAATAGCCGCTTGACCGCCGGTAAAGGTCGCACTCTCCAGTTGTAGCGCACGGGTGTCACATGCACGACTTCGATGTCACCGCACCAGCCATTCATATGCGAATGAACAATGTCGTAGCGTCCGCGGGTAGCCCGCCGAGCGCGCCAGGCGAAAATCAGGACTCGAACCCAGCTAGGCCAGCGCGACCACGACCGCAAGGGCACGAAAGGCAGGCGCAGATCGCAAGCCTCGTCATAATCCCGCGCGAACACGGTAATGTCGTGCTCCTGGGCCAACTCCCGCATCAGCTCGACACCATACGCTTCCGCCCCCCCAAAACGGTTGCCAAAACGATCTACAACAAAAGCTATTTTTAATCGAGGCATAGGCGACTGACAATAGGAAAATGAGGTTCTTGCAAGGCGGCACAGGTGCGATAGCCGTCCCGGGCGAGTGATGCTAACGCTGGCGCCGCTTGTCTTCCAGGCGCGTCATGCACTTTTGCAAAAAACGAAATATATTGGTCGTGCGCGCTACTGTAACCCGAGGCAGGCCGTAGATATCATCGGACGCATTCGCAAGACCGCCTTGAGTAGTAGTGGCATTGCGATAGCCGGCATTGCGCACCATGCCGCGCAGTTCGGGGGTTTCGCCACCATAGGGGTAACAGAATGCTGTCACTTCAGCACCCAATACCTGCTCGAGTTCGTTTTTAGCCTGCCTGATTTGATAGTCGGCCAATTCAGGCGAGAGCTTAGGCAGGAAAGGATGATCCAGAGTATGTGACCCCACCTCCATACCGCCAGCGGCCCACCCTCGCAGTTCATCGGCTGACATGAGGTCGGAATGCGGAATACCCTTTTCTTTATCCCAGATGTTGCCGCCATTGAGCTGACGAGCTACAAAATAGTTGGTCGCGGTGAAGTCCTGGTCACGCAGCACCGGCAACGCATTCTGGTAGACGTTGCGGTAGCCGTCGTCAAAGGTGATACCCACGACCTTGCCGTGCCGTTCACCTTTGATGTAGGGCATTAGCTCGCGCATGGACAGTCCCCGGTAGCCAAAGCGGCGCAACCATACCATTTGCCGCCTGAAATCCGCAGGGTGCACGGTCAAACTGCGATAAGGCGTCCCTTTGGGTGCTGGGTTGCCTATCTGGTGGTACATAAGAATCGGTATCATGGGGTCGATTATATCGCCGCAACTTGCCGCACCCGCGTATGCGCCTGCTTATATACGTTTTTCGTATCAGCAATAAAGCTGGATGTGGAAAACACTTGTTCTACCCGCGCACGGGCAGATTGCCCCATAGTAGGCAAGCATGAAGCACCAGAGAGAATCTGTTGCAACAAGCACCGCAATGCGTCGACATCGCCTGCAGGCACTATCCAGCCATCTTGGCCGTGACGCACATTTTCCGGCAAGCCGCCTGCATCCGACACCAGAGCAGGCAAACCCATAGCCATGGTTTCACAGCTTGCATAAGACGCGGCTTCGCGAAATGACAGCACGAAACCGATATCGCAGGCGCCAAGCACCGTGCGGACGTCTTTGACCAAACCCGGAAACATTACCTGTTCAGACATGTGCAATGCATTGACTTTATCCAGCATGCTTTGTGACGGAGGGTCGCCCGCAACCACCACCCTGAAACGACGGCGCAAGGCAGGATCCAGACGCGAGATTGCCTCAACGAGAACCAGCCACCCTTTGTTGTAGTCGGTTCCACCTATGCTGCCCAGCACCAGCACATCGTCTGCCAATTGCCCGAAAAGCTGGCGCCTGCAATCTTGCTTATGAGCGGCGCTTGCTGGCACCAGATAGTCGATATCTATGCCGTTTCTGACCACCTGTATAGGGCGGCCGCGGTAGCCGGACTGCGACAATATATTAGCGACATAATCACAAACAGCAATGGAAACATCGGTGCCGAATTTTGCACGCAAGTTGTGCCCCAGACTGGAAACGGGATTGGTGTTGTGCTTGGTCCACACGATGGCTGGGCGATGCCGCAAACCCAGGCATGCCAGCATGATGTGCCGATGATCGGCACCCCCGTTAACGTGGACCACGTCGAAGCGTTCCTGCTTCAAAAACTTGCGCAAGGCCCTGACTTCAGCAAACAAGGTAAGTGGCCGCGACGTATACAAACCCGGCAGTACGCGTACCCCTTGCATACGAGACGCAAGTTCGTAAAGCCTTCCGGTAGGAGGCGCTGCGACGGTCAAGTCAATATCGTCCTTGAGCCCTTTCAATAAGCTAAGCACATACGTAACATGACCACCACCATTTCCATGATGGATATCCGTAATTAGAATTTTCATTGCGAGCCGACGGGGAAACTGGAGTGCCCCCGCACCGTCAGCCCCCTATCCTATTTATTAATCTTGTCTTTTTGTAGCAAAAGCAACTTATTGTAGCGGAAGAAACTTCCCGCAGCACCCATTGCTGCAAGAATAAACCCTTCCTTTCCATCCAGGAAGCCCCGGCGGATCAGGTAGATGCGTATGAAAGTCCAGACAGCGTGGCCCGTGGCGCCCAGGACACTGGTCGTTTTTCCCCTGGCGTGCATCATGGCCGCCGCTTCGGACGAATAATGATTGATCTTGGCGATAAAGGTTTCAAGATCCGCGTAGGGGTAATGCAGGAAGTGACTATCAAGTGTGACTATGGCAGATGATGTCTGCACACTTTCGTGCACAGCCACGTCTTTGAACCTGGCGGTTCCCCGCTTGAACAGGCGCAAAACATGATCAGGCCACCAACCGCTATGCCGTATCCATCTTCCTCCGAAATTGGATAGCCGCGCTATTTTGTAGGCTTGCGCACGCGGGTTCACCAGTTCTTGCTGAATTGTCTGGGCCAATTCTGGCGTGACCCGTTCATCCGCATCGATGGACAACACCCAATCACAGGTCGCAAGGTCGAGCGCACGGTTTTTTTGCCGCCCGAATCCAGGCCAGTCTTGCGTCAACGTGACCTTGGCGCCCAGGCCGGCGGCAAGCTCGCGGGTGCCATCGGTACTGCCCGAATCCACCACGATGATTTCATCCGCAAAACGAACAGACGCTATACAGTCAGCGATATGAGCTGCTTCGTTCTTGGTGATGATAATGACTGATAGCGTCATTTACGCGTCCTGAGACTACGCTTCCAAAGTTTCCATTTATTGAAGAGCGGTCCGATCAGCGGATGCGCCGCCACCTGAATGCGTCGGCCAACCGAATTCCCTGAAGTGTTGCGCACCGCGAACCGATAAATGTGCGCCGGGTCGGTACCCGCCCGATTCTGTCCAAATGCCTTGGTCGTATAGAGGTAACGAAAACCTGCCTCTTGAGCCAGCCTTGTGTAATCAGCGTCGAAATAACCTTGGGGCCAGCAGAAGTGTTCCGAGACGCTGCCTAGATGTTCTTGCAGGCTGGCGCGGGACAAGGCCAGTTCTTGCGCCATGCGCTCGTTTTTCTCGATTGGCGTGTTTTGGTCCCAGCGGGTATGCGTATGGGTATGACTATGGAACTCGAACACACCGTCTTCTTGCATGGCCTTGATTTCACTCCATCGAAGAATGACTTCATCGCTGCGGCCCTGGCTGATGCGATCTTCGCATTCTCGATGCGAAGGGGTTTCAGGCAGCTCGCCCTGCCCAAGATAATGTCGTAGCGGGCCATCATTGATCCAGGATGTCACCAGGAAAATGATTGCCGTATATCCGTACTTCTTTAGCAATGGGTAGGCGTATACCCAGTTATCCAAATAACCGTCATCGAAAGTAATCAGCACCGATTTTGCCGGTACAGGCTGGCCTTTCAGGTGGCCAGCAAATTCATCACTGGTCAGTGATCGGTAACCCCTGCGTTTGAGCCACAGCAATTGCTGCTCGAAGTTGAGCGGCCCGACGTTGATCATGCCCTCGACAGGTGAGACATGGTGATACATCAGTACCGGCACGGTTTGGGCATATTTCATGATTTTCGCTCCGCAAGCCAGCGCGTATAACAAGCTTCGGCCCGCTGGGCCATGGCATTGGCGCTGAACTTGTCATCGTCACGGCAAAACCTGAAGCCGGCCTGCCCCATCTGGCGGCGCAACTCAGGATCGTCTATTAAACGTTTCAACGCAGCGGTAAGGGCCGGCCCGTCATCCAACGGCACAAGCAACCCGCTGACGCCAGCCTGCATCATTTCAGGGACTCCATCAACGTTCGTGCCCACGACGGGCAAACCGGCCGCCCCGGCTTCGACGAAAACGGTACCGGACGCCTCTTTTCTCGTCGCCAGGGCAAAGATATCGAAGCCCGCCAACAAGTTGGGGACATCGCGTCGCGCACCCAACATGTGCACCCGCTTGCCCAGGCCTTTTTCGGCTACATAAGCCTGCACTTCTTCAAAAACGGGCGAACCGCCTCCCACAAGCACAAGATGAACATTGGGACGATCTTTGATCAGAGGTTCCATGGCATCGATGAGTTCGCGATGCCCCTTCAGCTTGCGCATCACTGCTACACAGCCGACCACCACATCATTCTGCGCCAGGCTCAGCTCCTGACGCAAAGTAGAAAATTCCGGCACAGGTGGCGTGTCCACGGCGGGATAAACGGTGGCTACATGCCCGGGCGATACGCCACGCTCGATAAGATGATTGCGCACGAAATCGCTGGCCGTAGTCACGCGATGCGGAATAACGGTATAGGACAGCAAAGAACCGACCTTGTTGGCCAAGTGGCGCGTGCGAACGATTAAAGGCGTGCCCGCAAGACGGGCGGCACACCCTGCAACAATCGTGTCGCGCCGGCTATGCGTATTGAGCACATCAAAGCGGCCTTGCCGCAACACCCGACGAATACTGACCTGGCTTTTCAGGAAATTGACCGGCCCGTCCATATACGTGGTGTGCACGGTAAAGCCTTCATCACGCAAGCGTTGCGCAAGGACCGCATGCGGTTGGCAGACAGCCTCCAGATGATGGCCTCGTTCACGCATAGCCAGCATCATTCTGAATATGTACTGCTCTTGTCCCCCGAAGCTGGTGGCCGCCTCGGAGTGCAATATTCGCAAAGGCGTCATGAGTAGTTGATCTCCACGCCATCGGGTTCGACCCACGCGCTTAATTGTTCCAGCATGGCATCGGCCATGCGCACGCGCCACTCTTCCCCAAGACGCACTGTGCACAGGAAGTCGCTGCGCTTGAGGCGTAACTCGACCGGAATCCCTGGCACGCCGTTTTCAGGCTCCGCACGGAAAGGGTTCAACAGCTGGCGCAGGCGGGCGGGATCGGCATTGCCATTTAGCGTGATCCGCAAGCTGCGCGCCCGGGCTTCACGGGCCAATTGCAAGTCGAATACGGACTCCGCCGATACGCGAAAGCCCCCGGAGTAGTCATCATTGCTGACTTTGCCCTGAATAATGACCAGGCGGTCTTCCTTCAGCCTGTTGCGATGCTGTTCGTATAGCTCGTTAAAAATCGCAACTTCAACTTGAGCTGAGCCGTCGTCCAGGACGGCGTACAGCATCCTGCCGCGCCGAGTCATTTTGGGACGCACTGAAGAAAGCACGCCGGCAAACCACTGCAAGCTGCGCGATGCTTCCAGGCGAGCCAGCGGCTGCGGTGCAAAACGGCGGACTTCGTCGCGCCAGGCATCGAACAAATGACCACTAAAGAAGAAACCCAGCGCTGCCTTTTCTTCGGTAAAGTGGGTTTGCAGATCCCATGGCGCTACTTTGGAGAGCTCGCCCTCGACGATCTCGTTGGCATCATCCGCAAACAAGGACACCTGGTTAGCGCTGCGCTCGGCCTGTTCTGCAGCCTCGATGGCGCTGCTGACCGTCGCCAGCAAGGCGGCACGGTTGTCTTCGATAAGGTCGAAGGCACCCGCGCGAATTAAGGCCTCGATAGTGCGGCGGTTGACGGAATGCCGGTCAATACGGCGGCAGAAGTCGAACAGGCTGACGAAAGGCCCGCCCTCTTCACGCGCCTGGATAATGGCTTCCACTGCACTCTGGCCAGTGCCTTTGACGGCGCCAAGACCATAACGCATGGTGCGCGGCGGCTTGCCCTTGGCCGTATGCTCGTCATTGACTGGCTCGAAACGATAGGCCGACGCATTGACGTCCGGCGGCAACACTTCTACGCCGTTGGCCAAGGCGTCCTTCCAGAAAATCTGGACTTTGTCGGTATCGTCCATATCGGACGACAGCGTGGCGGCCAGGAACTCTGCGGGATGGTAGGCTTTGAGCCATGCGGTCTGGTACGCAATCAGGGCATAGGCAGCCGAGTGACTTTTGTTAAAGCCATAGCCTGCAAATTTTTCCATCAGGTCAAACAGCTTGACCGCCAGATCCGCGTCGTAACCTTTCTCAACCGCGCCCTTTTCAAAAATGGCGCGGTGCTCAGCCATTTCTTCCGCTTTTTTCTTACCCATGGCGCGGCGGAGCAAGTCGGCGCCGCCTAATGAGTATCCGCCTACGATCTGCGAAATGAGCATCACCTGCTCTTGGTACACAATCACGCCATACGTGCTTTTAAGTACCGGTTCGAGATCTGTGTGAAAGTAGTCAACCTCGGCGCGACCGTGCTTGCGGTTAACAAAGTCCACCACCATGCCGGACTCAAGCGGGCCAGGGCGGTACAGCGCCAACATGGCGATAATGTCTTCAAAGGTGTTGGGCCGCAGGTTCTTGAGCAGCTCTTTCATACCCCGCGACTCAAGCTGGAACACCGCTGTGGTATTGCCGTCGCTAAGCAGCTTGTAGGCCCGCGGATCATCCAGCTTGAGCGCCATGATGTCGAAATCGCGCTTGGTTTCGTTGAACTGGCGCACAAAACGCACCGCCCAGTCCAGAATGGTCAGGTTGCGCAGGCCCAGAAAGTCGAACTTGACCAGGCCGGCGGCCTCGACATCGTCTTTGTCGAACTGTGAAACGGCGTTGCTGTCGATGCCAGGCTGGCAATACAGCGGGCAGAAATCAGTGAGCTTGCCCGGAGCGATCAGCACCCCGCCCGCGTGCATGCCGATATTGCGCGTCAAGCCTTCAAGCGGCCTGGCCAGATCGATGAGCGCGCGGACCTCTTCATCTTCTTCGTAGCGCTCTTTGAAAGCCGGCTCGTCGGCCAAGGTACGCGCAAGCGTCCAAGGATCGGCCGGGCTGAACGGAATCATTTTGGACAAGCCATCGCACAACATGTAGGGCATTTCCAGCACCCGGCCAACGTCGCGCACGACTGCCTTTGCCCCCAACGTACCGAAAGTAGCGATCTGGCTTACCGCTTCTTTGCCATACTTTTGTTTAACGTAGTCGATGACGCGTTCGCGATTGTCCTGGCAAAAGTCAATATCGAAGTCGGGCATGGAAACCCGTTCCGGATTCAGGAAGCGTTCGAACAGCAAGTCATAGCAAATGGGGTCCAGGTCGGTAATGCCCAGCGAGTACGCCACAAGAGAGCCTGCGCCGGAGCCCCGCCCTGGCCCGACCGGCACACCGTTGTTCTTGCCCCAGTTGATAAAGTCTGCAACGATCAGGAAGTAACCTGGGAAACCCATGCCAGTAATGGTTTTGCATTCCCATTGCAAGCGTTCCAGGTACTGCGGGTATCTTTCCTGGCGCTCGGCTTCATTCGGAAACAACTGCGCCATGCGCACCGCCAACCCTTCTTCAGCCAACTGGATCATGTAGTTGTCCAGTGTGATGCCTTCCGGCGTGGGGAAGTCAGGTAAACGCGGCTTGCCCAGCACCAAAGTCAGGTTGCAGCGCTTAGCAATCTCGACCGAGTTGAGCAGCGCCGAAGGCACATCGGCAAAGCGCTGTGCCATTTCCTGCGAACTGAGCATGTACTGGTCTTCGGTGAAGCGCCGTACCCGCTTGGCATTGGCCAACTGTTCACCCTCGGCGATACACACGCGCGCTTCGTGCGCCCGAAAATCGCCGGAATGCACAAACTGTACAGGATGCGTCGCCACGACTGGCAAGGCCAAGTCGCCTGCCAACCGCATGGCGTGCTGTACATAGGTTTCGTCACCTTCGTTGCCGCTACGCTGCAACTCGATGTAATAGTTGCCTGGAAACGCCTGGGCCCAGCCGGCAGCCAGCGCGGCGGCTTCTTCCGGCTTCCCGGCTTCCAGCATTTGGCCTACATCGCCCATGCGACCGCCGGAAAGCACGACCAGGCCGGTTTGACCCAGCAGCCAGTCGCGGCGCACTTCAGCACGCCCTCGATACTGATTCTCAAGCCACGCGCGGGTCAGGATCTCGCACAAGGCCAAATAGCCCTGCTGATTGCTGACCAGCAACAGCAAGCGATAAGGCTTGTCTCGATCTTCTTCGTTTTCCAGCCAGATATCGCAGCCCGCTATCGGCTTGATGCCGGTTTTTCGGGCGGCTTTATAAAACTTGATCAGGCCGAACAAATTGGACAGGTCGGTGATCGCCATGGCCGGCTGCCCAAATTCGGCTGCTTTCGCTACCAGATCCGGGATGCGGCCTATACCATCCACCACTGAAAACTCAGAGTGGATGCGCAGGTGTACAAATAGTGGGGATGAATTCGCTTCGGTCATTATTGAATTGTACCTATGGTGCGTCCGGGGCGGAGCAGATCAGCGCTGCATGGCCGACCAAGCTTTTTGCAAGCGCTTGACCGAAACTGGCATGGGCGTGCGCAGCTCCTGGGCAAATAACGCTACACGCAATTCTTCAAGCAACCAGCGAAACTCGTCCAGCTGGGCATCCGGTGCGCCTTTCAGGGCGGAGGCCGCACGCTGATACTGCACCAGCAGCGGGGCCATCTCGTCCATCAGGCGATTGTCACGAGCGGGATCGGCCCGCAGCTTATCGATTCGAACCTGCGCAGCCTTCAGATAGCGCGGATAGTGCGTAAGCTGGCGATAAGGTGTCTTTTGCAAAAACCATTTCGTCATCAACCCGCCTTGCTGCTTTTGCATGTCGGCATAGGCTGCGGCATGCGGTTTGGCCTGGGGCAGCTTCTTTTGCAACGCAGCCCATTCCGTCAGTATCTGACCTGCCAGTCTGGCCATTTCCTGCGCCAACAGACCAAGACGGGATTTACCTTCATTACGCCGCTGTTCAAAACTGTCTTTATCGTGCGGCCAGGGCTCAGCCAGGCAGGCCTGATCCAAGGCGCAATCGATGATCTGATCGCGCAACTCTTCCTGAGTGCCCAGACTCATGTAAAGCATGCTCATACGGGTCAGGTCGCCAAGGTTCTTTTCCAGAAACTTGACCTGTTCACGCAGGGCCAGCCGGAAAAGCCGCAACAAGCCCGCGTGGTGCTGTACCCGTGCCTCGGCCGGATCATCATAGACGTCAAGATCGCAATAGGTCTTGCGGTCGATCAGAGCGGGATAGCCGACAAAAGACTGGCCCTTGCGCTTAATTTCCATGATCTCCGGTAAAGCGCCGAAGGTCCAGTCGGTGAGCTTTTCGTGAGCCAGCGCTTGTGCCACCTGATCGTCCCGCGCCGCAAACTTCTGGAACGATGCCTGGGCTTGTTTGCCATGCTCGGCTTTCAACTGATCCAGGTTGCGTCCGCCCGACAACATCCGGCCGTGCTCATCCACCACTTTGAAGTTCATGAACAAATGGGCAGGCAGCGTTTCCACCTTGAAATCGCTGCGCAAGGGCCGCACTTTTAGCTGTTCCCACATATCGGCCCCTATGGCCTCCAGCAAACCGCCCTCGGGGTCGGCTGCGCGGTCAAACCAGCGGTCGGCAAAGCCCGCCGCATAATCCGGCAAGGGAACACAATGGCGCCGGATTTTTTGCGGTAAAGACTTGAGCAGCAGATGCACCTTTTCCTTCAGCATGCCTGGCACCAGCCATTCGCAACGCAAGGGATCTATCTGGTTCAGAGCAAACAACGGAACGGTCAGGGTTACGCCATCGCGCACCGAACCCGGCTCGAAATGGTAATCGACAGCCATCTGAACGCCCTGCCACTCCACCTTCTTCGGGAATACGTCCGTCGTGATCCCAGCGGCATCGTGGCGCATCAAGGCGTCGCGCGTCAGCATCAGGGCTTGAGCTTGCTCCTTACTAAGGCGCTTGCACCATTTTTCCAAGGTGACCGTCTGATAAACGTCCTTAGGGATCTGCTTATCGTAAAAAGCATAGATCAGGGTGTCGTCGACCAGAATGTCGGGCCGCCGGGTCTGATGTTCAAGCTTCTCGATAGAGACGATTAATTGCCGATTATGTTTCAGGAAAGGCAGGGCTGTATCGATTTCCCCGGTCACCAGTGCCTGGCGGATAAACAATTCCCGCGCCTGCGCAGGATCGACTTTGCCGAAATGAATCCGCCGCCCTGTATAGACAGGCAAACCATAAAGGGTGGCACGCTCGTTGGCCACGACCTGCCCGGCTTTTTTCTCCCAACGCGGGTCGGACCAGTTGCGCCGTATCAGATGCGCACCGACCTTTTCCAGCCAAACCGGATCGATTCGGGCCACACAACGTGCATAAAGACGTGTGGTCTCGACTAATTCCGCGGCTACGATCCAGCGCCCAGCCTTCTTTACCAGGCGTGAACCAGGGTGAATATTGAAGCGAATATCGCGCGCGCCTTGATAGGTTGCGCTGTCTTCGCTTTTCAAGCCAATATTACCCAGCAGGCCGGAAAGCAGCGCCAGATGCGTCTGCTCGTAAGTGGCATCCAGCGTATTCATGCGCCAGCCCTGCTCCCCCACGATCGATGCCAATTGGCTATGGACATCGCGCCATTCCCGCAATCGCAAGGGCGACAAGAAGTTCTGGCGCAGCAAAGTCACCAGTTTGCGCTGTGAAGCCTTGTGCTCGACTTGTTCGCCATACCAGCGCCATAACTTCAGATAGGAAACGAATTCAGACTTATCGTCGCCGAATTTCGCATGGGCGGCTTCTGACGCTTCGCGCTCCTGCATCGGCCGGTCACGCGGATCCTGTACAGACAAGGCCGAGGCAATGATCAGGATTTCAGCGAGGCACTCCTGATCTTTTGCCGCCAATATCATGCGCGCCAGACGCGGATCCACCGGCAAGCGCGCCAAAGACTGGCCGGTATCCGTCAAACGGTTGTCTTCGTCCAGCGCGCCCAATTCTTGCAGCAAATGATAGCCATCAGCAATGGCTCGGCCCGAAGGCGCATCAACAAAAGGAAACGTCTCGATATCGTCGAGCTTGAGGGCCTTCATGCGCAAAATCACCGATGCAAGCGACGAACGCAAGACCTCGGGATCGGTAAAGGCCGCACGGGCTTTAAAGTCGTCTTCGCCGTATAAACGTATGCAAACGCCCGGCCCAATACGCCCGCAACGCCCGGCCCGCTGGTTCGCGGACGCCTGGCTGATGGGTTCTATCCGGAGTTGCTCGACTTTGTTACGCCAGGAATACCGCTTGACCCGCGCCAAGCCGCTATCAACCACATAACGTATACCAGGCACGGTCAGAGAAGTTTCGGCCACGTTGGTGGCCAATACGATGCGCCGCGCGTTGCCGCGCGGCCGGAATATCTGTTCCTGTTCGGACTGCGACAACCTGGCATACAAAGGCAGCACCTCGGTACTGGCCGGATGGTTTTTTCGTAAAGCTTCGACCGTTTCCCGGATTTCGCGCTCACCAGGCAAGAACACCAGAACGTCGCCAGCGCCGTGACGGGCGCACTCGGCCACCCCTTCCACGACAGCATCGATCAGGTCTCGCTCTTCATCAGCGCTTGCCCGCCTGCTCTCGGTTTCTGCGCCCGCGGTAGGATCCTTGTCCAGCATAACGGGGCGATAAACGATATCGACGGGATACAGGCGGCCAGATACTTCGATAACCGGCGCAGGACGGCCTTGCTGCGCAAAATGCTGGGAAAAGCGATCCGCGTCTATGGTCGCAGACGTAATAATGAGTTTTAAATCGCGACGGCGAGGCAAGAGCTGTTTCAAAAAGCCCAGCAGAAAATCAATGTTCAGGCTGCGCTCGTGCGCCTCGTCGATAATAATGGTGTCGTAACGGCGCAGCAGTGGGTCTCGCTGCGACTCCGCCAGCAAAATACCGTCGGTCATCAGCTTGATCGCGGCATTCGGCCCGGTGCGATCATTAAAGCGGATCTGGTACCCTACCCAATCGCCCTGTTCGGTATTAAGCTCTTCGGCAATCCGCTTGGCCACTGAGGTAGCCGCCAGCCTTCGCGGCTGGGTATGGCCTATCATTTTTTCCTGGCCGCGCCCAAGCTCCAGGCATATCTTGGGCAACTGCGTTGTTTTTCCCGACCCGGTCTCGCCGCAGATGATGACCACCTGGTGCGCCTTGATCGCCGCCGCAATATCGTCGCGACGCGCGCTGACAGGCAAGTCTTCCGGATACGTTATCTTCGGCAAAGGGCGCTGCACCCTTACCTTGGGACCGGCCCGGCGTCCGGCTTGCACCGCCCTTTCGGGCTGTGCATTGTTGTCTTTGTGCATGTTTTCCGACAAATTAACAGGCTCTTGCATGAAACTTCTTTTGAGTGGGCAGTCCGTCATTATAATTTTGCTGTAGACCTAATCTTTTTGCTGAGCACTATACGACCCTATGAGCACTAGCGACATCGACACAACCTTTTCCGCGCAGGACGCCCCCGAATTCGCCCCGGCCCAGTTTGTGCGATGGTTTCGAGAAGTCGCGCCTTACGTGCATGACTTCCGGGGCAAGACATTTGTCATCGCATTCGGCGGCGAACTCGTCAGCGACGGCGCACTCAACACCCTGATACAAGACCTTTCACTACTGTCCGCGCTTGGGGTCAAACTCGTCCTGGTCCACGGCTCGCGCCCACAGGTCAATGAGCAATTGAAACTAAAAGGCTACCAGACGCAATTTGGGCGCGGCACCGAGCCGACCAGCCCCGAAGCCCTGGAATGCGCCAAAGAAGCCGCGGGCGAAATCCGCCTGGATATCGAGGCTTCTTTCAGCCAAGGCCTGCCCAATACACCCATGTCGCATGCGCAAATTCGCGTCATATCCGGCAATTTCGTTACTGCGCGCCCAGTCGGCATCATTGACGGCGTCGACTACCGGCATACCGGCGCCGTACGCAAACTGGACATAGATGCGATCCAGATGGTCATACACCAGGGCGCTATAGTACTGCTTTCGCCGTTAGGTTTTTCGCCGACCGGCGATGCCTTCAACCTGGCCATGGAAGACCTTGCCACCAGCGCCGCCGTCGCCCTGCGCGCCGAAAAGCTCATTTTCCTGACCCAAGACAGAACCGTACACGATGCGGACGGGTCAGTCGACACCGAGCTCGCTCGCGAAGACGCCGACAGGCTGCTGGCAAACGGCTCGCTGGATGACGACACAGCCTCCTTCCTGGGACATGCCTCGCGCGCAGTAAAACGCGGCGTTGCCCGGGCGCATCTGGTGCCCTACACCCTGGATGGCAGTGTGCTGCTGGAAATCTTTACCCACGACGGGGTGGGCACCATGGTCGTAGAAGACACCCTGGACGACCTGCGGCCGGCGGTAGTAGATGATGTGGGCGCTATTGTTCAACTGATCGAACCGCTGGAGGCCGATGGCACCCTGGTTCCCCGCGGGCGCTCTGTCATTGAGCGTGACGTGGAAAAATTTACCGTACTGGAACACGACAGCGTCATCTATGGCTGCGTGGCGCTTATTCCTTACCTTGAAGAAAACATGGCCGAGATGGCCTGCCTTATCGTCCAGCCTGAATGGCAGGGGTCGGGCGAAGGTGAAATGCTGCTGCGCCATGCCGAATCCAAAGCCCGGGCAATGGGCGCAAAGCGCTTATTTGTGCTGACTACGCGCACCTCGCACTGGTTCATGAAGCGCGGTTTTGTACCGGGCGGTATCTCCGATCTACCCAAAGAGCGCCAGGCGCATTACAACCGTTCGCGCAACAGCCTGGTATTTATCAAGAAACTGTAATTGGCGGTGCATGCGGGCACGAGGCTATCAAGGCCGACCCTAGGTACAATGGGAAGGTTAGATAACTCGTTTTAAAGGTAATACTGTCATGGCACGTATGGTTCAATGTGTAAAGCTTAAACGCGAGGCCGAAGGCCTGGATTATCCGCCCTATCCCGGTGACCTGGGGGTTCGCATTTGGCAAAGCGTATCGAAGGAAGCATGGGCGCAATGGATGGATACGCAAACCCGTCTGGTCAATGAAAATCGCTTGAATCTGGCCGATGTCCGGGCTCGTAAGTATTTGGCGCAGCAGATGGAGAGTTTTCTGTTTGAAGACCGGGATGTTGAAGCGCAAGGGTACGTGCCGCCTGCAGTGTAGGTCGCGTTTCGGGTCTGCCTATCTAATTTCTTATTAGTCCGCGTGTCAGGTCTGCACATCTATTTATTCTTGATCCGCGTGCTAGGTTCTATGGGGTGGTGTTTTGCTCCTCGTGGCCGGTTCGGCGCCCTGCGGCGCCGAACATCGC
>NZ_JBEBUX010000058.1:0-24090 GCF_040393045.1 Pollutimonas bauzanensis | reverse complement strand
CGAGGCAGACGCGGATACAAGCACGCCGTGCCGGACTGGCCTCACCCACCCCGGATAACGTCACCAGAGCCGGACAACGTCGCTAAAGCACTCATGATGCAAGCACCGCCTCATGCATGTGCCGTAAACACTTGAACCGAAAATGCGCTAACCCAGGCGGGTTGAGCGTGCGCCGCCCAGTCCGTGGCGGCCAACCAGCAGTTTCCCTACCGAATTGACACGTACATCCACGTAATGGCAGCGGCCCCTGTGCAGCGACGAAAAAGGCGTGCCTGGATGGTATATATGAACGGTGCGCATCCCGACCTGGCGTGCCGCTTTCAGGTTGCGCAGCGTATCTTCCACCAGCACCACTTGTCTTGCCGGCACTTTTAGCCTTGCCAGCACTTGCTTCATCAGGGCCGCGGATGGTTTGGGGCGCATGGCGCCTTGAAGCACCATATGGTCGATGGCCCAGAGTCCTTCGAAATGGTGCAGTATTCCCAGTGTTTTCAGGACTTCGCGCGCATACATCAACGGTGCATTGGTCAGCAGGATCTTGCGCCCGTCCAGATGCCGCAGTTTGCGCGCCAGGCCGCTTTCGCCGTGCACTAGCGGAGCCACTTCGAAGCTGTGACTTAGCGCCAGGAAAGTGTTTGCATCGACACCATGGTGCCGCACCATGCCTATGACCGTGGCGCCGTAGCGCTTCCAATAGGTTTTGCGCAGGACGTTGGCGGAAGCCAGGTCGATATCAAGCGTGGTGGCCACGGCATTGGCCATGGCGCTGTCTATTTGCTTGAAAATGGCTTTGGACGCATCGTGCAGCGTATTGTCCAGATCGAACAGCCACACGGTTTGCTGCGAACCCGCCTGCCCCACGGGGCGGGACGGGCGATATGACGCTACCGTGTTGCGCAAGGCCCGCATTGCGGTCAGTGTGAACTGATCATGGTGCCGACGCCGCGGTCGGTAAGAATTTCCAGCAGCAGACAGTGCGGTACGCGCCCGTCGACAACATGTACCGAGGTAACGCCGTTGCGTGCGGCGTCTAGTGCCGACGATATCTTGGGCAGCATGCCGCCTGAAATCGTGCCGTCCGCGAAAAGTTCGTCTATCGTTTGCGCCGATAGCTTGCGCAGCAGTTCGCCATTTTTGTCCAGTACGCCGGGCGTATTGGTCATCATGACCAGTTTTTCCGCGCCCAGGACTTCTGCCATTTTTCCGGCGACCAGGTCGGCGTTGATGTTGTAGGCTGTGCCGTCTTCGCCATACCCGATCGAGGAAATGACAGGGATGAACTGGTCGTCTTGCAGGGCTTTGACCACTGCGGGTTCAACACGGGTAATGTCGCCCACATAGCCGATATCCAGCCATTGGCCCGGGTTTTCCTTGTCTTCCAGCATTTTTTTCTTGGCCTGGATCAGGCAGCCATCCTTGCCGGTCAGCCCCACGGCCTTGCCGCCAGCTTCGTTGATCATCATCACGATGTCTTGCTGCACCTGGCCGCCCAATACCCACTCAACCACTTCCATGGTTTCCGCATCGGTAACCCGCATGCCTTGCACGAAGGTGCCTTCTTTGCCTATGCGTTTAAGCGCGGCATTAATTTGCGGGCCGCCGCCGTGTACCACCACGGGGTTGAGCCCCACCAGCTTGAGCAGCACCACGTCATGGGCGAAGCTGCGCTGCAGCGACTCCTCGGTCATGGCGTTGCCGCCGTATTTGATGACCACGGTCTTGCCATGGAACCGCCGTATGTATGGCAGTGCTTCCGACAATACGTCTGCCTTGACGGTAGAAGAATGAGAGTTGGAGTCGCTGGAAGTGGTCATGTCGCTTTTCAGGTTGGGGCTTGTCGGCCCGTCAGATGTACGAAACCCGGGAATAATACGCCTTTCCCGGGTGCCTAGCAGTGTATGCCAAATAGTGCGGATTGAATTGGCGGGCCTTCAGCCGTTTTACCCCAGCGCCTTGTTGACGGTAGCGAGGAAGGCGGTTTTATCGTAGTTGCCCAGATAGCGCTTGATGATATGGCCGTCTTTATCGATTAGAAATGAGGTGGGCGTGAGCTTTACGTCGCCAAAGGCCTTGGCGATTTCGCCCATGGAGTCGATGGCGACTGGAAATGGAAGTTGGCGAGTGTCGGCGAAGTTCTTGACATAGTTGGCCGGGTCGTATTGCATGGCCACGGCAATGGTTTCAAAGCCCCTGGGCGACAAGTCTTTGTAGTTCTGGATGGCGTCGGGCATTTGCGCGACGCAGGTAACGCAACTGGTCGCCCAGAATTTGACCAGCACGACCTTGCCGCGAAGGTCTTGGGTGGTGATTTTCTGGCCGGTCAATGACGTGAACGTAACATCGGGGGCGGTCTTGGCCGAGCCAGCGAATTGCCAAATGCCAACCCCTGCCAGGGCCAGCAACACTACGGTACCGATAATGACTTTTTTCATTGCACTCTGTATTCGTTACTGCACGGGCATGGTTTCTACGCCACTGCCAGCGGGTGACGCGCTGCCTGTGCTGCTGGTGCCCGAGTCCTGGATTGGAGCTGGCGAGCTTGGCGCATTAATGCTCGCTGCGGACACGATATTAAATAATTTTACTACTTTGTTAATACCGCTGACACCCGATGCGGCGGTGCCTGCCATTTGACCTTCTTCGGCGGTTACCTTGCCAAGTAGGTACACGACGCCGCGTTCGGTGGTGACAATAATAGTGCGGGTGGGCACGCCTTTGGTATTGATCAGCGTGGACTTGACCTTGGAAGTAAGCCAAGTGTCGTTGGTGCGTACGCTAATTGGGGTGACCTCGCCCACGCGCAATTCGTTGACCACTTTTTTGACCTTTTCCACCCGTTTGGCAGCGTTTTCAGCTTGCTGCTTGCCTTGTTCGTTGGGAACGTCGCCAGTCAGCAATACCAGGCCGGCATAAGACGCGGCGTTGACACGGGCATTGTCCTCGGGAAAGAGCTTGCGCATTTCTGCGCCGATTTTCAGTTCAATGGTCTGGTCTTCAACCTGTTCGCCCGCAGTGCGGCGATCGGTGGCGACGGTGGCGGTGGTGGCCGCGGTACCGCCAACAACCAGCAAACCGCAACCGGAAAGGGCAATGGCGCCAGCCAGGCCAAGGCCGGCCAATAATGCTCGTTGAGCGCGTCGTTGTGTAGGCATTAGAGAGTGTCCCCCAGTAATAGTGCGTCGATCCCGTCGCACAATGCGTGCAGGAGCACGATGTGCACTTCTTGAATGCGCATGGTCCGATCGTGCGGAACGCATAGGTGAATATCGGTATCTTGCAGGATTTCAGTGATTTTTCCGCCGCCTTTGCCGGTAAGGGCAATGACTTGCATGTCGCGGTCGTGCGCGGCTTCGATGGCGCGGATCACGTTAGGCGAGTTGCCGCTGGTGGAGATGCCGACAAGCACGTCGCCGGGCTGGCCCAGGGCGGCGACTTGTCTTTCGAAGATGGCGTCGAATCCGTAGTCGTTGCCGACGGCGGTAAGGATGGATGTGTCGGTATTGAGAGCAATGCCGCCCAGAGGGAGGCGGTCGCGTTCGAACCGGCCGACGAGTTCGGCGATGAAGTGTTGTGCGTCGGCAGCTGATCCACCGTTGCCGCAAGCCAGAATTTTGCCGTTATTGGCGAGTGATCCAAATACAAGATCTACTGCCGCTGACAGGGGCTCGGCGAGTTCTCGCGAACTGGCTTTGAAGGCATCGATTGCATCGTTGAAATGCGACGTCATGTGAGATGTCATGTCCATGGCTGCAATTATCTCATGTTCGAATGGGGATGATGTCAATGGACGTAACTATAGGGTGTTTCTTCTTGGTCTGCGAGTTAGGGGCTGGTGCTTAGCATCGGTGTTTCTTTTTCTTGATCCGCGTGCCAGGTCCTGGGAGGAGGTGTTTTGCTCCTCGTTGCCGGTTCGGCGCGCAGGGCGCCGAACGTCGCTTAGCCTCGTTCGTCCACCCCGTACGGGGTTCCCTTCACTTCCGGCTCGCTCGGCCCCGAAAGTCGCTGCAACACCTCCTCCCAGTACCTGCCCCGCTGCGTCATGGAAGCTTGAAACGTCGCTGGCACGAGTCGCGTGCTTGGCATTTTTGCGTGAGGCTGGCGCAATCGTCACCACACCAACGGCGTGTTCAAGATGAATCAAGCAAAAATCGCAGCAATGGCTATATGCCAACAGTCATGCAGAAAAAGCATTCTTGATCCACACCAAACCCTCTGGCTCCACGCCAATCACATCAAACCGGCAGGCTGGCATCACGCCGCGGAAATAACACTCCACTAGCCTCGGCAGAAAATATTGTGCGGTTCTTAGCAGGCGGGCTTGCTTCTGGCGGTTTACACTGGCGGCGGCGCCTCCGTATTGGCGTGAATGTCTTTGACGGACTTCAATAAACACTAGCGTATTGCCATCGACAGCGATCAGGTCGATTTCGCCCGTTTTACTGCGCAAGTTCCGAGCCAACACCGTCAAACCGCAGCTTTGTAAATAATGCAGAGCTTGGTCTTCGGCCTGGTGACCGGTTTGCTGCGACGGAGAGACCGCCGCCATTGCGGTATGAGCCCTCTCCTGGGACTCGTAAGCAGCACAGGCCTTCGTACTGGCCTTCGCCTTGCGCTGACGCTGGCGTATCGCTTTTTGTTGCGCCACCCGCGCAAGTTCGTATAGCCGTTGGTCATCGGCCATGATAATTATCCTTTTCTCTTTAAGGCCCTGTGTTCCAGTATGAGTGAAACGCCCGATTTTTCCGACATCCCTGCGACATGGAAACGTCTCACCGAGCGTGTGGACGCTCAGCATTGGCCGGCGGCAACGCTATATGTGGTGGCGACGCCCATAGGCAACCTGGGCGATTTGAGCCTGCGCGCCTGGCAGACGCTGGCGCGTTGCGATGTGATCGCCGCTGAAGATACTCGCGCCAGTCGACCGTTGATGGATGCTTGGGGTGTCAGCACGCCGCTGATTGCCGCGCATCGTCATAACGAGGCGGAGGCGGCACAGGCGATTGTGGACCGCCTGTCGCGCGGGGAGCGGGTGGCGTTGGTGTCCGATGCGGGGGCGCCTGCGGTAAGCGACCCTGGCGCCCGTATAGTGCGGGCGGCGCGCGATGCGGGTTACGGAGTGGTTGCCATCCCCGGCGCCAGTGCGGTGATTGCCGCGCTGATGGCCAGCGGTGTTACGTCCGATGAAAACCCGGCGTTTGTGTTTGCGGGCTTCATGCCCGCCAAGGCCGGGGCTCGTCAAAAATGGTTGCAGCGCTGGTGCGCTGTGCCTGCGCCTATTGTGATGTTCGAGTCCCCGCACAGGCTGGGTGCTGCGGTGAAAGATATGCTGCAGGTTTGTGGACCGGTTCGCAAGTTGACGATAGCGCGTGAACTGACCAAGCGCTTCGAGCAGGTGGTGACGATGCCGCTAGGCGATGCCGCGGCATGGTTGGCTGACGACTCGCATCGTAGCCAGGGGGAATTCGTGCTGATCGTGCATCAGGCTGATGATGCGGGCGTTGATGATGATATTGACCCATCAAGCGTAGTGCTGCTGGATGCCTTGCTGGAAACCCTGTCGGTGCGGGACGCTGCGCGCGTAGCGGCGAAGGTGACGGGTTTGCCGCGCGATACTTTGTACGCCTTGGCTTTGGCGCGGCAGAACGGGAATACTTAATCCACTCAATCCACGCATTACCGCTGCTTGGGCGCAAAATTCAGCGGCTTGTTGCCTTTGAACCCGTACTTGATTTCGTCGAGTTCACTGCCTTCGCGCACCAGATCGATAAGCAGATTCGCGAGCAGGGCGGCGCTAGGTGTCATGCTGCGGTTTTTGATTTGTACCAGCGCCCATTCGCCAAAACGGTTTCTGGTCATGGGGATATTCAGTTTTACTACCTCGCCGGCTAAAAGGCTGTCTTCCATCATTCGGTTGCTGCTGACAAAAATGATGTCCGAGTCCGGAATAATTTTGCTGATTAAAACGATGTCCTCGCACTCGATATTGACGGCGAATGTGTCGTTGTGATCCAGGCCTATGCTGTGTTTGAGTTCATGGAATACCGGGTTGGGCAGGCTGACAGAGGCGAACGTATAGTTAAGGATTTCTTGCGGTTTAATCCGGCGGTTGTGATCTTTAGCGACTAGGGGATGGTTGGGGTCGCAAAACAGTGCCAGGGTGAGGCCGCCCAAGGGCGTAATCTTGAGCATGGCGTCTTCATCGAGATCGCGAATGTCCGCCATGAAGAAGTCAATCTGGCCTTCTCTGAGGCTGACCAGCAGGTTTTTCCAGTAATCAATGCGCACACGTAGAGAGACTTTGGGATAGCGTTTATGGAATTCCCTGATGCCCGTATCCAGATAGCACTTGGCGGGATACGGGCCCGCACCAACCGAAACTGCGCCTAAAGCGCCGGTCTTCAGGTATTCAATATTCTTGCTGAAGCTCCGAGCCTCGGACAAGAGGTTCTTGGCGTGGTCAACGACGAACTGGCCGGTAGGTGTAATCGATACGCTGTTAGTTGTGCGGTCGAAGATCTGGATGCCAATTTTTTCTTCGATCAAGGAAATACTTTTGCTTAGGGCGGACTGGCAAAGGTGCACGCGTTCAGCCGCTTTGCTGAAGCTGAGCGCTTCAGATAGAGCCACGATATGGTTGAGCTGTTTCAGGTTCATTATGAATCCGATTCATAAGCAGGCTTCGAATTATTCATTTTACAGATTTATGACGCAATGGCATATTGGAACCGTACGTCTCGATTTAATGTAAATCAAGGCGACCTATCCGTCAGTCATTATCTAGAAAAATGGTCTCTGAAGACCAAACGGAGCTTGATTCGTGGCTAAGCATTGCAGTTATGCATCCCCAAGCGGGTGGAACGCCATCGCGAGCAATTGTCGTGTTCAGGGCGCACCGCTCCAGACTGACCTGAAGACACGTTATTTGATCGTGGGTGCTGGGTATGCCGGATTGGCCGCCGCCCGTCGATTGGCCGAGCTATACCCCGACGAAACCATTGTGGTGGTGGATGCCTTGGCGCCGGCCGAAAATAGTTCCGGACGCAACTCGGGCTTCATGATTGATTTGCCTTATGCCAAGATCGTTGCAAACGCCTCTCAGGAAAAAAGTGCTTGGCAAACTAAGCTGCTTCAAGCAGGCAAGGCCTTGTTGGAAGATATCGTCCAGAAGCACAACATTACCTGCGGTTGGGGCGAAACCGGACACTACAAAGCGGCTACCACCCATTTCGGAGTGGGCGAATTGCGGGCTGTGGAACGCACTCTGGAACAAAATCGAGTGCCGTTTCGGCGATTGAGCGCGGGTCAGATACGAGACGAGCTTGGCTCGTCGCACTATAAGCAAGCTATCTGGCTGAAGTACTGCACCTTGGTGCAGCCTGCTGAATTGGTAAACGGGCTGATCGCATCGCTACCGGCCAATGTCAACGTTTTTTTCGATACGCCTGTTACGGCGGTGACGGGTGACAGCCCTTATCTGGTTACTGCCGGCGGCCATCAGATCACCGCTGAGCACTTGCTGTTGTGCGTGAATACCGCAATGCCATGCTTCGGCCACGCGAAATACAAACAGCTCACGCTTTATACCTACGCAGGGTTGTCGCGTGAACTGAGTCAAAGCGAGTCGGAGGCATTTGGATCCGCAGCGGAGTGGGGCATTACGCCTGTGGAGCGGCTGGAGGCGACCAGTCGGAAACTCGGCGGCAAGCGGTTCATGCTGCGTGCGGGGTTTTCATATAAGCGCGAACTGCCCGCCGAAAAAGTCCGGAAGATGCTGGTCGATATGTTGTTGGCCCGTTATCCGCAAATGTCTGCGGATTTATTCGAACACGTTTGGGGAGGCGCGGTGAGCTTGACGCGCAATGGCGATCCTGTTTTCGAGCGTCTGGGCGACAAACTCTATGGGCTGTCCGGTTGCAATGCGTCGGGTATTTTGAAAATGACGATGTTGGGCAAGCTCCTCGTCGACTCCATTGCGGGTGTCCCTTCGGCGCTGTTGAAGCAAACCCAAGAACTGAGCCGGCCCAACTTTATCCCGCCCGATCCCATAAGGCGGATCGCCGTCGATCTAAGCATTAGAAAAATCCAGCATCAAATTAATCAAAGTGAGCGAGCCCCATCATGATCGAAATTATCAAAAGCAATATCGTCAACGCGCCGAATGTTCCTATCAGCAATGCTGTGCTGGCGAACGGCACGATTTATACCGTGCAAATCCCGCGCGATCCCCTGACGTTTTCGCCCAGCGGCGAAGGGGATATCGAACTGCAAGCGACACGTGTCTTTCAGCAGTTGCAGCATGTACTGGAGTGCGGCGGTTCGAACCTGAATCACGTTGCGCAGATGACGATTTATCTCGTGAATAAAGACGACGCCCAGAAAATGAATGATGTCTACAAGACATTTTTTACCAAGCCGCCTTATCCCAACAGGGCCACTGTTGTGGTCAAGGAGTTGTTGGGTCCGAATTGCCTGATTGAAATTGTCGTGCATGCAGTAAAAAGCTAGCCAGGAAGATCATGCAAGCAATCACCATTATTGGCGCCGGAATCGTAGGGATGTGTACGGCGGTGGCGCTTCAGCAGCGCGGCCTGTCGGTCCAGGTTATCGACGAACGCGAACCCGGCACAGGGACTTCATTTGGCAATGCAGGCCTGATCAGTGTAGACAGTTGTGTGCCTATTGCCTTGCCGGGAATGATAAAGAGCGTGCCTAAATGGCTTCTGGATCCGAAAAGCCCGCTAAGCGTCAAGCCCTCTTATTTGCCGTTCGCCGCGTCCTGGCTGTTGCGATGGGTGAAGTCCGGCGCCAGTGAAAGCAAAGCGCTCAAGCAGGGAAGGGCATTGCGTGAACTGCATAAGGATGCGCCGCTGAAATACCGCGAATTGCTTGGCAGCGAGATTTTCGACCAGTCCATTCGGATCACTGGACAACTGCACGTATGGGAGCAAGTCCAGAAAAGCCCAACTGACTTGCTGGGGGAGCGAATTCGTGCCCAGAACGGCGTTACGCCGCGGGAACTGATGGGGCCGGAAATCTTTGATTTGATACCGGAGATGGATCGCAGCATACGGCGCGCGGAATTCTATGAAAAGAATGGTCACGTTACTAATCCGTACTTATTGGTCCAACGCTTGTTCAAAATCTTCACGGATAACGGCGGTCAGTTTTTGCGGCAGAAGGTGGTTGGCATAAGCCGGCAACCCGACAGTAACACCTATCGCATCATGACCTCGGCCAGTGACATTACCGTTCGACAGCTTGTGATTTGCTCGGGAGCCTGGTCCAAGAAAGTGTTATCGGGCTTAGGCGTCAGCCTTCCGTTGGAGACCGAGCGTGGTTATCACGTATCGTTTGACCGCAGCGCCCTGGACTTCAAGATACCTGTTCTGCACAAGGAGAGGGCTTTTGGCGTGACCCCCATGGTTGATAACATCCGCGTCGCAGGCTTTGTCGAGATTGCCGGTCTGGATGCTGCCCCTAAGATGCAAAGGGAAGAGGTGCTGATCAATCATGCGAAACGTTTGTTCCCCTCGCTGGACCTGAGTTTGAAAAAGAATTTTTGGCTGGGTTTCCGTCCATCAACGCCGGATAGCTTGCCAATTTTAGGCCGCCTG
Organism: Pollutimonas bauzanensis; assembly: GCF_040393045.1. GTDB lineage: Bacteria > Pseudomonadota > Gammaproteobacteria > Burkholderiales > Burkholderiaceae_B > Pollutimonas > Pollutimonas bauzanensis_A. The sequence goes on along the minus strand of NZ_JBEBUX010000058.1, from coordinate 14,476 downwards.
GATGCCATGCCCAATCTGTATTTTGGATTCGGTCATGGCCATACGGGTATTACTGGAGCCCCCAAGTCAGCGGAAATTCTGGCGAATATGATCACGGGCGCTCCTAATACTATTGACGTAACACCATACGACATCAAGCGATTCTAGGAGACAAAACGATGAGCAACAGTACTTTCAAGCCAAAAAATACTATTAGCCGGCGGTCGATGTTGAAGATTACCGGGGCAGCGCTGGTAGCCCCCATGATTTGGGTGAAAAACTCTGAGGCGGCCCAAGAGCGTGTCGTGATCCGTTCGCCGGGCGGCGCTTACGACGACATCCGCAAAAAACTGATTTACGAACCGTTTACCAAGGAAACTGGCATACGCGTTATACCAGTGGCCACCACCACGGCCAAGCTGCATGCCATGATTCGTTCTGGCAACATTGAGCTGGATATTATCGACAACGACGACAGTGTGTTGCTGCAATGGGCCGATGAACTGGCTGCGCTGGACTACGCCCACTTCAAATACACCGATCCTGCCGATATTCTGCCGGAATATAAACATGACAACTACGTGGGCAATTTCGTCTATGCCGATGTCATGGGCTACAACACGGGCAAGTTCAACTCAGCGTCGGTACCTGCGAACTGGGTGGATTTCTGGGACTACAAAAAAATCCCCGGTACGCGTGCTCTGGCCGACGTTGACACGGGTGGCCCGAATTTGGAGTTTGCCTTGTTAGCAGACGGCGTGCCGATGGACAAGCTGTATCCGCTGGACCTTCCTCGGGCCTTCAAGGCGTTGTCTCGCATCAAGCCCGGTATCTCGAAATTCTGGACATCTGGAGCGTTGTCGGTGCAAATGCTTTCTACGGGCGATGCCGATGTCAGTTCCGTATGGAGCACCCGCATTCTGAAGGGCATGGAAAGCGGCGCACCGCTGGCAATCAACTGGAACCAGCATAGCGTGCATGTGCAGGCATATGCGGCGCTGAAGAAGGCCAAGAACTTGGAGAACGCGCAAAAGCTGATCGATTTTTGCTTGAGCAAGGAAGTGCAAAGCAAGTTCAGTTCTTTGTGGAACAGCGGACCTGTTACCGAAACCGCATACAAGGCGCTGACACCGGAGCTACGCGAAAAAATCCCGGGCGGCGATCGTACACGCGAACATGGCTTCCTGCTGGACGCGAACTGGTGGGCCAAAAATCGAAATGAAGTAGGCAAGGAGTGGGCAAAGTGGTCACTGAATTCGTAAACCAAAATGGAAGCATCCGCTTCCGCAATATCACCAAGAAATATGGTGATTTGACCGTTGTCGATAGTATCGATCTGGATATCAAGCCAGGGGAGTTCTTTTCCCTGCTTGGCCCCAGCGGGTCGGGCAAGACAACGACGCTTATGATGCTGGCTGGATTCGCGGTGCCCGATAGTGGACAGATATTACTGGACGACAGGGATATCAGCCGACTCAGCCCTCAAGAACGGAACTTGGGCATGGTGTTCCAGAACTATGCCTTGTTTCCGCACATGAGTGTGTTGGACAACGTCATGTTTCCGCTAAAGGTCAGAAAGTATTCCAACAAGGAATGCATGGCCAGGGCGCTGTGGGCGATTGACTTGGTGCGCTTATCGACATTTGCCAAGCGCCTGCCCAAAGAGCTGTCCGGCGGGCAGCAACAGCGTGTCGCGTTGGCACGCGCTATTGTGTTTCATCCTGAAGTGGTACTGATGGATGAGCCGCTGGGGGCGCTGGACAAGAACCTGCGTTATCAAATGCAGATGGAAATTAAGGAGCTGCAGCGCAAACTGAATATGACGGTGGTGTTTGTGACGCATGACCAGGAAGAGGCCATGAACATGTCCGATCGTATTGCGATCATGAATAATGGCAAGATCGAGCAGTTGGGCAGCCCCAAAGAGGTTTATGAGTCGCCACGCAATGTCTTTGCAGCCGGCTTCCTGGGCGAGGCCAACATACTGCCGTATGAAGATCTTGATCCGGACTATCGACGCTATATGAGCATGCAGCCGCAAAACTGCCTGTTCGTGCGTCCCGAACGGGTGTCGCTGACCAGGGCTTCGGCCGAGGAAGCCGTTGATAAAACACGGTTGACCGGTGAGGTCTTGAACGTTTCTTTCCTGGGCAATATCGTGCGCTATCAAGTCAGGATCAACGAGTCCGTCAAGGTGTATGCCGATGCGACCAACTTATCGGATATGCAGGTTTTCGCGGGTGGTGATCGAGTGGCTGTGGGCTGGAAACAGGCCGGAGACATAAGGATAATTCGCCATGAGTGATATTGCCTTGAATGATATCGCCGTTCCTCAGCGCAAAGGATCGAGCTTGCTGCAACTGAAGAACGAGCGGCTGATCTATCCCGTCCTTGCCTTCTTGCTGATTTTTTTTGTTTTGCCTCTGGTGTGGTTCTTTATTAAGTCGGCCATCGACTATGAAGGCAACTTCGGGCGAATGCTGTATCAGACCTTCACGTCGCCATTGTTTATTTCAGTTGCCTGGAAGACCGTTTGGGTCTCGTTGCTTGTGACGATGCTGTCTTTGCTGGCTGCTTATCCCATTGCTTATACGCTTACCCGGTCCAGTTCGCTGACCTTTACCCTGATTATCGTATGCGTCATTGTTCCTTACTTTACGTCCATTATCGTGAGAACTTATTCCTGGATGATCATTCTGGGTACCAAAGGGGTCATCAACGAATTTTTAATAGGTATTGGCATTATCGATAAGCCGCTGAATCTTATGTACAACATGGTGGGCGTGGTGATTGGCATGACCTACGTATTACTACCGTACTTTGTGCTGACGCTATTTTCGACGATGAAGGGCATAGACATGTGGCTGATACAAGCTGGGCGTAGCATGGGAGCGTCCAACTTCTATGTTTTTCGCAAGGTGTTTTTCCCACTGAGCATGCCTGGCATTGTCTCGGGTTTCCTCATCGTTTACATCCTGGCAATAGGTTTTTTTGTGACGCCCGCCCTGATGGGTGGACCGGACGATGTCGTGATGGCGATGCTGATTCAACGGAACATTGAAATCACCATGGATTGGCCGCTGGCTTCGGCGTTGTCGTTGTTTTTGCTGGTTATTACATTAATTATTTATGCTTTTTACTGCAAATACACGGATCTGGACAAGATGCTGGGTAAATAAGGAGGAGCATAAAAATGTTTAATCAAGTCAAGTTCGTCAACCTTATCTCTGGCATCTTGTGCATATTGTTGATTGCCCCCATTCTAATTGTGGTGGCCATTTCATTCGGCGAAAGCAGCTATATGGTCTTTCCGCCAAGCAGTTTTTCCACTAAATGGTATGCGGATTTCTTTACCAGCCCTGAATGGATGAGCTCCTTGATGGTCAGCCTGCTTATTGCGCTGCTGTCGAGCCTGATTTCCACAACACTGGGCTTTCTTGGCGCGTATTCGCTTGTAAGAGGCAAGTACCGGAATAAAAAGCTCATTATTTCGTTTTGCTTGCTGCCATTGATTGTGCCCAGCATTATCACCGCCGTTGCGTTGTACTTTGCCTCGGTGCCTCTGGAGCTGGTGGGGTCGAAAGTATGGATAGCAGTTTGCCATGCCGCGTTGGCAATACCTGTCGTGCTGCTTATCTTGATCAGTTCGCTGCAGGGTATCGACGAGTCGATAGAACGGGCTGCCGAAAGTTTGGGCGCGAGCAAGTTTTATACGTTCACGCGCATTGTGATTCCCATGGCCACTCCCGGGATCATGTCGGCTGCATTCTTCAGCTTTCTGACATCGTTCGATGAGCTGATTATTTCCCTGTTTCTGTCTGGTCTTGAAAGCGAGACTATGCCGGTTCGCATTTGGAATAGTTTGCTTATGAATATCGAGCCCGTCATTGCGTCCATCAGTTCATTCCTGATTGTCATCACGGTAAGTCTATTGCTGTTGGAGTTGCTTGTGCGCAAGCTCCGTGCGTAATCCGTATCGTCAGCGTAACGCGACTGTTGGTTGTATTCCGGTTGTCTGCTGTATGCGCAATGCCGCGTTGACGGCGGCGGTGCGGGATGGGTAGGGGCCGATCTGTACGCGATACAGACTGTTGGCGTTGTCTACCTGGGCGGGTCGGCTTTCAACTTGGTCGATTTGCCCATTTAATTTCTGCGCCAGGCTTGCGGCGGTTTGTTCGACGCTGAAGGCGCCGAACTGCAGATAGATTTGACTTGCATTCCCCATGCTGGTCTGTGCACTGTTCAGGCTGGGAGTTTCGTTGAGTTGCTGTGCTTGCAATACGTCCAGCGCGTCAGGCGTGGGTGGCGCCGCCGCTTGTATGACGGGCTTGGGTGTTGGCCGGGCCGGGGCTATGGGCGTCGCGGCAGGGGTGTCGTGCCGATTATTGCGAATGTCGTCGTTGGTGATGGCTTCCACAATAACCTGGCCGCTACCCGGTGCAATCAGGTCGAGCTTGGCTGCCGCGACATAGGAAAGGTCGATAATGCGCGAGCTGTGAAACGGCCCACGATCGTTAACGCGCACCACAACCGATTTTCCTGTGCGGGCATGGGTCACGCGTGCGTAGCTGGGAATAGGGAGGGTGGGGTGGGCAGCCGACATGACGTACATGTCGTAGGTTTCGCCATTGGCTGTTTTTTTACCGTGGAATTTACGGCCATACCAGGAAGCGGTGCCTTCTTGTCGGAAAGGCTTTTCGTCGCTGACCGGAAAATACTTTTTTCCAAATACGACATAAGGCCTGAAATTGGCGGGCGCATGAGTTTCCAGGCGGGGGACGGCGTTGGGGATGGATTCGATATCGGACGGTACATTGGAGCCCGGGCCGTCGTCCTTGTAGTAACCGCCGCCCCCGCTACTGCTTTTTCCCGTTTGTTTCGTGGAGGAGCAACCCACCAGGATGGCCAGGCTCAGGCATAGAAACGTAGTGATCAGTAAGCGCGGCTGGATCATGGGATATCGGGCGGCGGTTGGTTTCGATGTCGTACCAAAAGCGGGGAATGGTCGGCGAAGCGCCTGGCCAGTTGTTCGGTGACGTACACCGAGCGATGCTTGCCGCCCGTGCAGCCTATGGCGACGGTAAGGTAGTTGCGGGTGTCTTGCATATAAAGCGGTAGCCAGCGCCGGATAAAGCCGGCGATGTCTTCTATCATGGTTTCCACACTGCCGAATTGCGCCAGCCATTGGGCTACGGGTTCGTCGCGGCCGGTCAAGGGGCGTAGCGCCTGATCGTAGTGGGGGTTGGGCAGGCAGCGCACGTCAAATACCAGGTCGGCATCACCGGGCACACCGCGCTTATAGGCGAACGACTCAAAAGTCAGTACGACGGGGGCTCGGTCGGCCTGTACCAGGTCGCGTACCCAGGCACGCAGCTGGCCTGGCGTCAGGTCCGATGTATCGATAACGTGTTCTTGTTCGCGCATGGCTGCAAGCAGTTCGCGTTCAGTGTCTATGCACTCTTGCAGGGAGGGCGATTTTCCCCCTTCTTGCAGGCGATCGGTCAGGGGGTGGCGCCGGCGCGATTCGGAATACCGCTGTTGCAGGGTATGGTCGTTGGCGTCCAGGAAAATGACCCGAAACGCGGTACCCATGGCCCGCAGGCCGGTAATGACGTCGGGCAGCTCGGCCAGTTCGCCGGGTGAGCGGACGTCGATGGCGACGGCGACGCGTTCCAGCCCGCTTTCGCGTGTGCTGGCGATGAATTCGTGCAGGAAGCGTACTGGCAAGTTGTCTACACAGGTGTAGCCACAGTCTTCCAGCAGGCGTAGGGCGACTGACTTGCCCGAGCCGGAAATACCAGTGATGAGAACAATGTTAAGCATGACGTTGGGGTTCCCCACGTAACAAAGATGATGTCCTTGTATTCTATAGGATGGATGGCCGCGAGTTTGCGGACGCGTCTGCCGCGCTAGTCTTGGCGGCTGTTTTCCATGATAGCCAGGGCCTGCCGTTCGATGAATTCACCCATGGTATCGATGCCGCGCAGCGTAAGTATAGTATTGCGCACTGCGGCTTCGACCAGCACGGCCAAGTTGCGGCCGGCGGCCACCTGCAGCATGACCCGGCGTATGGGGATGCCCAGGACGTCTTCGGTTTGGTCCTGCACGGGCAGGCGCTCGAAGGCGTCGGGGGTCGAACGTATCAGGTGGACCAGAAGCTTTAGCTTCATTTTCCGGCGGACCGAGGTTTCGCCGAAAATCGTGCGGATATCCAGCAGGCCCAGGCCGCGGACTTCGAGCAGATTTTGCAACAGCGACGGGCAACTGCCTTCGATCATGTTGGGCGCGGTGCGCGACAGTTCGACGGCGTCATCGGCGACCAGGCCGTGGCCGCGTGAAATCAGTTCAAGGGCCAGTTCGCTTTTGCCCAGGCCGGACTCGCCGGTAATCAGCACACCTACGCCCAGCACGTCCATGAACACCCCATGAGCGGTGGTTTTAGGAGCCAGCCTTTTTCCCAGGTATATGCGCAGCAAGTCGATAAGCTGGGCGGCGTCTATAGGCGTAGACAGCAAGGGGATTTTTTGGTGATCGCAGAAATCGCGCAGATCATCGGGGGCCGTCATGCCTTCGGCGATGAGAATGGCGGGTACACCGCCAGTGACCAGGTCTTCGAGATGGTGGATCCGGCGCTTGATTTCGAAGCGGGTGTAGTAAGACAGCTCTTCGGCGCCAAACACCTGAATGCGCGAGGGGTGGATAAGGTTCAAGTGGCCGACCAGGTCGGCGCCCGACATGCCTACATCAGGAATCAGGCGGTTGGCCGAGTCGGCGCCCGCTACCCAGGTGAATGGGATTTTGTCGGCATTGTCGCTGACGAGCTCATGGATGGTTAGCATGGCTGGCGCCTTGGTCCGGGGAACTGGTCAGGAGTCGATGGATGACGGTCGGGTCGGTTTCGGTGGACAGTGTTTGCCGCAGCCCCGCGTCGGACATGAGCTTCGCGATTTCGGCCAACAGGTCCAGGTGTATTTGCGTAGCCGTTTCGGGAACCAGCAAGATGAATAGCAGGCTTGCCATACGGCCATCGGTGGTGTCGAAGCGCACCGGGTCGGCCAGGCGAATAAAGGCAGCGCAAGGCTCTTTCAGGTCTTTGATGCGGCCATGCGGCACCGCAACATGGTGGCCGAGTGCTGTCGAGCCCAATCGCTCGCGAGCGATGAGGCTTTGAAAAACTGCCGTGCGGGCTATTCCGTGGTGATTTTCGAAAAGCAAACCGGCCTGTTCGAAAGCTCGTTTTTTACTGGTGGCCGCCAGGTCGAGCACAACATTGGACAGCGGCAAGATACGCGACATTAAGTTCATAGGGGTAATTATATGGGCTTTGGGGGCCGCCATACAAAGGGGTATAACTAAGGCCTCAATCGCGAGAGGGCGAGTGAGGCCAGAATGCCAGGTTTTACAGGGGCGCTTAGCCCAGCAGAGGCCGGTCAGGCGCTTGCAAAACTGGGGCGAGTGTTATTCCACGGCTGGGACTTCTTGCCGCTTAACAGGCTCGTGGGAATGGTCTTGTAGTTTGGTTTTGTACTTGATGACCTGCCGATCGGTTTTGTCGGCCAGTAGATCGATAGCACCGTAGAGGTTTTCGTCGTTGGCTTCGCAGTGGATGTCTTTTCCACGTACACGCATCGTGATTTCGGCGGTATGTTTCAGGCGCTCGATCGAGAGTATGACCTGGGTGTCGATGACATTATCAAAATGCCGCGACACGCGCGCCATTTTGTTCATTACATATTCGCGGATGGCTGGGGTGACTTCTAGATGACGACCAATAATACTCAGGTTCATATTGTGCTCTCCTTGCAGAAGTTATAGATGCGCAGCATGCGCGGACAGGGTGTCGGTGTTCTCCTTGTAATACGTTGATAATGATTTCAGTGTATAGGTTATGTGCAGTAAATCAAGTGAGTTTGATCAAAACAATTCCCGTTTGCCTATCCGTCGGGTAGAGGAGTAAGCTAATCAGTTGAGCCGCAAAAAAGCTCTGTTTTTATAGACGCTAGGGGTTCGGAGCTTTTTTCTTGATGCGCGTTTGTCAGGTCGTAGCATCAGTATCTTTTCTTGATGGGCGTGTCAGGTCGGTTGCATCGGTGTTTTCTTTCTTGAATACGCGTGTCAGGTCCTGGGAGGTGGTGTTTTGCTCCTCGTTGCCGGTTCGTCGCCCTGCGGCGCCGAACATCGCTTCGCCCCGCTCATACGCCCGATCGGGCTCCTTTCGCGTGCGTCTCGCTCGTCACCGAAAGTCGCTGCAACACCTCCTCCCAGGACCTGCCCCGCTGTGTCATGGAAGATTGAAACATCGCTGGCACGAGTCGTGTGCTTGGCATTTTGACGTGAGACTGGCGATTCGCGACTGGTGAGCGGACAAGTGGCGGAAGGCAGCCGTGATCGCTGCCGGAAGGCTATCCTGACCACTCACTGTAGCTATTGCGATCGTCACCGCGACCGTCGCTTATACCTGGCTCAATGTCCGGTGTGCCCCGGCAGGCGGGGCGCGCAGGACGAGCGCATGAGTTTTTTTGAGCCTGCCGTGACCGGCGCAAGCATGCCAAGCACTAGCTCGTGCCAGCGATCTTGCAATTGACTTAACGCAGCCGTTGGCACGGTGATGGGAATATGCGCGACTTTCGGGGCTCGCCAGCGGGACGTAGGCGAAGGCAGCCCGAATGGGCGTACGAGCCAGTCCACGCTGGTTCGGCGCGCAGGGCGCCGAATCGGGCCACGAGGAGCGCATATTCCCATCACCGCGCCAACGGCGTGTAAAAACCAGCATCACTGAACAAGGCAGGACCGACCAAGGCATCACTGACGTCACTGAACTGCGAATTTACATCTTGAAGTTCTTGCCCAGGTAAACCTTGCGTACGGCTTCGTTATCGATGATTTCGCTGGGATGACCGTCGGTCAGCACTTTACCTTCGCTGATGATATACGCACGATCGCATATGCCCAGGGTTTCGCGCACGTTGTGATCGGTGATCAGTACGCCGATGTTGCGCCCCTTGAGAAAGTGCACAATGCGCTGGATTTCGATCACGGCGATAGGGTCCACACCGGCGAAGGGCTCGTCAAGCAGAATGAATCGGGGGTGGGTAGCCAGGGCACGGGCGATTTCGACGCGGCGGCGTTCGCCCCCCGATAGGGAAATAGCGGTGTTGCGGCGTATGTGCGAAATTTGCAGTTCGTCGATCAGTGATTCCAGTTGTTCGCCGATTTGCGCCGAACTTAACGACTTGCCGTCATCGTTCAATTGCAGTTCAAGGACGGCGCGAATGTTTTCTTCGACTGTAAGCCGGCGGAAAACAGAGGCGTCCTGGGGAAGGTACGACAGCCCCATGCGCGCACGCTTGTGCATGGGCATGCTGGTGATGGGCGTGCCGTCGATCTCAATGCGGCCGGCGTCGGTGGGTACGATGCCGACGATCATGTAGAAGCTGGTGGTTTTCCCTGCGCCATTGGGGCCTAGCAGGCCTACGACCTCGCCGCTATCGACTGATAACGACACATCGTGGACGACAGTACGTTTGCCATAGGTTTTACGCAAGCCTGTCGCATGCAGGCTGCCGTGGGTGGCGCTGGGAGAGCGGGTTCCACCGTCAGGCGGCTTGGGAGAAGAAAACATAACTTGGGCGTCTTTAGGTGGCGAGTGAGGCTAGGCGCATTATTTGCGTGGTGCCGATTTTTTCTTGCATTCGGCGATTGCAGCGTCGGCTTTGGCTTGTGGCCGGGCCAACGAGCGGACTCGGCCGCCGGGTGCTGCAGAGTCTGCGCCGCCATAGGCTTCGTAGGTGCTGTTCTTTTGATGATAAATAACGCGTTGGCCTTTGACGTTGTCAAACGGTTGGCCGCAGATGAAACGGGTGACGACGGCCTTGCCTATCATTTCGACAGTTTCGGCCTTGCCGTCATATTCCGCCCGTACGCCGCGGGCTTCCAGGACTTCGAATTTTTCAGGGTTTTCCTGGCGTATGAAAACCAGTTCGCCGGGGGCAACCGTGGCAGTGCCGTACTGGAAACCCTGGGCGTCTTCACGCATGGTCAGCTTGTCGGAACGCAGTGTCATCAGGCCGCGCGTCATGATGACGTTGCCGGTGAACACGCTTTCCTTTTTTATGTCGTCATAGTTCAGGGTGTCGGACAAGATCAAGGTGTCGGGTTCTTCGGCAGGGGCGGCGGCCGGGGCCGGCGTCTGGGCTAGTGCCGCGCTTGCCGCACAGGCCAGCATGGCGCTGGTCAGCCAGGCGGCAAAAGATAGGTGGCGCTTGAGAATCATGGTTTTTTTTCTGTGGTGTCAGGTTTTGCGGAGTTGCCTGGCTTGGCTTCTTGGCCAGAGATTTTTACGTCGCTGGCTGAAAATACTTGTAATTGACGGGTCTTGTTATCGTAACGCATACCCTTGCCGTTCATGGTGGACTTGCCATTGATCACGAGCGCGGGCTTATCGGTGAACACTACGTCTTCGTCAGGCATGAGGGTGAGCTGGTCGCTGGTGACGTCCAGCGCTGCCCTGTCCTGGGCCGGGTCGGCCTGCCGGTGCACATGGGCGTTGCCTGTCATGACCACGCGTGACCCGTCCTGGTCCATGACGGCGGTGTCTGAAGTGCCTATGGTAATGGGCGAACCTGGCTGTTGGCCTGTTGCTTTAACTGTTGTGATTTCGTAGGAATCGTCGTCTGGATAATGCTGCATGTAGTTGCCTTCCAGGCGGTTGATGGCAATGCCGGCTTCATCGGTGCGCACCATGACGAAATCGCGGGCCCAGGAATCGGGCTCGTGGGTAATGCGGCGCGGCGGATCGGTAAGGATGGCGCGTTGCGCATAGTCGGCCGCCCACCAGGTCCCGAAAACCAGGGACAGCAGCAAAACCACGGCGATGAGTGCGGGGGCGCGTTCTTTCATAGGCTTACTGGATGACGCCGCTTAGCAATGTGGTGTTGGACGAAAAAAATGCGCTAAGTCGGCCTTGGGCGGCCAGGATAAGGTCGCAGCATTCGCGTACTGCCCCCATGCCGCCGGGTTTGGATGATACCCAATGCGCTACTTGCGATACATAGACGGGGGCGTTGGGCACGCTGGCTGAAAAGCCCACGCGCTGCAGCGCTGCCAAATCGATGATGTCGTCGCCCATGTAGCCGACTTCACTAAGGTCGCAGCCCTGTTCTTGTGCCAGGGCTGAAATGGCTTGCATTTTGTCGCGCACACCCTGCTGTACCAGGTCTATGCCCAGTTCGGCCGCACGGCGCGCCAAAATGGGACCTTGGCGGCCAGTAATCAAGGCCACGGTAATTCCGCTTTCGCGCATCAGGCTCAGGCCATGGCCGTCCAGCGCATTAAAGCACTTGAGTTGTTCGCCATGTTCGCCATACCAAAGGCCGCCGTCGGTGAGCACGCCGTCTACGTCAAACGCCATGACGCGCACTTTGCGCGCCCGCTCGAGTACGGCGGGAGCAATTTTTGCCAGAATTAAAGCTTCGGCAGGATGAGAAATGCTGGGAAGGTGCATGGTGGGAAACCGATTCTTAGAGGACCTTGGCGGCAAGCAGGTCGTGCATATGTAAAGCACCTAATAATAGCCCGGTATCGTCAACAACGAGCATCTGGCTTAGCCGACCTGCGTCCATCAGTGTGGCTGCCTCTATGGCGAGGGCGCCGGGCGATACCGTTTTTGGGTTGTGGCTCATGCCGTCGGCCACGGTAAAGGTTCGGATGTCGCCATGGCGGGCGATCAGGCGGCGCAGGTCGCCATCAGTGAAGATGCCAATGGGCAGGCCCTGGTCGTCGACCACGATGGTCATGCCCATGCCTTTGGCGGACATTTCCACCAGTGCGTCGGGCACCGTGGTGGTTGGCGACACAATGGGCAGCGCGTTGCCCTGGCGCATGACGTCGCGCACGAAAGTCAGCAAGCGGCGTCCCAATGCGCCGCCGGGATGCGAGCGCGCGAAATCTTCGCGGCTGAAGCCGCGTGCTTCCAGGCAGGCGACTGCCAACGCGTCGCCCAAGACTAGCGCTGCAGTGGTGCTGGCGGTAGGGGCCAGATTCAACGGGCAGGCTTCTTGTTCGACATGGGCGTTCAAGTGCAGATCGGCATTGCGCGCCAATTCCGAGTCAGGGTGGCCGGTGATCGAAATCAGGCGGGCGCCCATGCGTGTAGCGACCGTCAGGATAGTGATGAGTTCGTGGGCTGCGCCAGAATAGGAAATGGCCAGGACGATGTCTTGCCGAGTCAGCATGCCAAGGTCGCCGTGTATGGCTTCGGCGCCGTGCATAAAAAATGCAGGTGTGCCTGTGGAAGCTAGTGTGGCGGCGATTTTCTTGGCGATATGCCCGGACTTGCCTATGCCTGTGACGACCACGCGCCCTTCGCAGCGTAATAGCATGGAGACGGCTTGTTCAAACGAGGCGTCAAGGCTGGCATCCAGCGCCTGCAGTGCGGCGATCTCGATTTTGAAGGTGCGGTGCGCAGACTCCAGGGCGCCAGTCGTTTCAGCGAAGGGCGTGTTCTGGCTATTTGCAGAAGCGAGAGAATGTATTTTTTCCATTTGCTGATTTTAAACGCACAAAGGTGCGTGGTTTATTTGTAACGGCATCAATTGTATAAAGCAGTGGAACGGCGGGCCGCGTATAGTTATGAGTTGGCTGAAAGCGCTTTTCGTAACAATACCGCTTACTCAGTCCATTCTTCTTCTGTTTTCTTCAGTTTTGGCGATTTACATGCACATTGATCCTGCCGTCTACGTTCGCAACACGATTCGTAGCGTCCCCGATTGGCCCAAGCCTGGTATTACTTTTCGCGATATTACTCCGGTCTTGCAAGACCCCCGGTCATTTCGCGTGTTGATCGATTTGTTTGTGTACCGGTACATGCGCCAGCGCCTTGATCTGGTTGCAGGCGTGGACGCCCGCGGTTTTATTCTTGGGTCGGTGCTGGCTTACGAGCTGAACCTGGGATTCGTTCCCGTGCGCAAGAAGGGCAAGCTGCCTTTTCGCACCGTGGCCGAAGAGTATTCGCTGGAATACGGCAATGCCGCGGTTGAAATGCATACAGATTCCGTGCGGCCAGGCCAGCGTGTATTGTTGATCGATGACCTGATCGCTACCGGCGGCACCATGGTCGCAGCATCGAAGCTGTTGCAGCGCCTGGGCGCGAACGTGGTCGAAGCGGCTGCCATCATCGATTTGCCGGATCTGGGCGGCTCGCAAGCCTTGAAGGACACCGGGCTCGATATTTACACGGTGTGCAGCTTCAACAGCGACTCGCCCTGAACGAATAGGCCCGGTAACAAGCACCGGGCCTTTTGTATTACACCAGCACCCGCTCAATACCGCCGGTGTTGGCATCGCGTACGTAATCCTGCATCCAGTCCGCACCCAGTATGTGGCGGGCCATTTCCACGACGATGTAGTCCGCATCCATGCCGGTGGCACCTTCAAAGCGCGTCAGCCCTTGCAGGCAAGACGGGCATGACGTAAGGATTTTTACTTCGCCCTCAAAGCCATCGGCGCGTATGCTTGTCGTGTTCTTGGCAAGCTCTTCTTCCTTGCGGAAGCGAATCTGGGTGGAAATGTCTGGACGCGATACGGCCAGCGTGCCCGATTCGCCACAGCACCGATCTGTTTTGATGGCGGTGTCGCCTACCAGCGCCTTGACCGTTTTCATGGGTTCTTGCAGCTTCATGGGCGTGTGGCAAGGGTCGTGATACATGTAGCGCACACCTTGCACGCCATTCATCTCGATGCCTTTTTCAAGCAGGTATTCGTGGATGTCGATCAGGCGGCAGCCCGGGAAGATTTTTTCAAACTCATAGCCCGCCAACTGGTCGTAACAGGTGCCACAGCTGACCACTACCGTTTTGATATCCAGGTAGTTCAACGTCGTGGACATGCGGTGGAACAGCACGCGGTTGTCGGTGATGATTTTCTCGGCCTTGTCGGTCATGCCGTTGGCGCGTTGCGGGTAGCCGCAGCATAGGTAGCCCGGCGGCAAGACCGTTTGTACGCCCGCGTGCCACAGCATGGCCTGGGTTGCCAGGCCGACCTGCGAGAACAACCGTTCCGATCCACACCCCGGAAAATAGAACACCGCCTCGGTTTCAGGCGAGGTGACGGCCGGATTGCGGATAATCGGCACGTAGTTGGCGTCTTCGATATCCAGCAGCTTGCGCGCGGTTTGCTTAGGCAGTCCGCCAGGCATTTTCTTGTTGATAAAGTGGATGACCTGTTCGCGCATGGGTGCCTTGCCCACGGTAGCGGGCGGTGCGGCGATTTGCTTTTTTGCCGGCGCAGCCAGGATGTCGTGAGCCATGCGCTGCACTTTATAGCCGACGTCTATCATGGCCGTGCGCGTCGCCTTGATAACGCGCGGATCTTTGGCGTTAAGGAAGAACATGGCGGCCGTGGTGCCGGGATTGAACGATTTCTTGCCCATGCCGCGCAGCAGTGCGCGCATTTCCATGGACACATCGCCAAAGTCGATATCCACCGGACAGGGGTTGTA
>NZ_JBEBUX010000057.1:0-24272 GCF_040393045.1 Pollutimonas bauzanensis | reverse complement strand
ATGCCAGGCAACAGAAGCACTTGAGAGAGGGTGGCGTTTAGAGTGGTGAGCATGGCGCTGAAGGTTTCCTGGGCGTTAGAGCCGTTGTGATGATGTCAGATTATGGCGTTGCGTGCCTAATCCGACTTACTGCGCTCATTCAAATAGCTGATCATTCTAATAGCCACGGCGGATGTCGCTTTCATGTGTTCGATGCAGGCTTGCCATGCTTGCTCTTCATCGTTGGCGCGTATTGCAGCGCCTATGCAGGACATTTCTTTCAGCGTATTTTTGATACGGCCAGTGCTAAGGATGGACGTTGCGCGCAAGCGTGAGATTTTGCCGTGTAATTCATTCAGGCTGTCTTTCAGCACTCGGTTATAACAACCTTCAAGTAACGCTTCGTAGAAAAGCTCGATGGCTTTTAATTGTTCGCCAACATTTTGCTTTTCTACAGCCAACGCCAAATCAAGCAGGGTTTGATCTAGCTTTTGCCTTTGGGCAGGGGTAGCCATATTGATGAAGTTTCTTGCGGCCAATCCCTCCAGTACCGAGCGCACCTGATAGATGTCCGCAGCTTCCTGCACTTCAAGCGTTGCCACGCGAACGCCTCGATTGGGTTGGTTCGTTACGTAGCCTTCTTGCTCCAGTAGCTGCAATGCTTCTCGCACCGAGGATCGACTGGCTTGTGTTAATTCACACAAGGCCTTTTCTGTAAGGTGTTCACCCGGACGAAGGTTTCCGGCCAGAATTTCTTCTCTTACTTTTTTGGCAACTTGTGAACGTTTCAGTGTCATGGTCTAAGCGTAAACCAATACGTGTATGAGGTTATTCGGAAAACAAGGTTGTACCACTGCCTGCAAGTGTATCTCCCATCTATAAGTCCTTGTATGGTAAATTGTCTGACAATGTATATAAGATTGACTGTTGAAATTAATGAGGACGAACGATGAGCCACTGGGCAGATCCGAAATATCAAGTGCTTTCAAATGCCGAAATATCGGACGCGTTGGATTACTTTGGATTGCCAGGTAGCGCTCACGGGTTATCGGTCGTCACAGGGGCGCATCGCATAATGGGGCCAGCCTTTACCGTGCGCTTCGCTCCGGTTGATCCGGGCGCAGTGGGCACGGTTGGCGATTTTATTGACGACGTCCAAGAAGGCGATGTCATTGTCCTGGACAACTCCGGGCGTACAGACTGCACCGTATGGGGCGGCATTCTTAGCCAAATCGCCAAAGCCAGGGGTATTGCCGGCACCGTTATTAACGGAGTTTGCCGAGACTCGGATGAGGCCGTTGAGTGCGCCTATCCCATTTTTAGCCGTGGTGTATTCATGCGCACTGGCAAGGATCGCGTCCAGGTAGAGGCCGTCGGCGCAAGCGTTTCGCTGGGCGAAGTACGCGTCAACCGCGGCGATATTGTTGTTGGCGACCGAGACGGCATCGTCGTGATACCGCTGGCCAGGGTCACAGAAGTTCTTGAGCGTGCATTACAGACTCACTTGGTAGAAAAAGACATTCTGAAAGCCGTTATAGATGGTTCAACCCTGAAAGCGGCCAGAGAAAAGCTTGGTTACCACACACTGCAACGACGTAGATGATATGGGTATGTCCGAACAATATTATTCAGGAGATGACAATGCAAAAAAATCAGCGACAAAATAAAAAAATGAAGATCTTGACGACCATGGTATTCACCGCCTTGGCTATGGCAGCAGGTAGTTCGGCATGGGCCCAGAAGCTTGAGTGCGCCAACGTCACGATTGTTTCTCCCTATCCACCTGGCGGCACTACCGACATACTTGCGCGCATGCTTGCGCCGACCATGCAAAAAGAACTGGGTGTACCCGTTATCGTCGATAACAAGCCTGGCGCCAGCAGCAATATCGGGACTGAGTTTGTAGGGCGCGCCAAGCCTGATGGCTGCACGCTGCTATTGGGAAACAATACTGGCGTCGTCATTAACCGTAACCTGTATAAATTGCGCCTGGACCCGGTCGAAAGCTTGACCCCTATCGCCGAAGTGGCGGCCGTGCCGCTAGTGCTATACGTCAACCCATCCAAGCTGGCGGCCACCACTCCTGGTGAACTATTGGACGAATTAAAGAAAAACCCCGAAAAATACAGTTTTGCATCGGGCGGCAGTGGCAGTCCTCAGCATTTGGCGGGCGAGCTGGTTAAGCAAAGCAAGTCGGTTGAAATGCTGCATATTCCGTATCGTGGCCAAGGTCCCGCTTTGACTGACGTTATTGCAGGGCATGTTCCTATCGCCTTCGAAACAACCACAGTGCTATTGCCTCATATCAAGTCGGGTGCCGTGCGTCCTTTGGCCACCACCAGCGCAACCCGAACCAAGGTCTTGCCCGATACTCCCACCATGGTGGAGTCTGGTTTCCCCGGGTTTGTCATTGAAAATTGGTATGGGGTTTTTGCTCCTGCGCACACCCCACAGCCTATCGTCGAACAGCTTAACAAGGCGGTAAATATTGCCTTGCTGGCGCCGAACTCTGTCGAGGCGCTAAATAAGATGGGCTCGTCGGATGTTGCCAGCTCGGCGCAGCAGTTTACCGATTTCATTGCCAAGGAAGCGCCTGTGTGGACGGAAGTGGTCCAGCGGTCCGGTGCAAAAGTAGACTAACCCCAGACGATCTGGATATATTTTTGGAGACATCCGTAATGGATACCTTAGCTCAACTATTCGAGGGTGTGCCCTCGTCGATTATCAGCGATTCGATGCGTAGAATTGCCGGTGCATACAGCCTTGTACCCCGGCATGCTAGCGGCGGCCTGGTGGGAAGCGCCTATACGGTCAAGGTGCGCTCCGGCGATAATTTATACATCCATGACGCGCTGCGCAAGATCAAGCCGGGCCAAGTGCTGGTGGTGGACGGCGAAGGTCATGTTGATCGCGCCTTGGTTGGCGAAATCATGATGAGTGTTGCCAAAATGCGCGGTGTTGCGGGCTTTGTCATCAATGGCGCCATTCGCGACAGCGATGCTTTTAAAACTCACAATTTTCCTTGTTACTCCAAAGGAATAACCCACATCGGGCCTTTGAAAAATGGGCCGGGCGAGCAAGATATTGCTGTGGTGATCGACGGGTGTGTTGTTAACCCTGGCGACATTGTGGTGGGTGACTGCGATGGCGTGGTCTTCATTCCACGGGCTTTTGCGCAAGAAGTTGCCGCGCTTAGCCGTAAGAAAATCTCTGTAGAGACAGACGTCTTGGCTGGAATTGCCAAAGGTGTTTACGACGATGCCTGGATCACGGCCGCGTTGGATGCGCAACTGGTTTAGTTCGCCTTGCATCCCTTTTCCCCAAGTGATTTTAGTAAAGAGGACCATGACGTGATGATTTCTAATTCTGTTTCCAGTAAGTTCAAGCGTGCTATTGCTGCCGCTTCAGTAGGTTTGATCGGTGTTGCGGCCGCTTCTGCCAGCGTTGCCGCTACCTACCCAGAGCGCGCCATCAAGCTGATTGTGCCGTGGGCTCCCGGCGGGGCCACTGATGTGCTGGGGCGTTTCATTGCCAAAGGATTAAGCGAACGCATAGGTCAGCCGGTCGTCGTAGAGAACCGTAGTGGGGCTGGCGGGAACATTGGCACATCGGCATTTGTTCGCGAAAAGGCCGATGGCTACACCTTGTTGGTTGCCACAAGCTCAACAAATGCAGCCAACCCTTATTTATATAAGCAACTAGGCTTTAAGCCTGAAAGCGACTTCGCACCTGTTGCGTTCGTGGCTTCGATTCCCAACGTACTGGAAGTCAACAAAGACTCCAAATACACCACGTTTCAAGAGTTGCTCGACGCGGCGAAAGCTAAGCCTGGCGTCTTGAACTACGGCTCTGCAGGCGTAGGCTCATCGCAACACCTGGCTGCTTCGCTGTTAAAGCACCTGACGAAAATGGACATCGTTCATGTCCCTTACAAAGGCAGTGGCCCAGCCGTGTCCGACTTGCTGGCCGGTCAGTTTGATTTCATGTTGGATACCGGGTCAGTCGGGCAGGTCAAGGGAGGGGCATTGCGTGCCTTGGCAGTCGCTTCTGAAACACGTTTAGCCGCTTTACCCGATGTTCCCACCTTCAAGGAGCAAGGTCTAGAGGGTATGAACGCGTCGGCCTGGTATGGCATTTTGGCGCCAGCTGGAACCCCCACTGACATCGTAGAACTGCTGAACAAAGAAATTAATGTGGTGGTGCAAAGTCCAGAGGTTAAGCAACGTCTGGAAGGGATGGGTGCCCAGGTTCCAGACGCACAAACTTCCGAACAGTTTTCTATGTTCATGGCTGATGAGCTCAAGCGTTATGGCGAGCTGATCAAAATATCGGGCGCCAAAATGGAGTAACGATGCGTTGACGCTAGTGAAACGCAAGTCGGATTAGGGCCTTCGGCCCGTAATCCGACACCAGCACCCGACCCTGGCAATAGGGTGTTTGTCTCAGACCCAATCTCAACTCCCCCAAAAAAACCGTTGACACCAACCCCGCCTTTCCGGCAATATGAACAATCGTTTGCTCAAACGCGGACGGATCGACATAAAAAGGGAGCAGGCATGACCAAACAGGCGTCTTTCAATAATGTTGGTGGGGCAGAAGCGGGGCTACCGCCTGGCTGGCGCGTGGAAGACCTTTCCGCGCCAATATGCGCAGCCTTTGCCGATATTGTCGGCACGACCTACTTCCTGACGTCGCATGCGGACCGCTACGCTTATTGCCGTGACCGCCTTCCTTATGGTTTGTTTCGCCTGCGCGGCGGCAAGTTGCCCTGTACCTTGCCCGCTGCCATCGTCTGTCCTGCTGATGAAGCCGAACTGATCGCTATCGTCAGCCTGGCAATCAGGGAAAAGATTGCGCTGATTCCTTTTGGCGCGGGGTCGGGTGTGTTGGGTGGAACCATTCCGCTTAACTGCGAGGTGGTTGTCGACCTTAAACGCATGAATCGTATTGTGGCGTTGAATGATCTCGACGGCACGGTAACGGTGCAGGCGGGCATGAACGGCGGTCAGTTTGAAGAGGCGTTAAATCAGCGCGGGTATACGTCGGGGCATCTGCCTCAATCCATCTATATGTCCACTGTCGGCGGCTGGGCTGCTTGCCGTGGGGCGGGGCAGGCGTCATCCCGTTACGGCAAGATCGAGGATATTGTTGTGGGGCTAAAGGCGGTGCTGGCAAACGGGCAGTCATTGGACGTTCGGCCGGTTGCGCGTCGGTCTGTTGGCCCTAGTATCAAGGATATGCTGGTGGGGTCCGAGGGTGTATTCGGGTTCATCACACAGTTGACCATGCGTATCTGGCGTTTGCCGGAGCACGAGCTGGGGGTCGTGTTGGCTTTCCCCACGCTTGATGCGGGTTTTGATGCATTGCGGGGCATCATGCAAAGTGAACTCAGGCCGATGGTGATGCGTTTGTACGATATGGAAGAAAGCCAGCAGCGCACGGCAAAATTGCCTGTGTTCAGGGAAAAGCCGATTCTCTGTATTTTGAAGTTCTCGGGCCTGCATGAAATGGCTGAGCTGGAACGCGATCTATCGGTAAAAATTTGCCAGTCCCATGGCGCCGTGGTGGCGGATTCTTCTCCTTACGAAGAGTGGGAGAAAAATCGCTACAGCTCATACTCGATCAAGTGGCAAACCGAAGGCTACTTCATGGACACGATTGAAGTAACGGGCACCTGGAGCGGCCTGTCGGCCATGTATGCCGAGATCAGTCGCGCTGTGCACGCCTTGCATCCCGAGTTTTATTTTGGGGCGCACTGGTCGCATATCTATTCTGAAGGCGCCTGCCAGTACATGACGATGCGCCTGCCGCCGATGGACGAAGGGACCGCCTTCGCGTTGCACCGCCAGGCCTGGGACACCGTCGAGCGCCTGTGCCTGGCACATGGCGGCTCTATTGCGCATCATCATGGCGCGGGCCTGTTTCGAAACCAATGGTTGCGGGAAGAGCTCAACACCGGAATGGATTTATTGCAAATATTAAAAGACGGGATTGACCCCGATAACCTGCTGAATCCGGGGAAATTGGGATTGCGGCCGGCCGTCGGCGCCGATACTGTCTGATCTGGGTTTATTCACGAATCGTTTATTCCAGGAGTGGTCATGGCCGTTACCGAAGAGGCACGCACCAAGCTTTATACCTGTGCATTCTGTCCCAATATCTGTCGTCCGTCGTACCCGGCCCAAGACCCTGTGCAGATCGAGTCGCAGACGCCGTCCGCGTTGTGCTTGCTGACTATCGCGGTGCTGAAAAAGCAATTGCCACATGATGACGCGACCAATAGCGTACTAAGCCGGCGCGCTGCCGCTATTGCCAGTCGTGGGCACTGCGTCTATGGCATGGACATCCCCGCGCTGCTCGACGACGTGCTAGCTGCGACGGAGGCCTGACTCATGCATGGCACAGGCGGAAATCCAGAAGTGTGGTTGATGGGCATTGATATGGGGGCAGGCAGCTTAAAGACCATGGTCGTCAGTAGCCGTGGCGAAGTCGCCGGTAGTGCATCGGCGGACATTACGACGCATTCCCCGCAAGTGCGCTGGAGCGAACAAAACCCCGAAGACTGGTGGCGCGCTCTATGCACGACGGTGCCCAAAGCGCTTGCGCAGGCGGGTATTGGGGCCGATGCGATCGCGGCGGTGTCGTTTAGCGCGGGTGCGCATACTCCGGTATTGGTAGGCGAACACGGCGACGTGTTGCGGCCCGCTATTTTGTGGAGCGATCAACGCAGTGGTGATCAGGCAAACCGCCTGCAGCAACAGCATGGGGATCGCATACTTGAGTTGTCGCTGAATCGTCCGACCCCTACCTGGACGATGCCGCAATTGCTTTGGCTTAAAGAACATGAGCCTGAAGTGGTCAAAGCCACGCGCCGTGTCTACATCGCCAAAGATTGGCTGCGCGCCCAACTGACTGGGGATTGGGTTACCGACCGCACCGAAGCGGTTGGGACATTGCTTTTCGATGCGACACGTAACGAGTGGTCGGAGGCGCTTTGCGCCATGATTGGGTGGGACCGCTCGACCTTGCCGCCCATCACCTCGCCCAAAAGCATCGTCGGTCACGTCAGCGAAGCAGCGGCGCAAGCCTCGGGGTTGAAAGCCGGCACGCCTGTCGTGTGCGGTACATCGGACACGTCAATCGAAACGTTTGGCGCGGGTTCCGTGTGCCCGGGCGATGGCACGATCAAGCTGGCGACCGCAGGTACGGTCAGTGTGGTGGCCGAGCAGCCCAGGGTGGATCCCAGCCTGATTAATTATCCGCTGGTTGTGCCGGGACTTTGGTACTCCATCAGCGGTACGAATAGCTGTGCGTCGGCGCATCGCTGGTTGCGCGACAAGTTCTTCATGGAGCCCGGAACCGATGGCAGCGCGGCCTTTGCCGCCATGGACGAGATGGCAGGCACGATCGCGCCGGGCGCGGAAGGGCTGCTTTTTCATCCTTATCTGCAAGGAGAGCGCGCGCCTTATTGGGATCCGTTGTTGCGGGCCGATTTTGTCGGACTGACCTTTGCGCATGGCCGCGCCCACTTGGTGCGTGCGTTGTATGAAGGTATTGCCTTTGCTTTGCGCGATGTGCTGGAGCAATTCCGCGTACTGGGCATGCCTATTGCCCGGGCCCGGATTATTGGCGGTGGTGCGCACAGTGCGGTGTGGCGGCAAATTGTTGCCGACATACTCAACTTGGAAGTGTTGCTTCCCAGAACGGTGGACGCCTCTTTTGGCGCGGCGCTGCTGGCCGGTGTGGGCGTAGGGGTTTTCGCCGACGAGCAGGCAGCGGCCGCATGCGCTGAAGTCATTGCCTGCGCGGCACCGGATCCTGATCGGGTGGCCTTTTACGACGAGCTTTTCACGCTGTACAAGCAGGCGCAATCGGGGTTGGAGAAAGTGAATCATGGCCTGGCCGGTTTAGCGGTTCAACAGGCGGTTGCCGCGTAGGCGGCGAGGTAAAGCATGGCAGATATTGTTCTCGATCAGGTACATAAGCGTTACGGATCCTTGACCGTGGTCGAGTCCATGTCGCTCGATATCAAAGACGGTGAGTTCGTCGTTTTTGTTGGGCCGTCTGGCTGTGGGAAATCGACTACCTTGCGCATGATTGCCGGTCTGGAAGACATTAGCGGCGGCAGGATATCTATTGGCGGCCGGGACGTCACTAATCTGGAACCTAAAGACCGGAATATCGCCATGGTTTTCCAGAACTATGCCTTGTATCCCCATAAGTCTGTCTACGAGAACCTGGCCTTTGGCATGCGCATGCGTAAAACGCCCAAGGCGGAAATCGAGCAGCAGGTGAAGTGGGCGGCCGAAATGCTGGGCATAGAAAACTTGCTGGATCGCAAGCCGCGCCAGTTATCGGGAGGGCAAATGCAACGCGTGTCGTTGGGACGGGCGCTGGTGCGTAAACCTGATGCTTTTTTGCTGGATGAACCGCTATCCAATCTTGACGCCAAGTTGCGTGTCCATATGCGCGAAGAACTCGGCCTGTTGCATAAGCGCATAGGCACCAGCATGGTGTATGTGACGCACGATCAGGTCGAAGCGATGACGCTGGGCGACAGGATAGTCGTCATGCATGGGGGCAAGGCCCAGCAAATAGGCACGCCATTGGAAATTTACGATAGTCCGGCGAATGTGTTTGTAGCCGGCTTCCTGGGCGCGCCGGAAATGAACTTTATCGATGGCAAGGTCTGTATCAACGAGGGCAAGCCATGCTTTCGTGCGGCTGACTTCGAAATTGCCTTGCCCGAGCACCGGCTTAGCGGCCAGGCAGTGCGCCAGGAACGGGCCGCGACACTAGGCATACGGCCGGAGCATATACGCCTGGGCGCTGCAGAGGCAGCGGCAACGTCGTCCACTGGCAGTAAGGCGGCCGGCGACCCCATCCATATCCAGGGCAAAGTAAGGCTTATTGAACAAATGGGCGCCCAAACGGTGCTGGTTTGTTCGACGCCTGCGGCGCAGCATCTGCGCGTGTTGTGCGAGCGGCTGCATGATGTGGCCGTTGCCGCCCCGTGCACGCTTTCAGTGCAACCTGATCGTATCCACCTTTTTTCCAAAGAAACCGGCGAAAGCCTGTTAAGTCCCTAGCATCATCACGGTAGTACCTGATAGCAGCACATCTTCAAAGAAAGATACGCCATTTACCAAAAAAGGGCGTTTAAGCGCCTACACAGGAGACAACAATGAAATATGACAATAACAGTGCTTCCTCCGCCGGCACCTCTTTTAGTGCCAAGCGCCGTACCTTGTTGATGGCGGCAGCTTCCGGCGCAGCGGTATTGGGGGCGCCCGCCATTCATGCCCAACAGCAAAAGACCATCCGCTTTCTGAATGGCGAGCCGTCGCGCGATTCGGTGCAGGCTTTGCGGAATGCGGCAGACGAATATGAAAAGAAAACAGGCGTCAAAGTCATTATCGATACCGTTCCGTCGGATGATTCCTTTGGCAAGCTGCAAGCTGCCATTTCATCGGGCAACTCGTATGACATCGGAACCCTGGCCTTTGCCGGGCACGTGTTGATTCTGGCAGAGGCGGGCAAGCTGGTTCCCATTACATCGCTGGTAAACCGCCATAAGTGGGGCCCGCGCATTACCTACCCCATCAATAATGAAGATTATTGGTACCCCTATGACTACAACTTTTGCTGGCTCTACTACCGCAAAGACCTTTATCAGCAAAAGGGCCTGAAAGTACCTGACACCTGGGATGAAATGGTGCATAACGCCAAGGCGCTGACTGGCGACAACGTCTTTGGTTCGTCACAGCCCTTGGGCGCCAATCAAGCCGCGCAGTGGATGTCGCTGGGTTATATGTGGGCCGATGGCGTGGCTATGCTGGACGACAATTTCAAACTGATCCTGGATAGCCCGGCCATGAAGCCCAAGGTCATCGGCTATCTGGACATGATGAAGCAGCTGTATCCCACGATGCCTCCAGGCATGACTCAAGCAGTGTTCGCCACCGTTCTGGGTCAGTTTTCAGGCGGGCAGATCGCCCATGCGCCATACGCTGGACGCTTGATGGAGGTGTTGGAGCAACGGGCGCCTGATCTGGCCGGCAAAACAGGCGTATTCATGTACCCCGATAGCGCGGGCAAGAGCAAAGCCGTAAACCATGGCTATGACGGATGGGTGGTGCTTGATACGCCGCAACGCGAAGAATCGCTGAAGTTCATGGAATGGTTTACCGAGAACCACTATATTAATTTCCTGCATTCGGCACCGCTGCACTTCCAGCCGGCGCGCATGGACTTATACGATGATCCGCGCTGGCTGGCCAACCCGCTGATCAAGAAACATGCAGAACTCGTCGAGTTCATGAAGAGCATTCTGACTCGCAAGGACGTCATTATCAGGTCGGTCGATACCGAAGGACCAAAGATCGATTTGCGGCCGGCCAAGATGTTTGAAACCTACGCCATCCTGGAAGCGGTCCAGAACCGCCTGCTCAAAGACATGCCGGCAGAAGAGGCATTGGGCATTGCGGCGGCGAAGTATCGAACGGTTTTGTAATGCAGTCCTTTAAATCCGCCAGCGATCGCCGACTGCTTGTTGTCTTTATCGTCTGCGTGTCGGCGACGCTGCTATTGATTCTTGGGCCGGCGCTGTATGCCATACAGCTCAGTTTGTTCGAGGCGAAAACCTTTGTGTCGCCGCGAACCTGGGTGGGGTTTGCTAACTATGCCCGCATTATTGTCGAGCCCGCTTTTTGGCATGCCCTGGGCATAGGGCTGGTGTTCTCGATAGCGTCTATCGCCCTGCAGGTTTTGTTGGGCATTGCCTTTGCGCTATTGCTGAACCAGGCCTTTCCGGGCAGGGCATTGATGCGTGGGGTGGCAATTTTGCCTTACCTGTTGCCCACGGTCGTTATCGCCATTACCGCCCAATGGTTGCTGGACGGCAGCCTGGGCTTATGGACGCACTGGGCCCAGAGCCTGGGCTTTGGCCGACCGCATTGGTTCGAGAACCCTGTCTCGGCCATGCTGATTGTGATTCTGGCCAGCGTCTGGACATGGACGCCGTTTGTCACGATATGCTTTCTGGCCGCTTTGCAGACCGTACCGGTTTCCCAATACGAGGCCGCGCGTGTCGATGGCGCTGGCCCCATCATGCGCTTTTTCCATATCACGCTGCCCATGGTTGCCCCGATGCTGATGGTTGTGATTTTGTTGCGCAGCATCTGGATGTTCAACAAGTTCGACATTATCTGGTTGTTGACCAAGGGCGGGCCATTAAGCGCCACGGAACACCTGCCGATACTGGCTTACCGCAAGGCCTTCCTGCAGTTTGATCTGGGGGGCGGCGCCGCAGTTGCCACCTTGTCCTTTCTCTTGTTGACCGTGCTTTTGGCGATTTACTTCCATTTTGTACCGCTAGACGAAAAAGAGGCCAAAACATGAACGGAAAACGTACCCTTGCCGGGCGCGCAGGCTTGTTCATCGGGGTGTTGCTGATGGGGGTCTGGTCGTTCTTTCCTATCTACTGGATGATGGTTTCCAGCATTCGGCCCGAGCGAGACCTATTCAGCGCGCCCACGCTGATTCCGGCAACGATAGACAGTGGCCTGGCGTCTTACCGCAACCTGCTGGGGCTGACCGACTATTGGCAGCAGTTCATGAACAGCCTGTTTGTGGCCGGAGTGGTGGTGGCGATCAGCTTGGTAGTGTCAGTCATTGTCTCGTATGTGATCTCGCGCTACCGGGTGCCTGGCAAATCCTTGATTATCGGAGGCATGCTGTATGCCTACATGTTCCCGCCCATGCTGCTGGCAATACCGCTGCTGGCGATTTTTGCGCGCTGGGGCATGGCCGACAATTTGATGGGCGTGATTGTCGCGCACTGCACGATGACGATACCCCTGGGTGTTTGGCTGTTGTGGGGCTTCTTCAAGGCAATGCCCATGCACCTGGAAGAAGCGGCCATGGTCGACGGTTGCACGCGGGTGTCCGCCTTTTTCCGCGTGGTGCTGCCGTTGTCATTGCCGGGCATCGTGACCGTGGCGATTTTTTCGTTCTTGTTGTCCTGGACCGATTACGTGTTCGCCTTTGTGCTGGTCAGCAGCGACAGCCTTAAAACCCTGCCCGTGGGCCTGGCATCCATTCTGGGGTCTTTCGATGCGCGGTGGGGCGAACTGATGGCCGGCGCCACCCTGATTACCTTGCCGTTGCTGGTCATGTTTTCGTTATTGAGTCGTTATTTCATTCAAGGTCTGGCTGCTGGCGCAGTAAAGGGGTAATGCATGGATTTTAAATTGAAGGGCAAGGTGGCGCTGATTACCGGCAGCGCTCGCGGCATAGGCTATGCCGAAGCCCAATTGCTGGGTGGGGAAGGCGTAAGCATTGCTGTGAATGACATCGACGCCGAGGCGGCCCGCGCCGCCGCAGATCAATTGCGCCAGCAGGGGATAGCTGCATGGCCCGTGGCGGGCGATGCCAGCAATGAAGACGATGTACAGGCTGTAGTGAACGGAGTTATAGGCCACTACGGACAACTGGATATTTTGGTGAATAACGCCGGCATAGGCGTCAAGCCCAGCTATACGGTCGAAACCATGCCGGCTGAAGCCTGGGACGCCATGATCCAGTCCCATCTGCGCAGCACCTTTTTGTATACCCGCGCGGCAATTCCCCACATGCGCAAAGGCGGTTTCGGGCGCATCGTCAATACCTCGTCCATGAATTTCACAGGCGGGGGGCGCCCTGGCGTTTCCCATTATGCGGCCGCCAAGGCCGGCATTTCGGGCTTTACCCGCACCGTGGCGAAGGAAGTGGGCGAGTACGGCATCACCGCTAACGCGATTGCCCCTGGTTACGTCGAAACGGCGTTGATTGCCGGCTTTAGCGACGACATGCGTCAACGTCTGTATGCCCAGAACCCAACAGGGCGGACTTGCAAGCCGGAAGAGGTGGCGGCGCTGGTTACCTTCCTGGCGTCGGAACAAGCTGCATTCATCAATGGGGCCTTAGTCTGCATAG
This sequence comes from Pollutimonas bauzanensis, assembly GCF_040393045.1. GTDB lineage: Bacteria > Pseudomonadota > Gammaproteobacteria > Burkholderiales > Burkholderiaceae_B > Pollutimonas > Pollutimonas bauzanensis_A. Next base: position 11,318 of record NZ_JBEBUX010000057.1, on the reverse strand, counting down.
ACGGCGGTCGCCGAGATTTTTACTGGGGCGATTGATGACCAAAGTCATAGGGTTTCCAGGGCGATACCTACAAGGCCCCGACGCCATTCTGCAATTGGCCACGTTATTGCAAGAGTTGGGCTGCAGCAAGCCAATGCTGGTGGTTGATGCCGCTATCCGTATACCCGTGTGGGAACCCGTTGCCGCCCAATTGGGCGTCGATATACCCGTGCTGGAATTTCCGGGGGAGTGCACCGCAGCCATTATCAGTAGCCTTACCCAGCAGGCGCAGTTGGCCCAGGCGGATTGCATCGTGGGGTTCGGCGGCGGCAAAACCATAGACACCGCAAAGGGCATCGCGCGTGAATGCAATGCTCGGCTGATTATTGCGCCGACCATTGCCTCGAATGATTCCCCCACCAGCCGCCTGATCGTTCTTTACGATGACAAGCACAAGGTCAGCGAGGTGCGGCTAATGAAGCGCAACCCCGACGCTGTCCTGGTGGATACCGCTATCGTGTCGCGGGCACCGGCCAGGTTCTTCGCCGCAGGCTTGGGCGATGCGTTAAGCAAGAAAGACGAGGTGGCGCAGTGCGAGCAGGCAGGCGGGCGCAATTTTTTTGGCACCCCGCCATTGGCGACAGCGGGGCTGTTGGCGCAGCAGTGTTACCGCATCATCAAAGAATACGGCCCTGCCGCGCTACAGCAGATCAATGATCATCATGTTCCCAACGACGATGTCGAACGCGCCGTGGAAGCCACCGTCTTATGGTCAGGGTTGGCGTTTGAAAGCGGTGGCTTGTCTATTGCCCATGCATTGACCCGTGGGTTTTCGGCCCATGCGGGCATGGCTAGCTATCTGCATGGCGAAATGGTGGCGTTTGGCAGCATTGTGCAGATGTATGCGCAGCACGAACCCGCAGCCAGCATCCAGCAGCATGCGCGTTTTGTGCATCAATTAGGGCTGCCAGTATGTTTTGCTGATTTTCAGGGCTTTACGCCCACGCGTGAAGAGGTGCTTGATATTGCACGACTAACGTGTCTGGCGCCGTATATCGGCAATATTACGCCGCCGGCCGGCCAGGACAGCATTGCGGCTGCGCTAATGGCCGCCGACGCGCTGGGATCGAGTCTGATAGCAAACCGGTCTTGTCCATAAACGCGATAAGCGGTCAGGTCTGATCAGGACCCTGCCGCAGGTGCCGGTGCGGCAGTGGACGAACGCAAGATAAGCTCAATAGGGTCGAACTGCTGCTTGGCCTCTTTGCGTTGACCATCGATCAGGTCAATCAGTGCCTGGGCCCCTTCATAGCCCATTTGCTCGACCGGCAAGCGTACTGTGGTCAGCTGAGGGAACATGACCTCGGCCATGGGACCATCGTGTACGGTAATGACTGACATCTGTTCCGGTACCGAAATCCGGTTGGCGTGCAATACCATCATGGCGCCGGTTGCCGCGGTTAAGGTCAACGGAAAAACGGCAGTGGGCAAAGGCTGGTTTTTGGCCAGAATGGCTTTCATCGCTTCGGCGCCGCCGGCAACGGTATAGCCAGACACCGCTACCAAATCAGGGTCGAAGGGTATGCCGGCTTCTTGCAGCGCATCGCAGTAGCCTGCGAAACGGCCCAGCCCGGTAGACGGGTTAACTTGCCCCGACAAATGCGCGATGCGTCGATGGCCAAGCTTGATTAGGTGTTGCGTAGCTAGGCGCGCCGCAGCCCGGCTATCAAAATAAAAGCAATTGCGCACGCCCTTTACTTTACGGTTAAGCAAAATGAAGGGAACCCCGGCATGCTTAACGGCACGCAAAATGGCGCTATTGTCGTCCAGGGTCGTGACCAGCAAGCCATCGACCCGGTTCGTGCGCACGATACGGGCGTACGCCGCATCGTCTGCCGCATTTTCTTCTATGTGCGCAATAACCAGGGAATAGCCGCGTTCAAACGCAGCGCGTTCGGCGCCCAGAATGATCTGATAGTAAACAGGGTTGTCCAGTTGCGGCACGGCAATGCCCAGCGAGTACATGCGCGAAGTCCGCAGCCCGCGCGCACTTAAATTGGGCTGGTAGTTCAGGGTTTGCGCCGCTGCGGTAATGCGCTGGCGGGTTTCCTCGCGTACGCGTTGGTTCTTGTTGCCACCCAGCACACGGGAGACGGTCGAAACATCCACACCTGCCAACGCGGCGACATCACTTAACGTGGCAACGGCACCTCGTTTTTGCATGGATTATTTGCCTGGTATCTCGAAGAGGGAATTATAAGGGAAGGGCTTGTGACTTTGCCCGTTTCAGTACTTTCCCTAATAGCTTCGTAATTAATACAAAATTAGAATTCGTGTACATAATATCTGGATTGCATACAAAATAGATGGATAGCACACAAAAAATTCCGACCGGCCAATCCGTATATGAAGATGTAAGCGCCTTGCTGCGCGACATGATGTCAGACATTACCGAGCCGGTTCGTGTCAGGGAAGAAGATCTTGCGAATCAGTTAGGGGTTAGCCGTACCCCTGTGCGCGAGGCGTTAATCCGACTCGAAAGCACGGGCATGGTAAGCCTGCGACCAGGCCGGGGGGCGTTATTAAGCCCGGTGACAAACGAGGAATACATTGAGTGGCTCCAGTTGCGTGAAGTCCTCGAAGGTTTTGCAACGCGCGAAGCGGCACTGAACGCATCGCAGCGGGATGTCGAGCGGCTTCGTGCGATTTTCGAACCTTTCTTGAATATCGAAGAATCAAAGTTTGCTGCGGATGCCTATGCCCAGGCTAATGTCGCCTTTCACAAAGAAATCATAGCCCTCGCAAACAATCTGTTGCTCGAGCGCGTATGGGCTGCGTTCGGTCATCGCCAGACAACATATCGGCGCCAGACCATCAAGCGTCTGCATCGTTGCAGCGACTCTTTGCGAGAGCATTTGGCCATTATCGATGCCATCGAACGGCGCGATGCCGATTTGGCAGAAAGCTTGGCAAAAGCGCATGTGCACACGCTTCATGTCGCTTTTAAACAATCCTTGGCTAGCCCATCAGGCGGCTGAACTGAGTTTAATCCGCTAACTGCGAAACCTACATTTGAGTACCGTATGAAATTTTTAAGTTTTGCCGATCAAGGCCAGCCGCGGCTGGGTGTGCTGACAGACGGTGACAGGGTGATAGACCTCACCGCACTGCTTCGATCAAACCCAGAGCACGGTTTGGCGCAGGTTCCAGTGAACGTTAATGAACTAATTGGTTTGGGGGATGACGCGGTCCCGCGTATACAAGCCTGTCTCGAGAACGCTCAGCTAGCTGACCAGGTTTGGCCTTTATTGAGCGAAATTGACGTGTTGCCTCCGCTGCAGATGACTAAAAACGTCTTCTGTGTGGGCCGTAATTATCGCGAACACATTATTGAAGGGAATCTTGCCCGAGGCCGGCCAGCCAATACTTTCCCGGAAGCTATCGAATTCTTCTCGAAACCGCCCACGGCCGTCATCGGACACGGAGCGAATGTTCGGCGGTATGCCAACCTGACTGACAGCCTCGACTATGAGGTGGAATTGGCAATTGTTATCGGCCGACGTGGCACAAACATTTCGCGCGAGGACGCGTTGCAGTATGTCTTTGGCTACACCATCGTCAACGACATTACGGCGCGTAACCTGCAGCAACTTCATGGTCAATGGCTGAAGGGCAAGAGCCTGGACACAACCTGCCCCATGGGCCCGGTGGTTGTCCATTGTGCGGCGGTCGAGAATGCAAACAACCTGGACGTTTCACTTACGGTGAACGGAGAACTTCGGCAGGCTGACAACACGTCATCGATGATATTCAGCATCGAAACCATTATCGAGCAGCTTTCCGCCGGGCTGACCCTGGAGCCCGGGGATGTTATTGCCACTGGAACGCCCAAGGGCGTCGGGTTTGCTATGACCCCACCACGTTGTTTGAACATCGGCGATGTCGTTTCAGCCACGGTGCAGCACATTGGCACCCTAACCAACACCATTGCCGCCTGACGCGGGCGCACGCGCGTTTCCGCAAACGCCAAGGAGATTTTTTATGACCATACCAAAAGAACTTTTACCCTATGCGACCGGCGAACTCGCCTCTCGCTACGTAAACGTCGAGCAGCTGCCATGGAAGCCGACGCCCACGCCGGGCATTGATATGAAAATCCTGCTGGACGTTCCTGAAACGGGATTGTTGACAGCGCTGTTTCGGTGGGAACCGGGCACAGAGCTTCCCTTGCATGAGCACGTCGAAATCGAGCAAACCTATGTGCTGAGTGGAAGCATTGTTGACGATGAAGGCGAAGTGCTTGAAGGCAACTACGTATGGCGTCCAAAAGGTAATCGCCACATTGCCCGTTCACCCAATGGCGCATTAGTCCTTTCATTCTTTCTTAAACCTAATAAATTCCTCGAAGGCTCATTAGCCGGGCAGGAACTGAAATAGCGTGCCTTGCACGCTCCCCATCTAAAAGCCAAAAACGCTAAGAGGAGACATGATATGTCGTTCCAAATGAAGAGTATCTTTACCTATGCAGCTGCGGTCGTTATGGCCAGTTTGTCGTATCAAGCCGCTGCTGCAGACGTTCAAGAGCGTCGTATGAAGTTCAGCTATCCCGTCAGTCAGACGAACCCCGTTGGCATGGCGACGAATAAATTCATCGAGATCGTTGATAAGAAGACGGACGGGAAGTTCAAGATTACCGGTTATGCCGATGCTCAGCTGGGCAACGAGATCCAAGCCATGTCGTCGGCGCAGGGGGGGATCATCGAATTGACGGTAGTGTCTACCGCCGGCGCGGCCAATAACGTCAAGGAACTTGGCATTTTCGATCTGCCGTTTCTTTTCCAGACGGTAGAAGAAGCGGATGCCGTCATTGACGGGCCTGTCGGCAAGACCTTGCTCGATAAATTCGCAGACAAGAACCTGGTAGGCATGTGTTATTGGGATTACGGTTTCCGCCAAGTCACGAACAGCAAGCACCCGATCAAGAATCTCGAAGATTTTCAGGGTTTAAAGCTTCGTGCTCTGCAAAACAGCATTTATTTGGATACGTTCAAGGCGCTCGGCGCCAATCCGCTGCCTTTGCCTTACCCCGAAACGTACACGGCCTTGGAAACCAAAGCCATTGATGGCCAAGAGAGTGCGTATTTGGTCACTAAAAGCAGCGGCTACCAAGAAATTCAGAAGTACCTGACAGAAACAAAGCACGTTTACCTTCCAGCAGTAGTGATGGCGAGCAAGCGTTTCTGGGATCGTCTGAGCAAGGATGAGCAAACCATTTTGCTCGACGCCTGCACTGAATCCCAAGCGTACCACCGTCAAGTCAGCCGCGAGATGGAAAAAGACGTGGTTAAGGAACTCATTGCGGCCGGCCTTGAGTTCAACACTATCGAGCCGAACGAAAAAGCACGTATGGTCAAAGCAACTGACGCGGTTACCGAGAAATACAAAGCAGCACTCGGAGCTGATCTGGTAGATCAAGCGTTGGCGTCAATTCAAAAGGTTCGCGCCCAGCAGTAATAAAGAAACAGGCGTGGGCGGTTGCCCGCGCCTTTAACGAAGGACATCAGAGATGTCAAAACTAGTTCAAGCCTACTTCAGGCTATTAAAGATAATCATTGTCACTTGTTTGGCCGCCATGGTGGTCATGGTGTTCTCAAACGTTGTCATGCGTTATGCCTTCAATAGCGGGCTTCCGGTTTCCGAGGAGCTTTCACGATGGTGTTTTGTATGGCTGACTTTTCTTGGGTCTATTCTGGTATTGCACGAGCGCGCGCATTTAGGCGTTGACATCGTAATTCAGGCATTGAGGCCGATGGCTCGCAAGGTATGCCTGATCATTGCCACGTTGTTGATGCTATACGCGACGTGGCTGATTCTGGTGGGCAGCGTGGATCAGACCAGGTTGAATATGGGCGCGACTGCGCCTGCAACTGGCCTCTCGCAGGCATGGTTTTTTGGCGTCGGGGTTGTATTCGCGTTATCGACGGGCGGCATCTTGTTGCATCAGCTTTATGTGCTCATCAAGACACCTTCTGAAGCTATCGACACAATCGCCAGCAATACCGAACCAAGGGCCGAATAATGACTTTAGTGATATTTATTTGTGTATTGTTTGGTGGCTTGGCGATTGGCTTGCCGGTGGCCTATTCGCTGATATTGACTGGCGTCGCCTTGATGTATCAGCTTGATTTCTTCGACGCCCAAATCGTCGCACAGAACTTGCTGAACGGAGCCGACAGCTTTCCGTTAATGGCTGTTCCTTTTTTCATGCTCGCCGGCGCCATTATGAACGCTGGAGGGCTGTCGCAGCGAATTGTCGATCTGGCCCTTGCGCTTGTAGGTCATATTAAAGGAGGCCTTGGCTACGTCACCATATTGGCGGCATGTATTCTTGCCAGTCTTTCCGGTTCCGCTGCTGCAGACGCCGCTGCGTTGTCCGCTTTGCTAGTGCCGATGATGATGAAAGCGGGCCATTCAAAAGGCCGTTCTGGCGGGCTTGTCGCGTCCTCAGGCATTATTGCGCTTGTCATCCCGCCTTCTATTGGACTGGTGATCATTGGCGTTACGGGCAACATTTCCATTACCCGGCTGTTTATGGCGGGTATATTTCCGGGCATTCTGATGGGGCTATCGCTGTGCGTTACCTGGTGGCTGCTTTCGCGGAAAGAGAATATTCAGCCCCTCCCTCGCATCGAGCGCAGCGTTGTGCTGAAAACAGTACTCGAAAGCTTTTGGGCCTTGATGCTCCCCGTCATTATTATCGTGGGTCTGCGGTTTGGCGTGTTCACTCCGACAGAAGCCGGGGTCGTTGCAGCAGTTTATGCCTTGCTGGTCGCTACGTGTATTTATCGCGAACTCCGTTTGCCTGAGTTGTACTTAGTGTTTTTAGACTCAGCAAAAATGAGCGCCATGGTGATGTTCCTGGTAGCCGCTGCTTTGGTCTCTGGCTGGATGATCACCATTGCCGGGTTGCCGCAACAAGTCACTGCGATTGTCGAGCCTTTTAAAGATTCCCCCATCTTGCTCATGTTGGTTATCGCTGGCTTGGTTCTCGTCATCGGGACCGCGATGGACATGATCCCCATTATCCTGATTCTGATTCCCGTATTGTTGCCTTCTATCGTCGCTGCCGGGATAGATCCCGTGTATTTCGGAATCGTCTTCATGCTGGCATGTTCTATCGGGCTGATTACGCCTCCAGTGGGGGCGGTGCTGAACGTTGTGGCGGGCGTAACGCGAGCCAGAATGGTGGATCTCATCGTGGGAGTATGGCCGTTCCTGATTGCACAGTGCGTAACATTGATATTGCTTATCCTGTTCCCACAACTCGTTTTGACGCCGCTCAAATGGATCATGGACTAGGGAATGGATAAGACGAATGCTCGTTCGCTGCTACAGTTTTCCGGATCTTACGCCGTTGTTACGGGCGCAGGTTCCGTCGCGGGTATCGGCTATGCCACGTGCGAGTTGTTGCACGAGCTTGGCGCGAAGGTGTTTGCCATGGACAGGGTGTTTCAAAGCGGCACGTCAGTACCGTGGATGCAACTGGAATGCGACGTTTCCGACCACGATGCCTGTCGTGCGGTCTTTGAAACAATAGGCGAGCATGTTCCCGCTGTCGACGTATTGGTGAATAGCGCTGGGATTATTGCCGCGACGCGTGTCCCTGATCTGACTGCTGCGGATTTTCAGGAAATGCTTCAGGTCAATACAGTGGGCGTATTCAACGTGACGCACGCTGCCCTGGAGCTGATGAAACGCAGAGGGGCTGCCATAGTCAATATCGCATCGATTGCGGCCCAGCGCGGTGGCGGCATTCAAGGGGGAGCGCACTACGCGGCCTCGAAGGGCGCGGTTGCGAGCTTCACCAAGGCCTGTGCAAGGGAATTCGCAGCATCCGGTATCCGGGCCAACTACATCAATCCTGGCGTAATAGAGACAGGCATGACGCAGGGAAAGTTTTCTCCGGATCAGGTTAACGGCATGCTCGCGCAAATCCCCCTGGGGCGCCTGGGGAGTCCGCGTGACGTGGCCTACACGGCCGCTTTCCTGTCATCTCCCGCTGCTGCGTACATTACGGGCACCTCCGTGGATGTGAACGGCGGTTATCACATTTATTAATTGAGCCCCAGGACTTTGAGTCCTCTTCGATCAAGGGATATATCAACATGCAGAATGATTTGGCGGGCTGCCGGGTAATGATCTCTGCCGGCGCCTCCGGCATTGGGCTTGCTATTGCAAAAGCATTTGTGGCGGAAGGCGCGAACGTCCATATTTGCGACGTTTCCGACAAGGCACTGAGCGCGGCAAAAGCTGACTTGCCAACTGTCGGAATATGCAAGGCGGACGTGTCGGTTGTGACGGAGGTCGATGCTTGGTTCGAACACGCGTTAAGTGAGCTCGGGGGCCTGGATGTGCTGATTAATAACGCCGGCATTGCAGGTCCAACAGCGGGTGTTGCGGATGTGTCGGTCGATGACTGGGACAGAACCATGGCCGTCAATGTTCGAGGGCAGTTTTTGTGTATACGCCGCGCGATCCCCGCCTTACAGGCGTCTAACAGGGCGGCCATTATCAGTTTGAGCTCTGTGGCCGGCCGGCTGGGTTACCCCTTGCGCACGCCCTATGCCGCATCAAAATGGGCCGTAGTCGGCATGGTGCAAAGTCTTGCCATTGAACTTGGCGAACAAGATATTACCGTGAACGCGATATTGCCAGGCATTGTGGAAAGCGAACGCGTAAAAGAAGTGGTTACCGCCAAAGCGCGTGTCCGGGGCATCACCGAAGATGAAATGCGCAAAGAGGTCTTGGAACATGTCGCGTTGCACCGTATGGTCCCCATGCAAGACATCGCGGCAACGGCATTGTTTTTAGCTTCGCGAGCAGGTCGCAGCGTAACAGGTCAATGCATGAATATTTGCGCCGGTGTACAGACATTGCGCTAATGGCGCTGCCCTATTTATAAAACAGTACACATTTAGGAGCCAAGGAATGGCGGCTGATTATCTGACAGCGACGTTTGGTTTACAGGGGCGCACAGCGCTTATTACCGGTGCGGCTTCTGGCTTGGGTTATGCCATCGCATGCAGCCTTGGAAGTGCAGGCGCGCGTATTGTGGTTAATGACTTATCCGACGCCATTTGCGCCGAAGCGGTCGAGAAACTGAGTATGCAAGGGATCGCTGCTTGTGGCGCGCCTTTTGATGTGTCCGACGCACACTCGGTGAATGAGGCTGTTGCGCGCTTGAGCCAAGATGGCTGGAAACCGGATATCTTGGTCAGTAACGCAGGTAATCAGAATCGTATGCCCGTGATTGATCAGGCGCCCGAGGCCTGGCAGTCGCTGTTCGACGTACATGTCAATGGCGCATTCAACTGCGTGCGAGCCGTACTTCCCAATATGCTGGAAAAGGGCGACGGACGGATCATTCTCATGTGCTCAGTGGCAGCGCTGGCCAGCATGCCGGGAATATCAGCGTACTCCGCGGCAAAAGGCGCATTGGCAGCCTTCACCAGGTCTTTGGCCGTTGAGTATGGCGGTAAAGGCATAACCTCCAACGCATTGGCGCCCGGGTTTGTGCGGACGAAGTTTACCGTGGCGCTACAAGAGCGTGACCAATTCAATGACTTTTTGCAAGACTCCGTTCCTTTGGGGCGCTGGGCACAGCCTGAGGACATTGCGCCAGCTGTGGTTTACCTTGCATCCCGCGCAGGGAGTTTTGTGAACGGCCACGTGCTTGCCATCGACGGTGGGCTGCTGGCGCAGATGTAATTGACACAGTCTTTCATTTTCTAGGAGTTTTAATGTTTCAGCATATCGTCATGATGCAGTTCAATGATCGTGTTGACGATCACTTCTTCCGAACCGTGGACGAGTATGTCCTACGCGTGAAGAATGAATGCGAGGGCGTGCTGCTTTACCACTTTGGCGAGAATATAGCGGACCGATCCCAAGGTTACACACACGTGACGAGTTCATCATTCATAGACTCGGCGGCCCACGATGTCTACCAAGTCAGCCCTGCTCACGTGGCGATGAAAACGTTTATGGCCGACTATATTGAGCGCGTGGTGGTATACGACGGCACTGTGCCTCGATTCACGACTTGATCTTTGCTGGCGGCTCGGTTGCAGACGAGCGCCTATGGATGCTCAGGTAATGCAATTCTGCTTTCAATTTCTCGTGATGGCTAATCGAATCAAGAATAATGCCTACGGCCAGCAGCAAGAACGCTATCGTTTCAAGTGCGGCAGCCAGCACTGCGGAAGCTACATGCGTTATGTACCGAGTACTGAACCAATCGTCGAACACGGGCACGGCCACTATCAAGCCAGCAAGGGCACAGATTATGCTTAGTGCCATGAAGAAAGCCAATGGGCGGTAGTAGCGCAGGATCTGCACGATGGTAAACAGCACCCGAATGCCATCTGAAAACGTATGCAGCTTGGAGACACTGCCTACGGGGCGGTCACGGTATTCCACCGGTAGTTCAACAATGCGCATTCGGCGATGCAAGGCATGCAGCGTCATGTCTGTGTCGATCTGGAAGCCTTCCACCAGAATAGCGTAGGACTTGACGAATGATCGGCTGAAAGCCCGATAGCCGCTCATAATATCGACCAATGAGGCATTGAATAGGCGGTTGACCAGCCTTTGAACCAGAACATTCCCAAAACTATGCAAAGGGCGCTTGTTCTCTGATGCGTAGTGACCTCCGGAGTGCCTGTCGCCCACCACCATTTCTGCATCCCCGTTCAAAACAGGGAGAATCAGATCATGAATTCGGTTCGCCGGATAGGTTAGATCGGCATCGGCAAGGACATAGACGTCGGCGTCGATGTCCAGAAAAGCGCGGCGCACCGCATTGCCTTTCCCCTGTCTGGCCTCGCGAATGACTGTACCGGCGGCCCCTAAGCGTTCTAATGTATCCGCAGCGATCCGGCCAGTCGCGTCTTGCGAGTTATTGTCCACCACGACGATCTGGGCATCGGGCATCTCGGCATGAAATGCCTCAATGGTGCCGGCGATGGTCTGTTCTTCGTTGAATGCAGGCAATATGATAGCGATTCTAGGCATCATTGATTTCATTAGATTATGTGTTTTGGGATGTAGGTGAGCTGATAGACTTGTATCTTTCTCCCTTGCTTGATTAGGCGTTCATGCTTTTCGATGTAATCAAGGTCCATGCTGTAGCGACTTTATTCCTGTTGCATTGCGGCGTCGTTGGGTTCGCGTCACTGCAACCCTTAAGTTTGTGGGAATCGCCGCAAGCGCCAAACAGTAATCGCTACATTAAATGGTTTTTTGCCATCAGCATAGGCTGTTTGGTAAATATCCTGGTT
>NZ_JBEBUX010000056.1:0-24484 GCF_040393045.1 Pollutimonas bauzanensis | reverse complement strand
TATCTCCATTGCACGCCACCTGTCGGACGCAACAATCGCCAATATGAAGCAGAATCTGGGCTTCGCATTCATTTACAACGCCCTTGGCGTGCCACTGGCTGCCGGGGTCTTGTATCCATTTGTGGGCCTGTTGCTTTCGCCCATGTTCGCCGCGTTAGCGATGAGTCTGAGCTCGGCATCGGTCGTTTTCAATGCCCTTAGACTGCGCAAGTCGGTATGAAGTCCATAACTTAGCGTGCTTGACAGGTCTTCGGTTCGATCGGATGTCGTTATTGAGGCGAAGACGGCTCTTCAAGCTTGTCGGCATACTTGATCATAATGTCGCCCATGGCGCGCATCATCTCGCCATGCATCTGCATCATCACTTTGCTATTGGCGCCGCTAGCGGCACCCATCATAGGACAGCCGCTCATCATCCCCATCATGCCGCCGCCGCTCATCATGCCGTGATCTTTCATCCTGCCTTGCTTCATATGACCCATCTGGGCAGCCTCACCATTCTGCATCATGCCTGATTCAGCTTTCATGCCCGCGGTAGTGCCATCATTGCTGGAAATCGCTGCTGCTCCCGCACCGCTTACGCCCAACAAGAGTGCCGTAATGGGTGCAATAAATAGTGCTTTCATATTCATTTGTATCTCCTGAAATCAGAAAAAGATGATGCGGCAGCTAAGGCAACCGCTGCCAACCACAACTTCACGACATCTGCTCCAATGAAAATATAAATCTTGAATAATTCATAGTAGAAATAAAGACCGCACTAAGGCAAATTAGTTCTGCCGCTGCAACGTGACTTCTTTTTGTGCCTCAAGGACTTTTGGCGGCCAGGTGCTCTTGATATAAGCAATCACGGCAATAATTTCTTCGTCGGACAAGACCGCGCCATAAGCGGGCATATCACTGACATAACCTGGAGGTGCTGTCTTCCCAGGGACCAGGCCGTTTTTCACCATATCCACCAACATCGCATCAGGATGGTGCCAGGTGTGGCCCGCCTTGTCGTGCGGCGGTGCAGGCAGCCTGCCATTGGCCATGCGCTCACGCCAGTTCGGCTGGCCTTGCAGGGACTCGCCATGACATGCTGCACAATTGTTCATGTAGATGGCCCTGCCCTGCATCACAAGAGCCTGATCCGCCGGGTCGATGAATGCCGGGCCAAATAGCCGCGTCGTGCTGTAAAGGATAGCAGCGGCAGCACCGAGTATGGCGACGCTGACCACTCCGAAAATCAATTTTTTCCGTGACATGTCTATGTACCAACTCAACTGACTTTTACCTTGCCGACCATCCCGGCCTCCATGTGACCGGGAATCAGGCACGCGAAGTCGACGGTGCCGGCCTGGTCGAACTGCCACACCAGGCCGCCAATCTTACCCGGGGCCAATGTGATCATATTCGGTTCGGCATGCTGCATTCCTGGCATTTTCTGCATTTCAGCCGCATGAGCCTTCAGATCGGCAATGGATCCAATCACCATTTCATGGGGGATTTTCCCCGTGTTCTTGATAAAGAAACGAACGGTCTCGCCTGCACGGACCTGGATATCGCTTGGCGTAAATCGCATGGTGTCGTCCATCGTCAGCTCAATCGTACGAGTAACTTTAGCCGGATCGCCAGGCTGCCCCGTTGGCGAAGGTTCAGTCGACATGGTGGACATGTCGTGCCCAGGCATGCCATGCGCCGGTGCGCTGTGTCCTCCGCCGTGGTTACCTGCAGCCATGGCGAGCGCCGGAAGTAGGCTCAAAGCCAGAATAGAAAGGGTCTTTTTCATGTCAATACTCTCTTGAGATTTGTTTTAGTAGGCAGCCAACTCAAGCCGCCCGTGTGAAAAATATAAGGCAACATCAGAAGCGAAAGCTCAAACCGGCAACAAAACGGGTTTCCTGTTTGGATTCGCCTTCTGCACGGGCATAATCCGCTGTTTTCCCGAATTTTCTGGACCACTCCACGCCCACATAGGGAACAAACTGGCGCGTGACTTCGTACTTGAGGCGCAAACCCGCCGTGCCGTCTGTCAAGCCGCTGCCAATACCCCAGCGCTCATCTTCCTTGCCATAGAAATTCACTTCTACGCTCGGTTGAAGGTAGAGCTTTTGGGTCAGCAAGATATCGTATTCCGCTTTCAGGCCCAGAGCGGTGCGGCCGCTTGGACCGACATAGGCGGTGGCATCCACCTCGAACCAGTAAGGCGCCAGCCCTTTAACACCGAATGCCAGCCACTCTCGGTTCGGCGCGCCTTGGCCATGATCAAATCGCACGCCCAGCTCCGTATCCCAGAAGGTTGAAACCGCGTGACGCCAGAGCAGTTGCGTTTCCGACGCTTGCAGCTTGCCGCTCGCCACTTCGCCTTCAGCCTTGATCACGGCGCGGTTATAGGTGCTGCCGTACCACGCCTCGCCTTCATAGGCCGCCCATTCCTTGCCGCGCGCCCTGACGTACTCCAACCGATCGAAGTTCACGGAACCGAAGTTATGCATGTCCGACATCATTAGCGCATCTGAAGGCGGCAACGCATACTTGCCCGCATTGCGAACGTAGCCACCCGAGTAGGCGTCGGGATCACGGGCATCCGGCGGAGCCGAGCCGCCTTGCATCTGCATATCGCCATGATCCATTTCACCACTACCATGATCCATCGCGCTCATGCCGTGAGCGGAGGCCGGTGCCGAAGCATAGCCGGCGTGATCCGCATGCGCCTGTGCATAGGCAAACACGGGCATCGCCCCTACTGTTGCGATGGCTGCGCCAAGGAGTTTCTTCTTCAATTGACTGTTCATGGCCAGAATGCCTAACGGGTTGTTCGTTGTCTTCATGCCACCACCACTTCGCGGAACATGCCGGCATCCATGTGCAACATCAAATGGCAATGCCATGCCCAGCGCCCCAGGGCGTCAGCCGTTAGCAGAAAGCTAATGCGTTGCGCCGGCTGCACGGGAATGGTGTGCCGCCGGGCCTGAAATTGGCCGTCCGGCGTTTCCAGTTCACTCCACATACCATGCAAATGCATGGGGTGCGTCATCATCGTATCGTTATGCAAGATGACTCTAACGCGTTCGCCGTAACGGAAATGAACCGGGGTCGATTTGCCGAACTCCACACCATCGAATGACCAGGCATAGCGCTCCATATTTCCGGTCAGATGGAGCTCGATTTCACGTTCTGCACCGCGCGGATCCATCGCACCGCCCACGGTGTGCAAGTCCGAAAGCGTCAATACGCGCCGGCCGTTATTGCGCAAGCCAATGCCGGGATCGTCCAGGTTGGTGCGCGGCATGTCCACCCTCATATCGATGCTGGGGCCGTACTCGGTCCGGGCATGGCGCACCTGGGTGCTGGCGCCAGCCGCGGACATCGCGCTGTGGTCCATGCCAGCCATGCTGCCGTGGTTCATGCCGCCCATAGGAGATTGGGTAGCTGCGCCATGAGTCATTCCTGCCATGCCCCCGCCCATGGCGCCCATCATGTCGGCCATGGTCAACCATTCCGCAGGATCAAGCGCGGGCACCGCCGCCTCCAGACCGGCATGCGTAGCCAGCGTACCGCGGGCGTAACCCGTGCGATCCATGGCTTGCGCATAAACGGTGTAAGCGTCGTCCTTGGGTTGCACTAGTACGTCGTAAGTCTCTCCAGGTCCGAATCGGAACTCGTCGACGGTTACCGGCTCTATATTGACGCCGTCAGCCTGAACGACTGTTAACTTCAGGCCTGGTATCCGTACATCGTAGAAGGTATTGGCCGCGCCATTAATAAAGCGCAGCCGCACGCGCTCTCCGGGACGAAATAGCCCTGTCCAGTTGCCCGCTGGCGTCGTACCATTCATCAGGTAGGTCAGCACGTTGGCCGACAGATCGGCCAAATCAGTTGGGCTCATGCGCATTTCATTCCACATCTTGCGCTTGTCGACAGCCGCTTTCAGGCCTGTGTGCGAAACATCCTTGAAGAAATCTACGGCCGTGGGCTGGTTGTAGTTGTAATAGTCGCCTTGCATCTTGAGCTTGGCCAGGACCCGCATCGGGTCCTCGTCGGTCCAGTCAGACAATTGAACGACGTACTCGCGATCGGCCCGTATGAGGTCGGCTTGTGCCGGATCGATAATGATTGCTCCATACACGCCCGTGGCCTCCTGCATACCCGAGTGCGAGTGATACCAGTACGTGCCGCTTTGCTGCACTTTGAATCGGTATGTGAACGTGTCACCGGGCGGAATTCCTGTGAAGCTAATGCCGGGCACACCGTCCATCTGGAACGGCAGGATGATGCCGTGCCAATGGATCGAGGTAGTTTCGTTCAGGCGATTCCTGACACGTATGGTGACGGTATCGCCTTCGCGCCAACGCAGGGTCGGTGCAGGTAGCGAACCATTAACGGTGGTGGCCATGCGCGGGTTGCCGGTGAAGTTAACGGGCGACTCACCGATCTCCAGATTGAATTCGGTCCCGCTTAGCACAGCTGCTGAGCCGGTACTTGTTCTTTCTGATTGCATTCCAGCGGCACGGGAAAATGGTGATAGACCCAACAACACGCCACCGGCCGCAAGGCCTTGGACAAAGCGGCGACGTGGTATGACCGGGAGGGATGCGGCTAGCGAAATTGGGCGTTTCACGCGAAGGGAATCCTGTATTGAGTCGTGGTGGGAAACTGCGACTGTCAGCTCAAATCAAGCAATAGGTCGTCATTTCCTAACTTTAATAAAGTGAAGCTGTCGCACTAATGACGGCGCCATTACTTTCTTGTAATCCACGGACTTCACTTCTTGTGCAGGTTCCCCCTACTTTGATCCGGCATCACCGCATACTATGTACAACACGCTCGGTTTATTTCATTGGCATCGGATCACTTCAGCCCGCCACACCAGGATTACAATTTTGTAATCCTGGCGTCATGTTGATGTCAGCGCCATCGCATTACAGTCCCACAACACCGATTAGGCTGGAGAGGTCATTCTTTCTATAGCGACTCCTAAAAGGCTTACAGGAATAACCCCATGAAATTGCTCGTAGTCGAAGACGAGATCAAAACAGGCGATTACGTGCGCCAAGGACTAATGGAGTCCGGCTTCGTGGTGGATCTCGCGCGCACCGGCTTGGATGGCCACCACCTGGCTCTCACGGGCTCGTACGATCTTATTATCTTGGATGTCATGCTGCCGGATGTGGATGGCTGGCGTATCGTGCAAGCATTGCGCGATGCCAAGTCGCCAACCCCCGTGCTCTTTTTAACTGCCCGGGACAGTGTCGAGGATCGAGTAAAGGGGCTGGAGCTGGGCGCAGACGATTACCTGGTAAAACCCTTCGCTTTTTCAGAACTCCTGGCACGAGTGCGTACTTTGTTGCGACGGGGCACCGCTCCAGTCTTTCAGGACCAGCTACAGATAGCTGATCTCGTGCTGGATATTCCGCGGCGCCGGGCGCAGCGGCAAAATGCGCGCATTAATCTGACTAACAAGGAATTTGCGCTATTGGAGCTCTTGGTACGCCGGAAAGGCGAAGTCCTGCCGCGCTCTTTGATCGCTTCGCAGGTTTGGGATATGAACTTTGACAGCGACACCAATGTTATCGATGTAGCGATTCGGCGCCTACGCGCCAAGATTGACGACGACTATGAGCCCAAGCTGATTCACACGGTGCGAGGCATGGGTTACATGCTCGATGTGACCCTGCCGGACTGACCCATGAAGCGACGCCCAGCATCGCTAGCCGTACGGCTTACCGTTTCTATTGGGGCGGTCATAACAGTCGTACTACTCACATTCGGCTGGATCGTAGAGCGGTCAATCAACAACCATTTTATCCAGCAAGATGTTGATGAACTGAATGCCGTCGTTCAGGCCTTAAAGCACACTCTGGCAACGCTACCGCCTGATATAGCACCCGCAGAATTGAATCAGCGGCTTGCCAATGCTGTTTCCGGCCATCATAACGCTCAATATCGTATTTCCTCGGATTCCGGGGCCCAGATTTATGCTACGTCGGGATCGAACTTGGATCGGTTTGCTCAAATCGCTCAGCCTGTAGACAAGATCACTATCGATACGGTTGGCATATGGCAAGACCATGGCGAGACATTTCGAGGAGCTGTGCTACGGGTCGCAACCGGCAGCCCCTCTCATCCACGCATCTTAACCATCACAGTCGCCACAGGTATCGATTTTCATCTGCACTACCTAGAGAGCTTTCGGGATTACCTACGAATCATCACGATTGCTGCTTGTTTGATTGCGATTTTGGCCACGTGGCTTGCAGTGCACCAAGGCCATGCGCCAATACGACGAATCAGCCGCGAAATGCGCAAAATCGGATCGGATCAGCTCCATATACGCCTAGAGCCAAAGGCCGTGCCCACTGAACTCGTTGAGCTGACTACTTCTTTCAATGGCATGCTTGAACGCCTTGAAAATGTATTTCGCCGTCTGTCGGACTTTTCAGGCGACATCGCTCACGAGTTGCGCACCCCCATCACCAACTTGAAAACCCAGACCGAGGTCGCACTTTCGCAAGTGCGTAGCGTTGAACAGTACCGTGAGGTCTTGTACTCAAATCTAGAGGAGTATGAGCGCATGGCGAAAATGCTAAGCGACATGCTGTTTCTCGCGCAGGCGGACAACAATCTTCTCAAACCCGAACTCGTCAAAATCGACCTCCAAGCCGAAATGCGTAACCTTTTCGACTACTTCGGCGCCTGGGCCGAAGAGCGTGAGGTGGGCTTAGAGCTTGTTGGGGTACAGGCCTGCATCCTCGGGGATCGGCTGATGATACGCCGAGCGTTGAGCAACCTGCTATCGAACGCCATTCGATATACGCCTGCGGGAGGCATTGTTACAGCGGCCTTCGGCGTCGAGTCTGCACATATCCGGATTTGCGTTCAGAATCCCGGCCCTGCCATACCGTCAGAACACATCGTCCATATTTTTGAGCGTTTTTATAGACCCGACGCATCCCGACAGCGTAGTGGTGAAGGTGCTGGTCTAGGCCTGGCCATCGTCAAATCGATCGTAGAAGCACATGGCGGAAAGATTCGTGCTCGCTCAACGGCTGACGCAACCGTCTTCGAAATCGAGTTGCCTGGAGCCACATAGACACGGGTTACTCCCCGGTTCTATTTCCAATACACTATTGATATTGATGCGGCGATGTGAATAACGTAATGGACTTCATGGACCGCAAGTTGATCAACACCTATACCTATCTAAGCGCACCATGATGCAATCCATACTGCAACTCATTGGGGAACACGGGCTTGTCGTCGTGTTCCTTAATGTGCTTATCGAGCAGGCGGGCGCGCCCATACCGTCCTACCCTATTCTGGTCATCACGGGCGCGCTGCTAGACTCCAGCGGCTATTCGGCGTTCACGCTGTTGGGCGTTGCGGTCCTGGCAGCATTGATTGCGGACTACGGATGGTATCTGGCTGGTCGCCGCTATGGTCGCAGAATGCTTTCGGCGCTTTGCCGCATATCCTTGTCGCCTGATTCATGCGTCAAACAGACGGAATCCATTTATGTGCGCTGGGGACCTCCATCGCTGATGGTGGCCAAGTTCATCCCAGGGTTTGCCTCTATCGCCAGCGTACTGGCAGGTGCCGTCGGCACACGAAAAAGAAGTTTTTTGCTGTTTGACGTCATCGGCGCAGCGCTGTGGTCGGGTTCTGCCATCTACCTGGGTTCGCTGTTCAGCACAGCGGTCGACGAATTGCTGGACGTACTAGTCAATCTGGGGCTGCTGGGTGTGCTGCTGCTGGGCGTCGCCCTCTTATTGTTCATTGCGAACAAGTGGTGGCAGCGCAAGCGCTTTCTCAAACTGCTGTGCATGGAGCGCGTCACCGTCGAAGAACTGCAAGCTATGCTGCAGTCGGGCGGCCATCCGATCATTGTCGATGTGCGCTCCCCGCTTTCACAAGCGCAGGGACGTATTCCGGGCGCAATCTCGCTTACCGTCGGCGATATTGCAATGAACAAGGAACAGGTCGATGAGGTGATCGTGTACTGCGATTGTCCGAATGATGCTTCGGCCGCGATCGTGTCAAAACAACTGATGCAAAAAGGCTATGGCAGGGTTCGACCCTTGGCGGGCGGTATCGATGCATGGGTCGCCGCAGGATACTTGGTAGAAGTTGATACAAACAATATGGTCGCCGACTCTTTCGCCTAATTCGCAGCCCAGGCCCGCTACTTGCTGGGAAGATGTGACGATCCGCCAGGGCTGACCTGGACGGTTGTGAAAGTACGAATCATCACTCAAAGGGAGTTGGCCATGAGGAAAAAAGTTTGGTTGCCGATGTTGTTGGTTATTGCCGTCTTGACGGCTGGATGTAACACGATGAGAGGCGCAGGCCAGGATATCGAGCGCGGAGGCGAAAAAATCCAGGAGAAGGCACAGTAGCCGGCTGCTTACGCTAGCGATCTGAGGCGTCCGCCGTAAGGCGCCACGCGTTATACTCAGTGCATTATTATTTGCGCCTGCATGTATGCGACGATTTATCGTCATTTTTTTACTCCTTCTGCTTCCCATTCAAGTCTTGGCTGAGTCTTTAGAAGACTTGCGCGACGCTCACCACCGCGTCGCCCTTCTCGAGGCCGTCGAGGCGGTGTCAATGAACGCTGACACCGCCTTGAAACGCTCAACGCCCTCCTCCCCAGACGCCACGAACTCGCAGCAAGCCGTGCATGCGGATATTAGCGACTCTGTGAATAGCGCAGCGCTATGCCTGCATACCCCCCAATTGTTCGATCTCTGGCCAGACTACCACTCCATTACATTCCCTTCGGTCTATCTTCCTGTTCTAAAGCCGCCGCGTATCTAATCGATTCACCGCGCATCACTTGGCTTTACTTAATTTTTATTAGGCTTTTATATGGAATGGCTTTTAGACCCCAATATCTGGGTGGGGCTGTTGACCCTGGTCGTGCTAGAGATCGTGCTCGGTATCGACAATTTGATTTTTATTGCGATCCTGGCCGACAAACTGCCGCCACATCAGCGCGATAAAGCACGATTGATCGGCTTGTCGCTAGCGCTCCTAATGCGACTGGGATTGCTCACCATTGTGTCGTGGCTCGTTACCTTGACGGCGCCCTTGTTTTCCGTGGGATCCTTTTCGTTCTCGGGAAGAGACTTGATCCTTCTTTTAGGCGGGATTTTCCTGTTATTCAAAGCCACCACCGAGCTGCATGAGCGCCTGGAAGGCACTACCCATGAACAGAGCAACTCCAAGGTATATGCCGGCTTTGCCGTGGTGGTCACACAAATTGTTGTCCTGGATGCCGTGTTTTCGCTGGACGCGGTAATAACCGCCATCGGTATGGTCGATGAGCTTCCCGTCATGATGGCGGCCGTGGTGATTTCCATGGGCATGATGATGTGGGCATCCAAGCCCTTAACGCGCTTTGTGAATGCGCACCCTACCGTCGTGGTGCTGTGCTTGAGCTTTTTGTTAATGATCGGGCTCAGCCTCACTGCGGAAGGCCTGGGGTTCAAGATTCCTAAAGGTTATCTGTACGCTGCGATAGGTTTTTCCATTGTGATTGAGTTTTTCAATCAGCTTGCTCGTCGTAGCCTGCTGAAAAATGAAGCGCGCCTGCCGTTGCGGGATCGCACAGCCGAGGCAGTATTGCGCATGCTGGGAAGCAAGAAACGCTCTGAAAGAATGGAGTCTGCAACGGGGGCTACTCCGGACACGGACGAATCGGCGTTCGGAGAAGAAGAGCGCAGCATGGTGAGCGGTGTACTCACGCTGGGAGAGCGCTCGATTCGCTCCATTATGACGCCGCGCACCGAAATTTCCTGGATCAATCTGGATGATGAGCCGGCGACGATACTCCAGCATTTGCGCGAAACGCCCCATAGCTTTTTCCCGGTCTGTCGCGGCCAGCTCGATAGCATATTAGGCGTTGCCCGGGCTAAAGACCTCATGGCTGACTTGATGGACAGTAGGGATATGAGCGAGCTCTCGAGCCTGCGTGAGCCCATTATCGTCCATGAGTTAACTGGGGTATTGAGTGCAATGGAAACGCTCAAAAAGTCCCGCGGACAACTGGTGCTGATTACCGACGAGTATGGCACGATTCAAGGGCTCCTCACTCCTATTGATATCCTGGAGGCCATTGCCGGCGAGTTTCCGGATGAGGATGAACACCCGACCATCCAAGCCATAGAGCCAGGACGTTGGCGGGTCGATGGTGCGACCGATCTGCACTATCTCGCTCAGGTACTTGAAACCGACTCCTTGCGCGTCGAAGGTGATGGCTTTACGTCGATCGCTGGACTGCTTCTTGATCGATTCGGCGCCCTACCTGCAATCGGCGCCACTATAGAATTGGACGGCCTGCATTTCAAGATAACGGAAATTACTAACCGACGGATTGCGACACTTGAGGTGACGCGTACTGATGAGGGGCGTCTCTCTTTAATTGGGTAACACGAGCAGGAGAGCGGCTAGTTTTCAGCGAGGCACCCGCTCTCTTTGTCGTGATTTTTTATACTTTTTTTATACTTGGCATCCGAGTTTTTACAAAACTTTTAGACGCATCCAGCTAATCTTTCCATCATCAAAACAACGTTTATAAAGATGATGGCAGACCTCCTACATATCGGCATAGTTCTTGTATTTTACTTTCTGACCTGCGCGTTAGCCACGGCTTGCGCCAAGTTGGGAGATGATCAATGAATCTGTTTTATCTCATCGGCGCGATCGTGGCCGGCGGCCTCTTGGCGTACTTGCTCATCGCGCTCGTAAAAGCAGAGGACTTATGACATGACAACGCAATCCTTGCTGCTTTTGCTGATCTTCCTGGTGCTCTTATTAGGCCTAGCTTATCCGCTGGGAAAGTATATGGTACGACTTGCTTCCTATGCGCCAGTGCGCGGCATGGGCTGGCTCAGCACCGTGGAAGCAGCCCTCTATCGCGCCGCCGGCATTAATCCCAACACAGGCATGGGTTGGAAAAGCTACGCGCTGGCACTGCTCGCGTTCAACACACTGGGCGTGCTAGCCACCTATGGCGTGCAACGGCTTCAGGCATGGCTACCGCTAAACCCCCAGGCGTTTGGCAATGTAAGTGCTGATTCATCGTTCAATACTGCAATCAGTTTTGCCAGCAATACCAACTGGCAGGGCTACGGCGGTGAAACAACCATGAGCTACCTCACTCAAATGCTCGTGTTGACTGGGCAGAATTTCTTTTCAGCCGCAACCGGCATTGCTGTTGCCTTTGCCTTGATACGCGGGTTTTCGTCACGCTCTGCAAACGGCATCGGCAACTTCTGGGTCGATCTGCTGCGCTCGACCCTGTACCTATTGTTGCCGCTATCGGTTGTGCTGGCCGTCGCCCTAATGAGTCAAGGCGTGATTCAAAATTTTTCTTCCTACAAAGAAGTTACGTTGCTTGCCCCGGTTACCTATGAACAGGTTCAAACCGACGCACAGGGTCAGGCGCTGAATACCGCTGAAGGCGATCCGTTGACCGAAACCCTAAGCGCGAAAACACAGACGCTGGCAATGGGTCCCGTGGCTTCGCAAGAAGCCATCAAGCTACTAGGCACCAACGGCGGCGGCTTTTTTAACACCAACTCGGCGCATCCCTTCGAAAACCCCACTGCCCTTTCTAACCTCTTGCAGATGTTGGCTATTTTCTTAATTCCGACGGCACTGTGTTTCGCCTTCGGCCGGATGGTGGGGGATATTCGGCAAGGTTGGGCGGTGTTGGGCGCCATGACGATCATCTTTGTCGTGATGGCAAGCATTGCCATGTTCGCCGAGCAGCAAGCGCATCCTGGGTTGGCGGGATTGGACATCGATCAGGTCGCCAGCGCGTTGCAGTCAGGTGGGAATATGGAAGGCAAGGAAACCCGCTTTGGCATTAGCGCATCGGCCTTGTTCGCGGCCATCACAACGGCAGCATCCTGCGGCGCGGTCAATGCCATGCATGATTCTTTCATGCCCCTGGGCGGCTTGGTGCCGCTCGTGCTGATGCAGCTGGGCGAAGTGGTCTTTGGCGGCGTGGGTTCCGGCCTATATGGCATGCTGATCTTCGCGATCATGACGGTGTTTATCGCCGGCCTGATGATAGGCCGCACGCCAGAGTATTTGGGTAAGAAAATACAGTCTTTCGAAATGAAAATGACGGCGATCGCCATTTTGATCGTGCCATTTCTGGTGCTATGCGGCACCGCGATCGCCGTGATTGCGGATCCTGGGCGAGCCGGTATAGCCAACCCGGGTATGCATGGGTTTTCAGAGGTCCTGTATGCGTTCACCTCGGCCGCCAATAACAACGGCAGCGCATTTGCCGGTTTATCGGCCAATACTCCCTTCTATAACATCATGTTGGGTCTGGCCATGTGGTTCGGCCGCTACCTCGTCATCGTACCGATTCTGGCCATGGCCGGATCACTCGCGGCGAAAAAGCGCCTGGACATAACGGCCGGCACCATGCCGACGCATGGCCCGCTATTCATAGCTCTTTTGATCGGCGTCGTGGTGTTGGTGGGCGTATTGAACTACATACCTGCATTAGCGTTAGGGCCCATTGTCGAACATCTTCAGTTATTCACTCATTAAGCAGGACGCTAGCTATGTCGCACAAAAGAAATTTGGCGCTTTTTGATGCCGCGCTCCTAGGACCTGGCATTACCGGCGCGTTCAAAAAACTGGATCCGCGCGCCCAGTGGCGTAATCCAGTCATGTTTGTGGTGTATGTGGGCAGTATCCTGACCACATTGCTGTTCCTTCAGGCCATCACAGGCACCGGCGAAGCCAGCCCAGGCTTCATCCTGATCATCGCTTTAGGGCTCTGGGTGACGGTGCTGTTTGCGAACTTTGCCGAGTCATTGGCGGAGGGCCGCAGCAAGGCGCAGGCTGCCTCGCTGCACGCGTTAAAGCAAACCGTTACCGCCAAGAAAATGAGCGCAGCAGCGCATGGCAGCCGCTGGACCTCTACACCGGCCACGCAACTGAGCAAAGGCGATATCGTGCTGGTGGAAGCCGGCGACACCATTCCTGCCGATGGCGAGGTGATTGAAGGCGTGGCATCGGTGGATGAAAGCGCTATCACCGGGGAGTCCGCGCCGGTCATCCGAGAATCGGGCGGCGATTTTTCCGCAGTAACCGGCGGTACCCGCGTGCTGTCTGATTGGTTGGTGGTGCGCGTGTCGGTCGATCCGGGCGAGGCCTTCATCGATCGCATGATCGCCATGGTTGAAGGCGCAAAGCGACAGAAAACACCGAACGAAATTGCGTTGACCATTCTACTCGTGGCGCTCACCATCATCTTTCTATTGGTAACGGTTACGCTACTGCCCTTCTCGCTGTTTAGCGTCCATGCCGCAAGCGTGGGCACCCCCGTCACCATGACAGTGCTGATAGCCCTGCTGGTGTGCCTGATCCCAACCACGATAGGCGGTTTGCTGTCGGCCATCGGTGTCGCAGGCATGAGCCGCATGATGCAAGCGAACGTTATTGCCACGTCGGGCCGCGCCGTAGAAGCGGCCGGCGATGTCGACGTACTGCTGCTGGACAAGACGGGCACCATTACACTGGGCAACCGGCAGGCCGCCGCCTTTATCCCTGCACCAGGAGTCAGCGAAATCCAATTGGCCGATGCCGCGCAACTCGCTTCGTTGGCAGATGAAACGCCCGAAGGGCGCAGTATTGCGGTGTTGGCCAAGCAACGGTTCAATATCCGCGAACGCGAGATGGCATCGCTGCATGCAACGTTTGTTCCCTTTTCGGCGCAGACCCGCATGAGCGGCATCGATGTCCATACAGGCAACGACACGCGTGCACTACGCAAAGGCGCCGCCGATTCCATGAAAAAATACGTAACGTCGCTAGGTTACTCCTACCCTGCGGAAGTGACCCTCGCCGTTGATGAACTGTCGCGGCGAGGCAGCACGCCGCTCGTGGTAGTCGATGAAGGCCGTGTGATGGGCGTCGTAGAGCTCAAGGACATCGTCAAGGGCGGCATTAAAGAACGCTTTGCCGAACTGCGCCGTATGGGGATCAAGACCATCATGATTACCGGCGACAACAAGCTCACGGCAGCCGCCATTGCAGCCGAAGCCGGCGTGGACGATTTCCTGGCAGAAGCCACCCCGGAAGACAAGCTCAAGCTGATACGCAGCTACCAAGCCGAAGGCAGGCTTGTAGCAATGACCGGCGACGGAACCAATGATGCACCGGCGCTGGCACAGGCCGATGTCGCTGTAGCAATGAATTCCGGCACCCAGGCAGCAAAAGAGGCCGGCAATATGGTTGATCTCGACTCCAACCCGACCAAACTACTGGAAATCGTGGAGATCGGAAAACAGATGCTGATGACCCGCGGATCGCTGACCACATTTTCCATTTCCAATGACATCGCCAAGTATTTCGCCATTATCCCGGCGGCGTTTGTTGGGACCTACCCGCAACTTAAGGCGCTCGACATCATGCAGTTAAGCAGTGCTTCGTCGGCCATCATGTCCGCCGTGATTTTCAATGCGCTGATCATTGTTGTGCTGATCCCTCTTGCCTTGAAAGGCGTGCAATATCGGGCCATCGGTGCGGCCATGCTCTTGCGCCGCAATGTACTGATCTACGGATTAGGCGGCATCCTGGTACCGTTTGCGGGCATCAAGCTCATTGATATGGCCCTTGCCGCTCTTCATCTCGTTTAGGACACTCATGAAATCAATTGTTCGCCCTGCGTTGGTGCTGTTTGCTGCTCTAACCCTCATTTGCGGTGTGTTGTACCCCTTGGCCATAACAGGTATTGGGCAGTTCGCCTTTCCCGACAAGACGGCAGGTAGCCTGATCACTCGGGATGGCCAAGCGATAGGATCCGAGCTGATTGGGCAAACGTTCACCTCACCCAACTATTTTTGGGGCAGGCCCTCAGCCACCGGCCCGATGCCGAATAACGCGGCCGCGTCCAGCGGCTCCAACATGGGCCCGAGCAACCCCGCCCTCATCAATGCGGTGAAAAACCGTATCGATGCGTTGAAAGCCGCCGACCCAGGCAATACCTCGGCGATTCCGATCGACCTGGTGACCGCCTCCGCCAGCGGCCTGGACCCCGAAATCAGCCTGGCCGCCGCCTACTATCAAGCCCCTCGTGTTGCACGCGAGCGCCATTTATCCATAGCGACGGTGCATAGCCTGATTGATCAACACACTGAATCGCGGTACTTTGGATTCTTGGGTGAGCCACGCGTCAATGTATTGATGCTGAACCTTGCGATCGATCAACAAAACGAATAGCGTCTCAACGCCAAACCATGTATTCAACTGACGCACAACGCCCGGATCCGGACAGTTTGCTGGCTCAGGTCCAAGAGCAAGAGCGCCAAGCCAAGCGTGGCAAGCTGCGAATCTATTTCGGGGCGTCGGCGGGGGTCGGCAAGACGTATGCCATGTTGGCTGCGGCACAGAGGCTACTGGCTGACAAGCAGAAGGTCGTGGTCGGCGTAGTCGAAACCCATGGCCGCAGCGAAACCGAATCATTACTGCACGGTCTGGAAGTTCTGCCGCTAAAAACCATCGACTATCGGGGAAAGGCGTTACACGAGTTCGATATCGATGCGGCGCTGCGGCGCCAGCCCTCGCTGGTCCTGGTGGACGAGTTGGCGCATTCTAACGTGCCGGGCTCACGCCACCCCAAGCGATGGCAAGACGTAGAAGAACTCTTGAACGTCGGCATCGACGTATTTACAACCGTGAACGTCCAGCACCTGGAAAGCCTGAACGACGTAGTGGGCGGAATTACCGGTATCCGCGTCAGTGAAACCTTGCCAGATACTGTATTCGATAAAGCCGATGAAATCGTGCTGGTGGATATCCCGGCGGATGAGTTGCTTAAACGACTGAAGGAAGGCAAGGTCTATCAAGCTCAACAGGCGGATCGGGCCTCAAAGAATTTTTTCCGTAAAGGCAATTTGATCGCCCTGCGGGAACTGGCGTTACGCCGCACGGCAGAGCGGATCGAAGATGATGTGCAGGCATATCGAATCGAAAAATCGATAGGCGCCATCTGGAAGACCGACTCGGCACTACTGGTTTGCGTCGGCCCCTGCCCCGGAACAGAACATATCATTCGCAGCACGGCGCAACTGGCCAGCCAATTAAACACCGAATGGCATGCGATCTATGTTGAAACGCCGCAACTGCAACGCTTACCAAGGACCCGGCGAGACCAGATACTAAAAACGCTCAAACTGGCACAAGATCTTGGCGCCACTCCAGTCGTCTTGTCAGGCAGCGATATTGCACTTACCGTCATCGACTATGCCCATGCTCACAATTTTTCGCGAGTTATCCTGGGGCGGCATTCCCGAGGGTGGTCATTACGTCGGGCTCTCTCAACACGCATCGCCGCTTACGCTCCTGAAATTGATCTGATCGAAATTGGTGATCCCGGTCCAGAGTCCAATAAGCCGCTAAAGCCTGAGCTTGCTTTTCACACGAAGCATGGCGATATTCCTGCCTATCGCAGGCTACGGCTTCAGCCTTATCTCTGGACGATCGCAAGCAGCGTCTTGACGGCACTCATCGCCACGCCACTGTTGCCCTACCTGGATCTGGCCAACATCGTGATGTTGTTCCTGTTGACCTTAGTGTTCATCGCCGTACAGTTCGGCCGCGGTCCGGCCATCCTTTCCGCCTTTATGAGCGTTGCGGCATTCGACTTCTTTTTTGTGTCGCCCCGTTTCTCGTTCTCGATCAGCGATTTTCAGTATGTGGTGACCCTTGCAGTCATGCTTGCGGTCGGTCTAATCATCGGGCAGCTTACGGCAGGATTGCGCTATCAAGCACGTGTGGCATCGCGGCGGGAGTCTCGTTCGCGCGCGCTGTATGAGTTCGCCCGCGAATTGTCGGGCGCCTTGCAAACCTCTCAGATATTCGAGTCCACTCGTCGCTTTATTCAGCGTACGTTCGATGCCCGAACGACACTGCTTCTGCCCGATGACGCGGGACATTTGCAAATGCCTACACCGGCTTTCAATGCTAACGAACAGGACCTGGAGATGGTGGATATGGGGGTGGCGCAATGGGCATTCGATCACGCCTCGCCAGCCGGAATGGGTACCGACACCCTACCCGCCAGCCGTTTCTTTTATTTGCCTCTGCAAGCGCCCATGCGCACCCGAGGCATACTTGCGGTTGCACCCCGTAGCCCGCATTGGCTGCTCGTGCCCGAACAGCGGCAACAGCTTGAGATTTTCGCTGCGCTGGCAGCCATCGCGCTGGAACGTGTGCATTACATCGACGTAGCACAAGACGCTTTACTGAGGATGGAGTCAGAACGGCTACGCAACTCCTTGCTCTCTGCACTGTCGCACGATTTGCGCACCCCCCTGACGTCGTTACTTGGACTATCCGAATCACTCGCGTCGTCAGCGCCGCCACTCACCCAGACGCAACATGAATTGGCCAACGCCCTGCACGAAGAAGCGCAACGAATGACAAAGCTGGTCACCAACTTGCTCGACATGGCTCGCCTTCAAAGCGGTGAAATCAGGCTCAACCTGCAATGGCAACCTTTCGAGGAAGTGGTAGGAAGCGCACTTCGCGCCAGCCAAGGTGTGCTCGCCCGGCATAAGGTTCGAACGCAACTGGCGCCAGACCTGCCCTTGGTGCGCTTTGATGCGGTATTAATAGAACGGGTGCTTTGCAATCTCGTGGAAAATGCCAGCAAATACACGCGGGAGGGGTCGTTGATTGTCGTCGCCGCAAGTGTCAAAGATCAATATCTGGAAGTCACCGTTTCTGATAACGGGCCAGGCTTTCCACCCGGCCGTGAAGAGGCTTTTTTTGAGAAATTCACGCGGGGCGAACAGGAGTCGTCCACGCCCGGTGTAGGTCTGGGGCTGGCTATTTGCCGTGCTATCGTTCAGGTACATAATGGCGTCATAAGCGCCCAGCGCTCGCCCCAGGGCGGCGCTGTCGTCGTCTTTACCCTGCCTCTGGGTACGCCTCCGGGCATGCCCGACGTGGAAGAAGGCAATACTGACTCCGAAACCGCAGGCCATGACTGAACCAACACCTATTGCGCTACTGATCGAAGATGAACCCCAGATCCGTCGTTTTGTACGAACCTCGCTCGAACAGGAGGGGTGGCAAGTCCACGAGTCGGAAACCATGCAGCGCGGCCTGATTGATGCCGGAACCCGCAAGCCGAACTTGATTATTCTCGACCTAGGGTTACCCGACGGCGACGGCGTTGATTGTATTGTCGATATCAGAACATGGTCGACGGTACCTATTATTGTGCTCTCCGCACGCGTGGACGAACAAGACAAGATCAAAGCGCTTGACGCTGGCGCCGACGACTACTTAACCAAGCCGTTTGGGGTTGGAGAGTTGCTTGCGCGAGTACGTGCTGCATTGCGCCGGCAAGGTCAAGACCATAGTGGCGGTGTTGTCCAGTTTGGCAACGTTACCGTGGACGTCAAGACGCGTCTAGTCCGAAAAAATGGGAATATCGTTCACTTAACGCCAACTGAATACCGGCTGCTGACCGTTCTAGCCAGCAATGTCGGGCGCGTAATGACCAGCACCCAGCTATTGCGCGAAGTATGGGGGCCATCGCACAGCGAAAGCGGGCATTATTTACGTATTTACATGGGGCACTTACGGCAGAAGCTGGAGGACGACCCCGCTCAACCCAAGCATCTCTTGACAGAGACCGCCGTAGGCTACCGTCTTATGCAATAAACTTTAGTCGTATAAAACTCGAACAACCCAGGCTTGATTAAAGTAATCCTAAATAGACGCAATGAAAAATCACTGCTATTCGAGGCCTCATTTATTCTTTACCTCCTAACGGTTGCGGCGGAAGTGAGCGCAGGTGGGCTATCAGCGCCGCCATATCTGTATCGTTGATGTTCTTGTACCAGTCAAAGGCCATCGGCGGTTTGTAATGCTCGCCGTTTCTGTCTACGCCGTTGCGAATGGCACGAGCAATTTGCGTATCGGACCAGTCTTTCAAACCGCTTTTGTCCGGTGTTATATTGCGCGCAAGACTTTTTCCCCAAGGGCCCGGGAATACTTGCCCGCCAGCCCCCTGGTGGGCTACGTCAAGCATGCCATTGCTTTTTCGTGGGTCATGGCAGTCCATGCAATGGGCGATATTTGCCAGATACTGGCCGTATACAAGGGTGTCCGCCGATGATGGTGTCGCCACGTCGTGCACCGGTGGCCCATAGTTGGGCGGCAGCGGCATTCTGTAGCTGGATTTCTCCACCTTGTTTTTGATTGCGGGCTGAGCTTTTAAATAAGCAATAATGGCGCTTAGGTCAGCATCAGATAAGTGCTTGTAGAACGATATCGGCATTGGGGGGCCTATTACGCTACCGTCTGGCCGTATGCCTTCACGTATGGCTTTTGCCAGTTGGGCGTCGGTCCATAAGCCTATGCCAGTTTCGGTATCGGGGGTGATGTTGGGAGCATAGGCGGTAAACATCGGGTCATCGAACCGCATACCTCCCGAGAGGCCTTTTTTATAAGCAGGCAGTCCTTTGTTGTCTCGGGGCATATGACAATTGGCGCAAGCTACCGGACCATTCATCAGGTACTGGCCGCGAGCCAGGAGTGCTTCGCTGCCCTGTCCCAACGCAATTCCGCTTAGGGCGGCAATAAGGCAGGCTACCGTCAAGTGCGAAGTTTTCAGCATGCCCTCTTCCCCTTATTAGTGGATTGGCGCTAAAAAACCAGTATAAGAATCAGTCCGTCTTAAAGCCTATAGGCAGTTAGGATTAGTTCGGCTTTGAATGCCGGCGCAGTTATGGGCCGGTGGCAGCAACCCCCAAAAAGCGCGCGTTCTGCTGGTATTGGCTATTCAAGAAGGCAAAACGTCAACAAAAGATCTGCGTAAACTTTTTGACCAATAACTTTTTCGGCTTCTCATCAATCTTGCGGGTGTCAGCGAGTTGCCTATCCCAAATTTTTGACAAGGAAGCGAATGAACGCCTGAGCATGTGGCGCCAACACAGACATCGACCTGATGACAATCAATTGATTTCGTTTCGCCCAGTGTTCATCGAGATGGACAATATTGACCAAGTTCCTTTCCATAGACCTCTTTGCAATCGAAAGAGGTATTAGCGATATTCCGACGCCCTGATGAACACAGCGGAGCGCCGCATCAAAGTCGGGCATATGAACTCGTACGTTCATTCTTCGATTGAGCGTACTGGCTATTTGTTGCAAGTACAGAAAATTGCTACTTCTTCTTCCCACCGAAACAAGCTCATGGTCGAGCGCATCCTCAACCTTGACGCGTTGAAGTCGGGTCAACGGATGATCGAGCGGTGTAACGAACACCAGTTCGTCTTGCCCATAAGGAATGGACTCCAATCCCCGCAAATGCACCGCGCCAGCGACCAAGCCGATGTCTGCAATCCCCTCATGAACTGCCCTCACACTCTCTTCGCTTAAATGCTCTTCCAACTCGATGTTGATAGACGGATGCGAAGCAAGAAATAGACTAAGAGGTATCGGTAATGGGCTCAGTGTGCTGCTATTGGCAAAAACTCTTATATGACCAGTGACCTGAGAGTTATATCGAGCCATTTCCGTCTGCAACTCATCCGCACGCGACAACATCGTTTTTCCGTACTTATAAACGGCTTCGCCAGCAGCAGTCAGCTGCATGCCTCGCGATGTGCGGTCAAAGAGCGAAACACCCAGAGCATTTTCGATATTCTTTAATCGGTAGCTTGCTGATGGTGCTGTCATGTGCATGTAGAGCGCACCCTTACTAAGACTATTCGCGTCAGCGATTGCCATGAACACACGAAGATCTGTCAGTTCGTATCGCATATTTAAGAAAGTCCATGTTGCCTTAATAAAACACATCGTTAGATTTTATCTAACGCAGGAAAGTTTACTTCAACTGGACCATCTCCACACCGCTCGATATAGTTTCGCTCACTATCGAACAAACGGAGACCCAGAATGAAAATGTCCTTACATAAAATGCTATCGATTTTCACCTTGTCGATGCTTTCCACTGCAACACTCGCAAGCTATCCCAATAAGCCGATAAAGCTGGTTGTTCCTTATGCGGCCGGTGGGCCTACTGACGCGTTCGCGAGGGCGCTGTCCGATGAGTGGGGTAAAAAGCTCGGAACCACCATGATCGTGGAGAACAAAGCAGGTGCGGGAACCATGCTCGGAACCGAAAACGTCGCCCGGGCGCCCAAGGATGGATATACCGTATTAATGGCGACTGTCGCCCACTCCGTCAATCCGAGCCTGCATGAAAAACTTTCCTACGACCCGGTCAAAGATTTCGCCGCCGTAGGTCTTGCGGCGCGCGCCCCTCTAGTACTAATCGTGAATAATGACTTGCCTGTCAAAACACTTCCCGAGTTTCTTGACTACTTGCGCAACAACCCTGGTAAATCAGATTACGGATCTGCCGGCGTAGGCAGTGCGCCTCATTTAGGCGGTGCGCTGTTGAATCACCTCGGCAAATTCGACATCAAGCACATTCCTTACCGCGGTAGCGCCCCTGCACTCGCCGACGTCATAGGCGGACACGTCCAATTTATGGTCGACAGCGCCCCGACCGGGCTTGCCCAAGCTCAAGCAGGCACGGTTCGCCTGCTGGCGACCAGCATGGCCGAACGACTACCACAAACGCCTGATGTGCCAGCCATAGCCGAGCAGCTACCCGGCTATGAGGCCTACACGTGGAACGCGATGTTAGTACCGGCAGGCACTCCAGGCGAAGTCATCGAGAAGCTGAGGGCAAGTTTGGAAGCAGCACTCAATGAAGCAGAGCTGCAGAAAAAGGCATACACAATGGGACTGTTGCTAGAACAACATCCCGACCCTGCAGCGCTGGATGCGTTTATTGTTGCCGAAACAGAAAAATGGCGCCCGGTTGTCACCTCGTCCAACATGACGACCAACTGACAGTCAGATCGAAACTTTAAGATTGGAGCTAAAAAATGATCTCGCATCAACTTTGTGAACAACGTTTCTTTGACGATTTCGCCATTGGCGAGCGATTCAACATTCCATCCAGAACCATGACGGATGCATTGTTTGCAGCCTTCCAATTGGCTAGCGGCGATAATCACCCAGTTCACTACGACGTTGAATACTGTCGCTCACTTGGTATGCCAGACATGCTTGCACATGGCTTCCAGGTGCTCATTCAAACGGCGGCAGGAGCCGGACTTTTTCCACATTGCGTCGAAGAGTCACTGAAAGCGTTCATTGAGCAAAGTAGCAAGTTTCTACTACCGGTATTTTCAGGCGACACGCTTTACCCGTCGTTAGAAGTGGTTGAGCTCATTCCAGGCCGTACGACTGGTGTGCTTGCAATGCGATCCCAAATCCTCAATCAACGAGGTGAGCTAGTGATGGAAGGTACACAAAAATACCTGCTGCGCAAGCGAAGCACCTGAAGACTGTTGTCCATTAACAGAACAGAATCTACAACTTTGGAAATGTGTATGCGACCGCTTGAAGGTATACGGATATTAGATCTCAGCAAGGTTTTGGCCGGCCCCCTGTGCGCGCAGTACCTAGGTGACCTGGGCGCAGACGTCATCAAAATCGAACCGCCAGGCGTAGGCGATGAGACGCGGGGCTGGCTGCCTCAAAAAGCGGGCGAGTCGGCCTCATTCATGGCTGTGAACCACAATAAGCGGGGCATGGCGCTAGATCTAAAATCCCCACAGGGTAATCAGATCGTTCGAGAGCTTGCAAAGCAGGCAGACGTCGTAATCCAGGGATTTGGTTCAGGAACCGCAAAACGTCTAGGTGTTGACTACGAAACCCTCAAAGAAGTTAATCCCCGTCTGATTTACTGCGAAATTTCTGGATATGGACGCGACGGCCCCCTCGGGGCAGAACCTGGGTACGATGTCATGCTGCAGGCTTTCAGCGGCATGGTGAGCACCATTGGTCAAAAGAATGGCCCTGCTGCACGCGTCAGTTTCTCCCCCGTTGACCTGGGCACTGGAATACACGCTGTTTCAGGCATTCTCGCGGCGCTAATGAACAGGAGCAACACCGGGGAAGGCGCGTATGTAGAGGTGTCATTGCTGGATACAGCCATGGGTTTTATGGGTTACATGGCCCATAACTACTGGTCTTCCGGTGTGGTGCCCTCGCGGCTTGGTACCTCCCACCCATCACTCTGTCCGTATCAAACGTTCAAGACGCTTGATAGCGAACTCATGCTTGGTGTAGGCAACGATCGACTGTGGCAGCGTTTCTGCAAAGAGGCGGGTCAAGAAGAATATGCAAACGCCCCAGCCTTTAAAACAAACGCCCTAAGAGTCACGAATTTTGAGAACACTTGCGATCTGGTTCAGGATTGGCTAAAAACCGACACAACCGAATCCTGGCTATTGCGCTTGCGTCGTGCCGGGGTGCCTGCCGCTCCGCTCCATACGTTGGATCAAGCTCTTGCCCACGATCAAATTGCAGCGCGCAACATAGTGGTGGAAAGTACGCACCCTACTCTAGGAAAATTACGTCATATCGCTTATCCCGTGACGTTCAATAACGAACAACGGGGGGTTAAACGGCCCCCACCGCTTTTAGGACAACACACGAAAGAGATACTCGAAGAGATGGGATATGGCCACGAAGAAGTCCTACGGCTCGCTGAACAGGGTATTGTTGGGCCGCTTTGATATCCTTTACTCCAAAGTGCGCACCCTTGCCGAGGCAACAGGCAGAGGGTGCGCCAACGTGAGCGCTAGCCCCCTACGCCCCCAGCGCATATCTGGATTGGTTTCAAAGTGTGCCTGTCCAATTAATGCATCTAGCCGTCCGATACGGCTCTATCCGTGGCACGTACCGCGAATACAGCGCTGGCCTTGAGCATCATTTTCGCTCCGACTTTCAGTGAACAAGAGGCGTAGATTAATCTGCGTCCTTTCTTTTCGATCTGTACATGGGCTTCGAGCCAGTCTCCGGGTTTAACCCCATTAAAGTAGTCAACCGACATCCGTACTGTGACCACGGATGCCGCTGCTTCCTTTGCAATATAAGATCCCAGCGCACAATCGGCCAGCGTGGCCAACAAACCGCCGTGCGCGATATTGTGCATGTTCGTATGCGCGTCTTGCACGCGTAGCGCCAGTACATTGCCGGCGTCGTTCCGGTAGAGGTTACCGAGAGCTGCCATGTAGGCCATGAAGGGGCTGCTCGGGTGCCAAAGCGAGAAGTCGTCGGAAATGGGTTCGTTCATATAGAAATGTAATTATGTTTCAGAGGTGCCGCAGGTTACCAGCACTTTACTCGGCAGACAGTCTATTGGATTCTTAAAGCATCGGCTCTAACTTTTTCACATCAGGCGTATCTAACACTAACGGTACAACATGGGACAATATTGCTTTCATCCGGCAAGCTCGGCATAGGGCGTACCTTCTTTCCGGATGGCTTCGCGCACTGTCAGCCCTGCTTCAAAAATGATGTTCGAAGCTCGGCGCGCGTCGGCGACGAAACGAATCAATAATTTTGTTGAAAACAAAAATCGGCTATG
>NZ_JBEBUX010000055.1:0-24838 GCF_040393045.1 Pollutimonas bauzanensis | reverse complement strand
AAGGCGCGGGCCATGCTGGATGAGGCTAACAAGCAACTGGATTCTGTAAAAGCCAATTTCGCAGCATTTCGCAAAAATACGCCTGAAACAGTCGATGGCCGCCGTTTAGCCACGCGCATTGTCAGCACTTACCAACCCTATATGGATGATGGCATCGACCCCATGGTCCAGGCGTTGGAAAGCAACGACTACACGACTTTTTACTTCGTGAACAGTGAGTTCGGTATTGCGCGTAGCGCGGCGTTTCAATCCTCGATCGACACTTTCTCAAGCCATATAGAAAAGAGACAGGCCGAATTTTTCGCGAAGGCCGGCGCTACGTTCCGACAGGCCCTGACCGCGATTGGAATAGCGATTTTCATCGGCTTCTTGTTGATGATAGTGATGCGTGTCGTGTTTGGTCGAGTGGTGGTCAAGCAATTGATACTGGCAGGCTCGCATTTCGACCGTATTGCCAGCGGTGACCTGACCCAGCGCATCGATGTCAGGTCACGCAACGAAATCGGCGTGCTGTACGAGGCATTGCGCCGCATGCAGGAAAGCCTGACGCGTACAGTAAGTACTGTGCGTCAGGGGGTGGAAGAGATCACCCTGGGTTCACGCGAAATATTTATGGGCAATACCGACCTTAGCAGCCGTACCGAGCAGCAGGCTGCGGCCTTGCAACAAACGGCGGCAAGCATGGAAGAACTGTCCAGCACCGTGCGTCAGAATACGGATAACGCCATGCAGGCCGACAAGCTGGCCAAAGATGCGTCGGAAGTGGCGTTGCGCGGAGGCAAGGCCGTATCTGTCGTGGTCACCACTATGGATGAAATCTCGACCAGTTCGACCAAGATGTCCGAAATTGTCAGCGTTATTGATGGCATTGCGTTCCAGACCAATATCCTGGCTTTGAACGCAGCAGTGGAAGCGGCTCGGGCCGGCGAACAGGGTAAGGGCTTTGCTGTTGTCGCCGGGGAAGTGCGTTCGTTGGCGCAACGTAGTGCTCAGGCGGCCAAGGAAATCAAGGTGCTGATCGAGGAGTCTTTGCTTAAGGTGCGTTCCGGCGCCAAGCAAGCCAGCGAGGCGGGAGGCATCATGCAAGAGGTGGTCGTGTCGGTGCAGGGCGTCACCACCATCATGAGCGAAATTTCATCCGCATCCACTGAGCAGTCCGACGGTATTCAGCAGGTGAACCAGGCCGTTACCGAAATGGATAGCGTAGTGCAGCAAAATGCTGCGTTGGTTGAGCAGGCTGCGGCCGCTGCGGGCTCACTGCAAGACCAGGCCGCCCGCCTGACCGAAGCGGTATCTGTTTTCAAGATCAATGCGAGCGACGTGATCGATGTTCAGGCGCAGCCGGCAGAGGTGTCGCGACAAGACGCATACACAGCCTTGCAGGGTTCGTATTCTTGAGTCTGTTTATGGCGCTGCCAGGGCTTGTGCGAGCCTGGCGATGACGCTGTAACTTGAATCGAAAAGGCGAGACAAGAAGGGCGTGGTTTGAGGCAGAACGATGGTCAGCAAGGTCAATCCGGTCATCAGGCTGATCGGAAAGCCCACTGCAAATACTGATAATTGCTGAGCGGTACGGTTCAAGATGCCCAGTGCCAAGTTGATCGTGAGCAGTACGATAATCAATGGCAGCGCCAGCAGCATGCCTGATACCATGACCTGCGAACTCCATTCGAACAACACACCCCAACCATTGGGGTTAAGCGCCCCTATGCGTATGGGCAAGAGGTCGAAGGTGCGCATGAATCCACCCAGCATGAGCAGGTGGCCGTTAAGCGCCAGGAAAACCAGCATTGCGACCACGTTCATAAGGCGGGCCAATACGGCAGTGTTCGCCCCTGTTGCCGGGTCGAAAAAAGAGGCGAATGACAGGCCCATTTGCAAGCCGATGAATTCGCCAGCGGTTTGCACGGCCGCAAAGACAATACGCATGACCAGGCCCAGCGCCAACCCAATAAATACCTGCTGCACTGCTATCCAGATGCCTGCGAAAGAGCCTGTAGGTACTTCAGGCATTGGCCCCAAGGCTGGTGCGATTGCTATGGTAACGATTGCGGCAAAGCCAATCTTGACCTGCGAGGGAATGGCCGACTCGCCCAGTAGCGGCGCCGTGATCATTAAAGAAAGTATGCGGAAAAACGGCCAGAGAAAGGCGTTGAGCCAGGTATAGAGCTGCTCGATGTCAACGGAAATCATGTTTTTCCTGGCTGCTGCGTGGGCTTTACGAGGCCAGGCCGGGTATTTGCGAGAACAGGTTCTGCATATAGTCGACCATCGTGCTGATCAGCCATGGGCCAAGCAGCACAAGCGTTACGCCGACAGCCAGCAGCTTGGGGATGAATGACAGCGTCATTTCATTGATTTGTGTGGCGGCCTGAAAAATACTGATGAACAAGCCTACAAACAACGTGACCAGCAATAAGGGGCCTGCCATGCTTAGTGCCACTTTCATTGCAAGATAGGTCATGGACATGACGGTTTCGGAATTCATGCTTTCCCTTTACTGATAAAAGCTTCTAGCCAGCGAACCGAGTAGCAGATGCCAACCGTCGGCCAGCACAAACAGCATAAGCTTGAACGGCAGCGATATGGTGACGGGCGGCACCATCATCATCCCCAGGGCCATCAGCACGCTGGCGATGACAAGGTCGATGATGAGGAATGGGATGAAGATGGTGAAACCGATCTGAAACGCCGTCTTCAGCTCGCTGGTCACAAAGGCCGGCACAAGTATGCGCAAGGGGACTTGTTCAGGGCTTTCGATCTCAGGCACGTTGGCCATATTGGCGAACAGGGATAAGTCCGCTTCGCGTGTCTGATGCAGCATGAAGGTATGCAAGGGCTTGATACCGCGGTCTAGCGCCTGCTCGAATGAAATGCTGCCGGCGCTCAAGGGCTGGTAGGCTTGTTCGTAGATCTGATCGAAAACGGGGGCCATCGCAAAAAAGGTCAGGAACATCGTCAGGCCGATCAGCACCGAGTTGGGCGGCGATGCACCCGTGCCCATCGCGTTGCGCAACAGGCCCAGGACAATGATGATTCGTGTAAAACCGGTCATCATCAACAGCATCGCCGGCAAGAACGACATCATGGTCAGCATGGCAAGCGTCTGTATGCTTAATGACCAAGTCTGGCTACCGTTCGCATCCGTGGTGGATGTAATGGCGGGAAGCGTCTGCGAGAAACTGATGGATGGCAGGAAAAAGGCGATCAGGGCAAGCGCCAGCAGCACCCACACCTGCATGGAGGGCGCATTCAAAAAGCGAAAAATGCAGGAAAAGAAGCGAGTCATTGTTGCAAAAAAGGGCAGGCGCACTTAGCGAGCCTTCATGATTTTACCCAGCGTAGCGGCAAAGCCGCTGGCCGGAATGCTGGTTTGCGTGGCGGCAGCGGGATCCGCCGGCGGCAAGGTGTGCAACAAGGAAATCTGTGTGCTGGTTATACCTAGTACCAGGCGAGCATCTTCGACTTGAACCAGCGCAACAAAGGATTTTGCGCCAAGGCTTTGAGAGCCAAGGATTTTTATGGCCTGAGCATCGCCCGTGCGCAGCCAGCCGGACCTGCGGGTCAGCCACGCACCGGCCAGTATCAGCATGACGATGAAAATCAGGCTGACAATAAGGCGTAGTACGTCGGTTTCATTCATGATGTATTCAGCGGCGGCTGTTAAGCCGGCTGATACGGTCTGAAGGAGTCACGATATCGGTGACGCGGATGCCGTATTTTTCGTCGACCACGACGACTTCGCCCTGTGCGATTAGGTAACCGTTAATGAAAATATCCATCGGTTCGCCGGCCAGGCCGTCCAGTTCTACGACCGATCCTTGGCCAAGCTGCAGAATATTCTTGATCGTGAGTCGGGTGCGGCCGAGTTCCACGGTCAATTGCACCGGGATGTCCATGATCATGTCGATATCGCTATTGCCTTCGATACCGGCGGCCGCCAGGGGCGTGAAAACATGCGCTGCGGCACTCGCTGTAGCGGGTGAAGCCGGCTTGACCGAAGACGTTGTCACAGGTGCCGCAGTCTGTTCGGCGAGCGCGCTTGCCCAATCGTCGACTTCCTGGGCCAGGCCGTCAGCCTGGGTGGATG
The DNA here is from genome assembly GCF_040393045.1 of Pollutimonas bauzanensis. Classification (GTDB taxonomy): domain Bacteria; phylum Pseudomonadota; class Gammaproteobacteria; order Burkholderiales; family Burkholderiaceae_B; genus Pollutimonas; species Pollutimonas bauzanensis_A. The sequence continues at coordinate 20,748 of NZ_JBEBUX010000055.1, read as the reverse complement.
AGCTCGCCGTGTGGGCTGCTTGCTCGGATAGCGCGGCAGCCCAGTCCAGTTCGGAGCTGTCGGCAGCTTCGTTATCTTTGGCGATATCTTGTTTGGGGTCAGTCATGTTTGTTTGCTTGAGTGAGTTCGGTTTCGGAGTTCGCCAGTATCTTGTTTACACGTAGTGCATAACGGCCGTCGAACGTGCCGTAGTTGCATTCCAGTACGGGTACGCCGCCGACATGGGCGGTGACGGCTGCGGGCATATCAATGGGTAATATATCGTTGACCTGCAGCCGCATGAGCTCGGCAATGCTAGTCTGGATATGGGCAAAATCGGCGGCCAGCACAACGTCGGCGCTACGTACCTGGCGTGATAACTGTTGCGTCCAGCGTTGGTCGATGGCGCCAGCACTGGCCTCTTGTAGAGGGCGAGTAAGCAGGTCGCGCACCGGCTCGATCATGGAGTAGGGCAGGCAAATATTTAAATTTCCGCCAGAAGACCCCAGTTCGATGTTGAATGAGGTCACCACGACGATCTCGTTGCCGCTGCTGATGCTGGCGAACTTCGTGTGCATTTCCGAACGTACATATTCGAACTCGATCGGATACACCTGTTCCCAGGCGCTACCGTAGCTTTCGAGGGTCAGGTTCAGGAGCCGCCGGATAATCCGCTGTTCTGTGGTTGTGAAATCGCGCCCTTCAACACGGGTGCTATAACGGCCATGCCCGCCGAACATGCTGTCGATAACCAGGAACACAAGGTTAGGGTCGAACGTGAATAGCGCGGCGCCTCGCAACGGCCTCATGGTGACCATGTTCAAGTTGCTCGGTACAGGAAGATTGCGCTCGAATTCAGAGTATTTTTGTATGCGTATCGTGCCGACGGTAATGTCGGCGTTGCGCCGCATAAAGGTGAGTAAGACTGAACGCAGGCGACGAGCGAAGCGTTCATTGATGAGCTCCAGCGTTTGCATGCGGTGGCGCACCACACGGTCTGGCGAGCTTAAGTCGTAAGGCCGAACGCCGCTCGGCTCTGGCGCCTGGAGTGCCTTTTCGTTGCTTTCGCCGGTTACGCCAGCTAGCAGCGCATCGACTTCGTCTTGAGAGAGAAGGCTTTGGTATGACATTTATTGGACCACGAACGCAGTAAATAACACACTTGTGATCGCGGGCCCGGTGTTCTGTGGCAAGTAGGGCTCTTGAAGCGTGTTGCGAAGTGCTTGCACCAGTGCCTCGCGGCCTTCTGGGGTTTGCACGTGGTCGGGCCGTTGTTCGGCCAGTTTTCTGAGCACGCGGTCGCGAACCTCGGGCATGTACTCAATAATGATTCGGCGCGAACTCTCGTCTGCCATGCGCAATGTAATGGCAACATACAAGATGCGCTGCGATTGTTCGTTGCGCACCGTAACGGTAAAAGGTTCCAGAGGCGTGAAAATAGGCATTGCTAAAGGCACAGCTTTAGTGGCAACGGATGCGTTTTCGGGCGGCTCTGCATTAGCTTGGCCAAAGCCGGATTTTTCGTAGTACCACAAGGTGCCGCCTATGCTGGCGGCAACAATGATGACTACCGCCAACAAGGTTTTGATCATTTTAAAAGTTTTGCTAGGTTCTGATTTTGCCATGGCCGGTCGGCTAGTGGATCGATTATTGGAAGTTGCCATTGTGCGCCGCTGGGGAATGCCTATACATACTATTTTTCAAGTCTTCGTATTGTGCCCCGACGAGGCAGAGATGATCATGTCGAATAAGGCACTGAATACTTGATAGCTCCGGGGTTTGTCGGGGCGGCATCATTAGGCGAAGGTATCGACCAATGCATCGGGAGTCCGGCTACGCGTCGCGGTTTGTGGGGTGGTGTCGATTCCACCTGACGAGCTCGCGGCAGCGGTCATGGCCGGCTTCCGGCCGGAGCCAAATGATTCATTAAATGTCGATTCCTGTTGCCCTTGGTCATTGACACTGGTTTGCCCCAGAGAGATGCCGGCCTGGGCCAACATCTGCTGTAGTTGCGGCAACGAGTTTTCCACTGTCTGGCGGACTGCGGCATGCGGTGACGTGAAAATCGCATGAGCGACGTTGTCGTTGATATTGATGGATATGCGTAGCGGCCCAAGCTCTGGTGGATCCAGGCGCAGTTCTGCCGTGTGCGGCATGTTGTGGCCGCCCTTGGCAAGAGAAATGAACTGGCGGGCAAAATCGGCAGGCCATTGTTGGCTTTGTAGCGGTGTAGCAATACCCGGCATAGCGAATTGAACTGCAGTTCCGGGAGTCGGCCCGCCATTGCCGGAAAGCAGGGGTGCCTGTACGCCTGAAGCGCCGCCCGTGATAACGGCGCCGGCTTGAGGGATGCTCTGATCGTGCTGCGCGATTGTGAAAGCAGCCGTCTTGGTCGCCATGGCAGCAAGCGAGGCCGTAATATCGGGCGTTGACCCTTTGCCTAAGCTGGAATCGCCAGTACGCGTACGGTCTTGGGCAAGAACTGGTTTTATATTCGTAGGGTTGATTGGCTTGCGGGCGTCGAGTTCGGTTTGATGCGGTGCGGTGGGGGCCACCCTTGCTGGCGTAAAGCCGGCCGGAAGCTCAACCGGTTTGTCATTGTGGGCGGTGATGCGCGCTTCAAGTGCAGGTAATGTCGTTTGCGGCAGGGCCAGAGTCGCTTTTTGGGGGCTGGTTCGTGTTGAGTCCGCCTGCGCGGGGTCTGCCTTGGCGTTATCGACTAGCACTGCATGCAACTCGCCAGGGGCCAAGCCCGCTGCGGTTGGTGATGCCTTGGACTGAGCTGTCCCGGCGGGAGCTGCTTGTCTTCCCGCCATGGCAAGGGCGGCTTCAGCCGCGATAGTTAGTGCGATGTGCGGCAGGCCCAGGCCTTGCTCATCAGCCGATTGAGCCGGAGCTTCGTCTGCGGCATCTTTGCCTGCTTCCGGAGCCGCGTCCAACTGGTCTTTCTTTGCGCCAGTATGGCTACCGCCATTAGCAGTAACGGCGGTTTTCACAGCAGACCTGTTCGACTGTTCGTTGCTTAACACCGAGGAAAAGCTGGGGCCGGACGCATCGGTTTCAGTCGCAGCATCGGAAGGCGGACGGCTTGTATTGCCGGGAGCAACCGGCAAGGCAGCAGGAATCGTTAAGGTAGTCATGGCTTGCCCTGATTAGTGAGAGTAGTGTGCCCGACGGTACAAATTGGCCGATACTTCATCGCTGGCGAGTTGTTCGTTACGGTTGTTGCGCAGCAGCAGTTGATGCGACTGGCGCGTTTGCAAGGCTTCGAAGGAGCTTAGGCGACGCTTTTCCGCATACCATTGCTGACGCCCTTGCTCGATTTTGGCATTCATCTGTGCAACGATTCTATTTTGCTGCGAAATCGCTTCATCTAAAGTGGCAATGAACTGCCTAAAGTTATGATAATTCGATGCAGATAAGCCGGTTTCGGTTGCTTTCTGCAAACGATCTGCGTAATCGAGACGGTAAACGTGCAATGTCGAGAGCTGGGCTTCGGCATTATTGCGTTCGCTTGTCAGTTGGCTAAGTTGCTTTCCGACTTTGTCGGCGCCATCTTTGGCCAGTTCTATCAGGGTAGTGAGTGACGACATGCTAGCCATGGTTGATTCCTCGTTGCGGCATGTCGTGCGAGCGCGCCACGCCTTGTCCAAACAGGGTTTCCAATTGTTCCGTTGCCGATCCGTAATCGATGCGCACGTCCAGGCCTTGCTGCAGGTAGGCTTCAAGCCATGGGTACTTCTCAATGGCTTCATCGATTTGCGGGTCATTGCCTGACGTGTAAGCACCTACTGCAATCAGGTCGTGGTTACGTTGATAACGGGACAGCATTTTTTTGAATTTGTGCACCAGCGTAAATTGCTCGTTCGGAACAATTGCCGACATGACCCGCGAGATCGACGCTTCGATGTCGATGGCCGGATAGTGGCCCGATTCGGCCAAGCTGCGCGACAGCACGATATGGCCATCCAAAATAGCGCGAGCCGAGTCGGCAATGGGATCTTGCTGGTCGTCGCCTTCCGTCAGGACGGTATAGAAGGCGGTAATCGAGCCCGCTGGCTTGCCTCCTACCGACGCCCCATTGCCGGCCCGCTCGACCAGAGCGGGAAGCTTCGCGAATACAGAAGGCGGGTAGCCTTTGGTGGCGGGCGGTTCGCCTATGGCCAGGGCAATCTCACGCTGCGCCATCGCATAACGAGTGAGTGAGTCCATGATCAGCAAGACGTGCTTGCCATCATCGCGGAAGTGTTCGGCCAGTTTGGTGGCGTATACCGCGGCTTGAAGCCGCAGCAGCGGCGATACATCGGCCGGGGCAGCCACGACCACAGAGCGCTTGAGTCCTTCCGGACCCAGGTTGTGTTCGATGAATTCTTTGACTTCACGTCCCCGCTCGCCAATCAGGCCGACGACAATGACGTCTGCCTTGGTGTAGCGGGCCATCATGCCTAGTAGTACGCTTTTCCCGACGCCCGAACCGGCAAATAACCCCATGCGTTGTCCGCGGCCCACGGTCAGCAGCCCATTGATGGCGCGTACGCCTACGTCCAGCACGGTATCTATCGGCGCGCGAGAAAGCGGATTAATGATCTGGGCGCCTAGCGGCGCCGAGCCCACGTCGGTTAAGGGACCGAGGTCGTCCAGCGGGTTGCCCGCGCCGTCCAGCACGCGGCCCAACAGGGAATCGCCCACCGGCAGGCGGCGCGACAACACAGGGGGTAGGGCGCGGGCTTCCTGAGCATGCGAAGGCAAGGGAACTGGGCATTGCACGCCCCGCTCGATGGGAATGACTTTGGCACCAGGAGGTAGGCCCGATATATCGCTTTGCGGCATCAAGTACAGCGTATCGCCATGAAAACCCACGACTTCAGCATCAGCCCAATAGTTTTGGCCTGCGGATATTTCGATTTTGCAGGCGGCGCCTACCGCCAGGCGCAGGCCGGTGGCCTCAAGCACCAGCCCTGTCGCGCGCGTGACGCGCCCGCTTATGTGCCATGATTCAGTCGCCGCTACACGCCTCGCCCCGGCCTCGAGCTGGGCTTGCCAGCGATCGATGGCCGTAGCGAGAAGAGCCGCGTCCTTGGACATCAGGTTTTCCGTCCCGCGAAAGCGCTGTGGCCTAGTGCCGAAGTGACACGCTGCCAGCGTGTCTGGAGCGTTGCGTCGATATTGCCCAATACGGTTTCCGCCAGACACCCACCGCGCTCGATGGATTCATCGGAGAGCAGCCGCCAATGGCTTACGTCAAGGTCGTGCTGGAGATATTGATCGACCAGATCCAGATCAGCGGGGTTCAGGCGCAGTTTGAGTATTGTTTCTTTGTTGGAATCCAGGTGGGTAATATCGCGCACCAGATCCAGTATTTTTTCGGGATGGGCGTCTAACGTACTACGCAGCACCTGCTCTGCAATCCGAATGGACAACGCAATCATGGCCTGACCCATTTCGGCTTCTATTGACGCGAGGGCGTCGGCGCAGTTTTTTGCGGCGGATTGCAAATGCGCAGCTTCTTGCTGGACGCGTTCGCGACCCGCCGTGTGGCCTGCCTCGAAGCCGGCTTCATAGCCAAGCTCGTGTCCGGCCTTGCGGCCTTCTTCAGTGCCAGCGGCCAGGCCTTGAGCGTGTCCTGAGGCATAGCCTTCGGCGTGGGCGCGCAATTGAGCCGCCTCGCGCGCGCGCTGGATTTCGGCGTAGACATCGACCGGATCGGCCGCTGGCTCGGCCGCTTGTTTGACAGGCGCGGGAGGTGCATCGAACGATGTCATCTCCCAGCGTTTCCACATATCGGCTTCCTGGTAGTAGCCAACTTGCTTGTTAGACATACTCGTCACTTCCAAGGCCGCTTAGCGTAAATTGGCCAGCTTCGGCTAGTTTGCGAGCCACCTGGACAATGTTCTTTTGCTCTTCCTCGACCTTGGACATGCGTACAGGCCCTTGCGCATCAAGGTCGTCGCGCAGCATTTCGGCCGCCCGGTTCGACATGTTCTTGAAGAACTTCTCGCGCAATTCTTCAGGTGCGCCTTTCAGTGCAATAGTCAGTGCCGTCGTATCGATTTCTTTCAGTATCAGCTGGATGGCTGTGTCTTCGATATCGGCCAGGTTCTCGAAGACGAACATTTCGTCCACAATGCGCTGCGCGAGATCGGCGTCGAGTTCCCGCAAATTGGCCACCACGGCATCTTCTTCTGCCGTACTCATGAAGTTCAGTATTTCGGCAGCAGTGCGTACGCCGCCCATTTTGCTGCGCTTGGCGCCCTGGCCCGACAGCATGGTGTTAAGCACGTCAGTCAGTTCATGCAGGGCGGCGGGCTGTACGCCGCCGAACGTGGCAATGCGCAGCATGACATCGTTGCGCAGCCGCTCATTGAGCAAGGCCAATACGCTGGATGCGCGGTCACGTTCAAGGTGAACCAGTATCGTGGCGATGATTTGTGGATGTTCGTCGGCGATGAGTTCTGCCACGCTGGTGGCTTCCAGCCAGTTAAGGGCGTCGATGCCATTGGCGTTGTCGCTCCCTTCCAGGATGTCTTCGATGAGGCTGGCTGCGCGGTCATTGCCCAGTGCCTTGTTCAGTACAGAGCGTATGTACTCGTCCGAACCCAGCGTGACGGCCATGAACTGGTCGGCTTCCTGGCGAAACTCCTCGAGTACGGCGTCGACATCGGCACGGGTGACTTGTTTAAGGTTGGCCATGGCAGAGCCGACCAGTTGGACTTCTCGTGCGCTGAGGTACTTGAAAACCTCGGCCGCGGCGTCCTCACCAAGAGACATCATGAGAATTGCGCAGCGATCCAGATTGGGTTCAGCGATTGCCATCTTTCTTTTCCATCCATGAGCGCAGCACCATTGCGACAGCACGCGGGTCTTTTTCAGCCATGGTGCGTGCCGTGTTCATATTGTCTTCGTAGCGACTGATTTCAGAGGCTCGCCGTTCCTCGGCCGCTATTTGTTCGCGGCTGCTGGCAAGTTGAGCCTCTTGTGCATCAGTCTGTTCTTTGGCAAGGGCAGCGGTTTCCATCAAGGGTTTGACCAGCTTGCGCCATACCAGGACGACCATCAACGCGATGAGCAGGTACTTAGCGAGCTGCAAGGCGTAATCCAGGTAGATCGGGTTCTCCCAAATGGGCGGCGAAGCAGGCGTATCGTCGGTGAAGACGCTGTTGACCACGCTTAGCGTATCGCCGCGTTCGGCCGAGTAACCCATGGCCTGCTTGACAAGATCATTGAGCTTCTCGAGTTCATCGGCGGGGATCGCTTCAGGCTTGCCATCGTTATTGCGGTAGTTGACGACCACAGCAACCGACAACCGTTGCAGCTTGCCCAGAGGATCCTTAATATGACTGATAGTCCGATCGACTTCGTAATTGATTGTGGAGTCGTTGCGACTGCTGCCTGTACCTTGTCCGGGCGTGTTATTGCCAGCCGGCGTTGCGGCCAGATTGCCCGCTGCGTTATTGGCCCCTGCGTTCGCGGCGGCACCAGCGGCATTTGCTTGCGGCGCTGCGCCAGCCTGCGGCGGCGCTACGATGGGCGCCGTGGCGTTGACAGGAGGTTGGTTGGTCAACGCGCCCGGTATGCCTTCAGGCGGTAATACATTGCTTTGCATGGAGGCGCTGGTTTGCGCGCTACGCACTGCGGCCTCGCCGGGATTCTGATTCGGACGATAGACTTCAGAGGTTTGTTCGCGCTGGGCGAAATCGACCTGGGCGCTGACCTGCGCACGTACGTTGCCTACCCCGACCAGCGGATTAAGCAGTGTCAGGATGCGTTGCACAGTACGTGATTCGATATCGTTGACCAGATTGCGCCTGCTGCCGTCGGCGCCTGCTTCTCCGGTGGGGGCAGTGAGCAGCCGGCCATTTTGATCGACTACCGACACTTTGTCGGCTGTCAGATTAGGTACGCTGGAAGATACCAGCCAGGTAATGGCGGCCACCTGGGCGTCGCTTAGGCTGCGGCCCGGGTAGAGCGTTAGCAAGACGGACGCCGTAGGCGCCTGACGGTCGCGAACGAATAAGGATTCGCGCGGTATGGCCAAGTGCAGGCGGGCACTTTGCACGGCATGCAAGGCTTGGATCGAGCTGACGATTTCGCCTTCAAGAGCGCGCTGGTAATTGACCTGCTCGGTGAACTGGCTGGCGCCGAAGCGGGTTTTATCCATCAGTTCGAATCCGGCCTCGCCGCTACGTGGCAAGCCTTGCTGCGCCAGTTGCAGGCGCGCCTCGTGTACTTTGTCTGCAGGCACCAGGATGGCATTGCCCGTCGCCTCAAGCTGGTAAGGCACGTTCATTTGCGTCAGGGCGGCAACTATGGCCCCGCCGTCGCGGTCTTCCAGATTGGAGAACAGGACTTTATAGTCGGGGGCTCGGGTCCACAGCAGGAGTACTGCGACGATAGCAACGGCGGCTGCGGCAAGGCCCAGTTGTAAGGGCTTGGGCAAGTTGCCGAGTTTTCCTAGTGCCGGAAAGCGGGCCAATAATGCGGCCGATTGGCTCATTGACGACCTCTATCGCTGTAATGGCTCAGGCCTGGCGAGAACGTCGAGCTGGTAGTTGGCAGGGTGTACATGCGGCGAGACAGAAATAAGGGAGTGTGAATTATTGCGTGAAAAGCTATGTAGGCAAGCGTCGAAAAACGCTGCTTTTGGGTGTCATTTAGCTCTTATGGAACGAGAGGTCGACCGAATCCGTCATCAGGCGCTTTCTGGCCTTTCTTGAGTGGTGACTATAGCCCTGGGGGTGGGCGCTTCTAATGCCGGAAAAGAAGGGTGTTTTGGTGTTTGATGTGGGGGTTGTCGTTGCGTGATGTTCGGTACAGTAGGCAGGCGTGAGAATTTCGCGTATTTGGATACTCTCTACTTATGGCTATACAAAATCTATCCGCTATCGAAAACATGCTTGCTCAGATGCGAGCGGTTACCCAAGCAGCATCGGCCGGTTCGGTTCGCCCGACAAGCACAGTCGCCGATTCTGGCGGTTTCGCTGCCGAGTTGTCACGGTCGCTGGCGCGTGTGTCTGAGATGCAGAATAGTGCAGCGGCGCAAGGTCGGGCTTTTCAGATGGGCGCACCAGATGTGGCGCTCAATGACGTTATGATCGATATGCAGAAGGCCGGAATCGCATTTCAGGCGACTGTTCAGGTGCGTAATCGTTTGGTTGCGGCTTATCAAGAAATTGCCCGGATGGCTGTTTAGGGCTGTTTGCTGTGAGCCAGTAGGTCGTCGCTTGTGCCGCCTTCCAATGCATACAACCATGCCAGAAGCTCGGCAATTGCTACATACAATTGCGGCGGAATATGCGCATCAAGATCAATTTGCATCAACAAGCCGACCAGCTCAGGCGACTCGTGCACGTACAAGCCATTTTCCCGTGCTGTACGAATAATAGTTTCCGCCAAAGTCCCGTAACCCTTCGCAACCACACGCGGTGAAGCGTCGTTGGCATCATAGGTGATCGCAACTGCAGCGGCGCGGCCATCGTCCAGCGGATGTGGGTTATCGGTCATGACCCAGTACCTCCGCCGTCGATAGTGCCTGGAATATTCCCTGCTTCTGCTTGCCGCTGATAAAGCGATGCTGTCGGATTGTCTGGAATCTGTCGGCTGCCAGCCACTTCTCTGGCGTCGCGGGCAACAGAAAGTTGGCTCAGTTGCATTCCCATGGCAGAGAACCGGTTGCGCAAAGCCTCGGTATGCTGGCTTAGCAATGTAGACGATTCAGGTGCGATCAATTGCATGACCACTTGTTGTCCTGCCAGTGTCAGCCGGGCTTGCACATTACCCAGCACTGGTAGTTGGATATTGATGCGCGTTGCCCAGTGGTCGACTTCGAGTGGAAGGTTAGTTTCCTCCCGGGATGGTTCACGGCGGCTGATTTCCCAATCCATGGGGGCTTCAGGCCACGCTTCGCCACGCCAGGCAAAAGTTTGGTTAGCCAGTACTTCCAGTTGCTGGCGTACTAACTGGTGAGTTTGAGGGTCCAGTCCGGGTACGGGTACGGATGCGGGGGCTGGCGCGGGAGATGACGCAGCGCTGGCGCCAGCTGTCGACGTATTCTGGCCGACAAACCCCGCTTCGCTGCGCTGGCCTTGTGTTGCCGTTGATGCATTGTTTGCATTAGCCAGGGTGGCCGCCGGAGTTGTCGGTGTGTTTGAATTCGGGGCGGGTGCTGCCGCTCCGGCATTCTTGCCTTGTCCGGCGGTTGCTGGCTCCGGCGATCCGCGGCCCGCCTGGGCCTGGGGTTCTTGTTGCAGTTGGCTGATGGTTTGTTTGCCAAAGGCCAGATTATTCAAATGCGATTCATAAAACATGCCGCTACGTTGCAGGGCATGGGCCAGAGCTTGAGCCAATTGCGCGGGCAGGGCGGATGCCGATTGTGGTGCAGCAGCAGCGGCGCGTGTGGCATGATTTGTCTGGTTGGCGTTGGTTGTGCTGGTGCTGCCAGATTGGCTGGTGTCGCCAGCGCGCGGGTTGGTGCCAAGTAAAGGCGCCTTGCCTTGTACTGCGGGCGGCTGATCGGGAAAATTCGCCAGCAGCGCCAATATGGTGCGGGCCGCATGACCAAGACTGGTAGGTGCTGAAGCCGTAGTGCTGGTGCTGGGGGCGCTACGCGCAGCCAGAATTTCCGCGGCCCGCGCATCCACCTTGGCACGGTTGATGGCTTCTTTGGTCTGCTGTTCCGTCTGCGCTGTGGCTCGGTCGACGCCATCGCGTGGTTGCCGATGCACCTGGTTCTGCGCGGCGTCCGGACGCTCCGGGCTGCCAGGTTGGGTTATTGCATCTGGACGCGCGCCTGAAACCAGGTTGGCTTGCTGGGATAGTGTGGTGCCTAAAACGGAATCAAGCCGGTGTACCAGCAGTGTACCTAGAGCCGATGGGCCGCCAATGCTCATGATTAAGAGATGGTGCTGGAATAGGTATGCAATACGGTTTGCTGGCGCCTCATGTTGCCTAGCAAGGTACCGAGGCGCTCAAGTTCTGGCCGTGCCAGCATGCGAATACTGGCATCATCGTCGAGAATCTTGGCCAGCAGTTTTTTTCGTCCTTCGCGATCTTTATCGCTAAGACTGGTAATGGCGCGCAGGGACTCTACGGCATCTTGATATTGCTCGCCCAGGGCTACCACGGTATCCCAATTATTGGCACGTGCTTCCACGAGCATGCGAGTGGAAATGCCGGCTATGATTTCGTACTGGCGCAAAATAGAAGACGTATGGCTCATAGGTAAAATCATCGGTGGGTCTGTGCGGATTGACTGTGTGGGGCGATATTATCTTTGCTTAAACTATTGATAGTGCAAGGATGAAGTGATTGGAAACCAAAAGCAATAGGTTGGCGGGGGAATAGTATTAGCCGGTTTTTTCGGTAAATAGTTCTGTTCGAACGGGGTCGGTAGCTTCGCGCCAAGCGCTGCCGATATTGACCAGTAACTGTTCCGCTAGCGCCAGTTTATCTAGGTCGGCATTCAGGTTGGCTAATAACAGATTGCGTATGATGAGTTCATAACTGGCAACCAGGTTGGTTGCCAGTTCGCCGCCTGATTCCCGATCGACGCTGGCTTTCAGGCCAGAGTCCACAATGTCGATGGCTTTCGAGATGGCCAGCCCACGGCCTTCGATATTGCCGCTTTCCATATGTAGCCGGGCTTTCAGGATAGCCGCCTGGGCGCCATTGAAGAGCAGGGTGATCAAGTGTTCGGGACTGGCGCTGAATACCTCGGTTTCAAGGCCTATATTGGCATAGGCATTGACAGCATGTTGGCGTCTAGGCCCGCGAGCAGAGGAATAAGTCATTATTTGCTGTCGTTCATATTGCCAAGCATGGAAAGTTGCTGGGTCAGGTAGCTGCTGATTGAACCCATCTGCGCCATCATGGAGTCCAGGGCGGAAAATTGCTTGCGATAGGTTTCCATTTTTGCGTCGATGCGAAGAGACGTGGCGTCATATTGCTTTTCCAGGCCTTTCAAGGCCTGAGTCATGCTGTCGGACGCGGAACTGATTACGCCATCGCTTTTGACGAAGTTGTCTGCAACCGCGCCCAGTTTCTTGCTGATGCCGTTTTCGCCGGCGAACAGTTTTTGTACATCGACCATGCCGTCTTTCAGGGCCGTTTCGAGCTTTTTGGAATCGACTACCAACAGGCCGGTATTGGGATTGGTAGTGATGCCCAGTGACGACAGGTTGCGCACGGTGCCAGTATCGTTTACTGCATTCAATCCGCTACGCAGTTGACTTTGCACGTTGCGCGCCAAGCTGTCGCCTGATAGCGCGCCTGAATTGGTTGGATCGTCGACGTTGAAGCTGGTGTGCACCTTGATGACATTTTGCAGGCTGTTGTAGGCCGTGACAAAATCATTAATGGCTTTAGAGGTAACAGCGTCATCGCGGGTAACCGACAATGCGTCGGTGCTACCTGCGGTATTTTTTTTGAGTAGCGTAAGCGTTACGCCTTCAATGGCGTCTTCGATGACGTTGGTTTGGCTATTGATTTCAATGCCATTGAACATCACCTTGGCGTTTTCCGCAGCCTTTTCCTGCAGCGCGTTACTGCTGCCGCCTTGCGTGAAGCCTATCGTGTTTTGCAGTTCGGTGATGTCGGTGCCCGCGCCAGCGTCGCTTACGGAAATGCTTTCTACAGACGCTTCGGTGCCGGTGTTCTTGGCTGTCAGCAACAAATAGGATTTGGACCCATCGTTGATAAGCGTGGCGCTCACGCCCATGCTGGAGTCGCCATTGATAGCTTTGGCGATGCCTTCAAGCGAGGTGTCGGTAGAGTCCAGGGTTAAGGTCTTGGCATCTTGGCCGGCAATTTTGATTTCGATTTCGACTTTACCTGCCGCCAAGACTTCCGTGCGGCTGGTTTTGCCGACACTGGTCAAGGTTTGATGTGTAGCCAACTGCTGGACTTCGATGTTGTACTGCCCAGCTATTGCTTTACTGGACGCGGTGGCGGTAAAGGCGTCGCCGCTAACGCTGGTTTTAAGCGCACCGAAGGCTTCTGCTTTACCCAAAGCGTCAGACGCTTTTTTCAAGGTTTCAATTGAGCCTTTTACCGTGCCGTAGGCCGACAGTCGGTTTTGAACAGTCGTGGCCCGATCATTGATCAGGCTTAGGGCGATATTTTCGCTTTTGCGAAGATCTTCCAGTAGCTTGTCGAGCGGCAGGCCGGAACCAACGCCGATATTTGAAATAGCCATAATAAACTCCGTATACAGGTATTGTGCTGCAGCTTGGTCAAGTTCAATGCGTGTGATAACGGCTAGAAGCTTGTGCTCTTTAGCCATTTACCCTTTTTCGCAAGGCGGATAGGGCATTACGCCTTGGTATCGACCGATTTCCCTTGTAGCTGTACTATCATTTTTGCCACGCGGATTACTGCGTCGCTAGGCACTGTGCGCAGGACTTCCCCGGTCGCGCTATCGATAATGGACACGACAACGCGTTCGGCTTCAGGGTCTATGTCGAAACGCATGCCAGTGGCCCAGGCCTTCATGCTGTCGTTGACCTGCTCCAGGGCCTTGCCCAGCGGGTCGTTATCGCCTTCTGTTTGATTTTGGGGCTGCTGCCGGGACGCCATGCTGGCATCGCTGCTGCTTGATGCTTTATCAGATGCGGTGACTTGTACAGCGGGTTCCGGAATGGACTGAGGGCGGGCTAAGTCGGCCGCGGCGGGAACATAAGGACTGGATACGGCATTGGCACCTATAGGATTGGCCATAGGGTGGCTCCTGAAAGTTATTATTGAGCTTGTCTGGCGCCGGTATCCGCGTAACCTTCAACACCTTGCGCTGAATCATGCGTAATTAACGGCAGCTTGTCAGGAAGCTTTAGCCCGATGTCAGTTCTAATTGCAGGAATAGGCAATAAAATGCCCGGCTGATCTGTCCAACAGCTGGCGCCAGCCTCGGCCACAATAGGCATTCTGTATGTTTGTTTGATCAATACCGCATGTCTAGCTCTGAAGACCGCCTTGTTGGACAGTACGCTCCGATGGTTCGCCGCCTGGCTTTGCAGCTTGTAGCTAAACTGCCTGCCAGCGTCGAGCTTGACGATTTGATGCAGGCCGGCATGATGGGCCTGCTGGACGCCGTGCGGCGTTATCAGCAAACCGCCGAGGCTCAGTTTGAAACCTACGCCATTACCCGGATACGCGGCGCCATGCTTGACGAACTGCGTAGTCAGGATTGGCTGCCGCGCAGCGTGCGCAGCAAAGCCAAAAGCATAGAGCAGGCCATACATCAGCTAAACCACCGCTTGCTACGGCAAGCTACGGAAGCCGAAATCGCCGAGGAACTCGGCATGCCGTTGCCGGACTACCAGGAATTACTGGAAGAGGCGCGCGGCGTGCAGGTTATTCATTACGAAGACCTGGCCCGGGATAACGATGACGCCACCCATCCTTTAGACCGTGCCCACCATCAGGCAAGCAGCGACGAACAAAGCCGCTGGTCTAATCCCCTTAACCAGTTAGTGTCCCAGGGCTTGCGCAACGCGTTGGTCATGGCGATCTCGTGTTTGCCTGAGCGCGAACAACTGTTGCTGTCTTTGCAGTTTGAGCAAGATCTCAATCAAAAAGAAATCGGCGCGGTCATGGGTATTACCGAGGGGAGGGTTTCCCAATTGCGGTCCCAGGCCGTGGCGCGCATACGCGCGGCTCTGGCGCAAAACAATTGGCAAGAAAACCTCGACGAAGTTGAGTTCCAGGCGCTGCTATAAATCCATCAAGCCAGTACCGTATCATCGTTGATCTGGACGGTTTCGCCGTCGAACGACCGGGCGCCACGACGTAGCAGGCGCTGGTAAAAGCCTGGAGTCATGTCGGTAATGAACACTTCGTACCCATGGGCCTTGGCGGGTATGTATATTGCTTTAATCAGCGCTTTTCCCAGGCCCTGACCCTTCATCGCTTCCGGCATAACGATGCTGGATATCCGCACTTGTTTATGTTCATCAACAACGTTCACCCGCAACAGCGTAGCCCGTGTGAGCTCGCTATCGTCTTGCTGAACTTTGACTTCAATGAGGTTGGGCTGAATGTCGAACTTGTGATCGTTCAGGTTTTGCAGGTAGGGAGCCAATATCGGCTTGATCGCATTTACGATTTCGGTTTCTATGACGGTCATGGCGTTCACATTCCTGATGTAAAGGCAAAGCGTATGGGCTGCTTAGCCGGGCGGATATTATGCGGCTGCATTATTCATCATACTAGAGTTGCTTAACGTAAATGGCAACTGTGGACACTCGTATTCTTCGATGTTCGTAGAGGGAGTTTCATGGTAAGAAGTTCAACGCGGCGCTGTTGTTCAGAGACAAAAGACTAGTGACTACTTTGTTATAGATATCGTATTAGTCCATATAATACGATATCTATAGTTATAAATTTAAAAATATTTGGATCATAGATGACTGGTTATGCCATATAATTCGATATCTATGAGGGGTTTTCCGATGCCAAAGAAGCTTCGTAAGCCAGAAGTAACGCCTTCTTTAGTACAAGAACGCTTGGTAATATGGGGTCGAGCCATACGAGCCCAGCGAGTTGCGCAAAAAATTCTCGCCACTGATTTATGCACGCGCGTCGGCATATCTGACGCGACGCTGCGTAGGCTAGAGCGTGGTGACCCGGGTGCAAGTGCGGCCGCCTATCTAAGCGCTTTAATGACGGTTGGTCTGCTTGACTTTGCTGTTCCTACGCTAGACCCGCAGTTATGGTCTGCTAATCCGCAGGCTCGCGCTCGAACGGTGCTAAGTGACGTCGGCGATGACAACTTCTAAGCGGCTTTTTGTCTATCTTCAGCGCCCTGATACGGGTGATTGGGTTACCGTTGGCAGGTATGCGCTGCATGCTGATGGTGTTACGGGTACTTTTCGATATGCCCCCAGCTATTGCGAGGCTGGCTTAAGTTGGTCAATTGATCCCGTGAATTTGCCTTTCATTCCAAATATCGAGCATGTCGCACCACGATATCAAGGCCTTCACGACATTCTGCGCGATGCGTGCCCTGATTCTTGGGGAAAAATGCTAATTCAACGAGAACATAACCTTTCACATGACGCGCATGAAAGTATGTTCTTGAGCCTGGCAAAAAATGGTGACCGGTGGGGGGGCTTGGCCATTGGCACATCGCCTCGGCCATCCGTTGCAGAGATCTCCAGTCCCAAGCTGCCTCAGTTGGAAGGGCTGGCTCTGGAGCTTTTGGCAATTTACGAACGAAGGCCGCCTATTGATGTGCGTATTCGGAAAAGCTTGATGGCAACGCCTAGCTTGGGTGGCGCTCGGCCGAAAGGTACGTTGCGAGGGGAAGACGGTTTTTGGCTAGTGAAGCCTATTTTGCCGTCAGATACCCGGGATATCCCTCTGTTAGAACACCTTACTCAACAGTTGGGGACCGAAGCTGGGCTGAATTTTGCACAAACCGTTCATCATCAAGTCAAAGATGGGTTAAGCGTAATGCGAAGTTTCCGGTTTGATCGTAATGGTTCACGAAGAATAATGGCGATAAGCGGCGCATCGCTTCTAGGAACCGAGTATCCGGGAAAACTCGACCCATCTCTGTGGAGTTACCCGCGGCTTGCAGAGGAGCTTAGAAGGATCGGCGCTCCTTCCGAAGACATTATTGAATTGTTTAACCGAATGGTATTTAACGCAGTCGTTGGCAATGACGACGATCATCCCCGTAACCATGCCGCCATATATCACCCCTTAGAAAGCAGGTGGAGATTGTCGCCGGCATTTGATGTGGTGCCTAATCCGGATGAAGATCCCAGATCGTTAACAATGCAACTCTCCCTGGGCCGATTTGATATTTCACGGGAGGCTGTTCTGGATGATGCTTTACGGTTTGGGTTTACTAGCCGCGTAGAGGCAGAGTCTCATCTGAATACCTTACTAGAGCGGATCAAGCTGGCATTTGAGGTGATCAAGCCTCGGTTCAGTAAGGATTTAGCACAGATACTAACTAGGCGAATCGCTAATGGCTTGCGTTTATTGAAGGCAATGTAGGACAGCATGAACCATGAAAAAACAGGCCAACGAAGTGTGTTCGTTGGCCTGTTTGTCTAACTGAATAGAGCGATTAAGGCCGGGAATGGTGCCCCTGATATGTATCAAAACCCGATTGGATACCCGTCTTTGCGGTGGTCAGATGCAGCCTGGTAGCCGCCTGTTTCCAACTTCATTGCAATTTGGGCACAACCGAATTCCAAATCGAAGCGGGGAGCCACGTGCACATCGTGGCCTTTATCGCGCAAGCCCTGTACTGTCTTTTCCGGCATGTTCCATTCAAGTCTGACTTCCCGATTGTCGTCTGCAACGCGCCACCGGGGGGCGTCGCTGGCCGCCTGCGGGTTTTGCCGGTGATCGGCGATGCGGCAAGCCATTTGCACATGTCCTTGCGCTTGTATGGATCCGCCCATCAGGCCAAAGCTTGCCAGTGGCTTTCCTTGCTGCATCAGGAAGCCAGGGATGATCGTATGGAAGGGTCGTTTGCCGGGCCCGACTTGATTCGGGTGGCCAGCGCTTGTGCTGAATCCACTGCCGCGGTTATGCAACGCAATCCCGGTGCCTGGAACCACGACACCGGAGCCGAAACCCTTGAAGTTGGATTGAATCAAGGACACCATCATGCCATTCTTGTCGGCCGCCGTCATATAGACCGTACCGCCTTGATGCGGGTTGCCTGGGCCAGGATACGACGCACGTTGTGGGTCGATGGAGCGAGCCCGGGCAGCCAGGTAATCGCGATCCAGCAGTTGCTCTGTCATCTTCGGCGCCATCGTGTCGGCGTCGCCGACGTAGGCATGCAAGTCGGCGAAAGCCAGTTTCATGGCTTCGATCTGCAAGTGCACATAGTCGGCGCTGTCAACTTCCAGCGCCGAAACGTTTAGCGTGTCCAGCATGCCAAGGGCCATTAGCGCGCCTATACCCTGGCCGTTTGGTCCGATTTCCAGGACTTCTAGATCGCGATACGCCATGCGTATGGGGTCGACCCAGTCAGCGCGCTGTGCGGCCAGATCGGCTTGAGTGAGCAGGCCGCCGGTTTTCTGTGCGTGGGCGGCAATGGCAGCCGCCAGGTCGCCATGGTAGAAATCATCTCCGCCAGAGCGGGCAATTTTCGCTAGGGTGTCAGCCTGGCCCTGGCAGATGAAGCGCTCGCCGGGCAAGGGTGCACGCCCGTTCGGCGCGAAGGCTTCTTTAAAGCCTGGCTGGCCGCTGAGTTCGGCAATTTGCGCTTGCCACTGGCGATGCACTGTTGGCGAAACCAAATAGCCGTCTCGGGCGTAGCGAATGGCGGGCTCGAACAGATCTTCGAAAGGAAGGGTGCCGAAACGATCGGAAAGGGCGCGCCAACCCGATACCGCTCCTGGCGTTGTTACGCTATCCCAGCCGCGGCTGGGCATCGCTTTCATTGCGGCGAAGCGCTCGGGAGTCCAGGCTGCGGGCGCCCGGCCGCTGGCGTTCAGGCCATGGATTTCGGTGCCATCCCAGATCAGGGCGAAGACGTCGCCGCCGATACCGTTCATGCACGGTTCGACCACCGTCAAGGCAATGGCGGTGGCAAGCGCCGCGTCGACGGCATTGCCGCCACGCATGAACATTTGTGCGCCCGCAGCGCTGGCTAGCGGTTGGGAGGTGGTTACGACGTTGTCGGCGAGTACCGGCATACGTTGCGAATGATAAGGAAAAGACCAGTAGTCTGAAGTTTGATTCATTATTTACATCTCTAGAAAAAAATAGGCGATTTCGCCTTACTGTGCACTGATATTTGCTGCTTTGACGACTCCTCCCCAGTATTCGTGCTCGTCTGCCACTATCTTGCCCAACTCCGGTCCCGTTGCGTAGCGCATTTCGGCTCCTTGGGCTGCCATGGATTTCTTCAGGTCGGGGTCGTTGATGACTCGCTTAAGCGCCACGGCTAAAGTATCGATGATTTGCGGGGATGTGCCTTTTGGAGCGAACAAGCCGAACCGATTATCGGCAACTACATTCTTTACACCTGCTTCAGCCAAGGTAGGAACATCTGGCAACAGGCTGACCCGCGAGGAGGAAGCCACGGCCAAATACTTCAGTTTTTTTCCTTTGGCCAAAGGCATGGAGCCGGTAACGCTGTCGAACATCATGCTAGCCGCGCCATTGACCACATCCGGCAGCGCCTGGACACTGCCCTTATAAGGAACATGTGTCATTTTCAGCCCGTTCTGGGCGACAAACAATTCCGACTCCAGATGCGATAACGTACCCACGCCTTGGGAGGCATAGTTGAATTCACCGGGCTTTGCTTTAAGGTACGCGAGCAGTTCTGTTACGTTATTGACGGGTAGTGTGGCGGGCACCACCAAGGCATGGGGCACGAACCCGATAAGCCCAATGGGAATAAAGTCTTTGGTCAGGCTAGCTGCTTGGTCCTTATATATTGAAGCGGCAATTGCCTGATTAGTGGTGGCAGCAAAATACAAGGTATAGCCATTAGGCGCTGCGCGGGCCGCGCCGGATAAGCCGATTGCACCGCCAGCGCCGGGGCGGTTTTCGACCACAACTGACTGCCCCAATTCGACCGCCAGCCGTTGACCAACTGCCCGCGCCAGCACATCGGTTGCCCCTGCGGGAGGAAAGGAAATAATGACTTGAATGGGTTTGTCGGGATAGGCGGCTTGTGCACCCATGGACAAGGCTAATCCTGCCCCGGCAACCAGGCAGCGCAAGCCGCCCAAAACGGATAAGGCTTTCGGATACGTTGAAAATGCTTTCATGAAGTCTCCTCTTGATGCCGGGCTATCGGCATTCTTGTCGTTGAAGCAGCGATAGTGCCAAACACTATGGTGCTTGTTAACGAACAATACTGATATGCTTTGATTAAATCAATTTGATTTTTTATTGGAATACGATAAATTTTTTTATGAGTACTCTCCGCTTTCTTCGTACCTTCATTGCAGTCGCCAGATGTGGTTCATTTGCGGAGGCGGCTGAGCATGTTTCATTGACGCAAGCGGCGGTCAGCTTCCAAATGCGTGCGCTGGAAGAAACCTTGAGCCGCCAGCTATTTGAGCGTCAGGGCCGGATATCAGTCCTAACAGCCGCCGGTCGCGAAATACTGCCCGAAGTTCAGGCACTCTTGGATCAATTTGATAGATTGTGCGCGCCAAAGGCAAATGCTGAGGAACTGGCCGGCGCCGTGGCATTTGGCGCCATTGTGTCTTGCATGGCACCATTGTCGAAAGGCATTTCCAAACTCAAAACCCGCTACCCGCGCCTGGATGTGCGCTTGTCCACCGGCAAGTCGGGGGAGCTTGCCGAGCAGGTGGAGGCGGAAGAGCTTGACGCCGCGATTATCGTGGAGCCGGTACGCATGCCGCCCGGCCTGCAGTGGATTCCACTATGCGAGGAACCATTGATTTTGCTTGCGCCTGCAAGTGCCGCAGCCCGTTCACCGCAAGACGCGCTTGCGCGGTATCCATTTCTTCGTTTCGACCGCAAGGAATATACCGGACGCTTGGTTGATCGGGCTCTTAAACAATTGCATTGCCCCGTGGATGAGTTCCTGGAACTGAACTCTATCGATTCGCTGGTCGAGTTAGTGCGCCAGGAGGTTGGGGTTGCGTTGTTGCCGCTGCTGATCAATTCGGACTGGTTGAACGATCCCAGCTTGCATGTGCTGTATTTACCTAAGAATATGCATGCCGCAGTTCGTCGTATTGGGTTGGTGATTCGCAGCGATTATGCAAGGCCCAAGTTTGCGGAAGAATTTTACGCAACGTGTATGGGGATGTTTGAAGGAGG
>NZ_JBEBUX010000054.1:0-25360 GCF_040393045.1 Pollutimonas bauzanensis | reverse complement strand
TATTCGTTCATTCTTTCTATTCGTTTATTCGTTTATTCGCTTATTGGCTTATTCGTTCTTATTTTTCGTTTATTCATTCTTATGACGGTGCAGCGAGGGGGGTAGGCACGGCGAATAATCGCTGCGGTCCCTTCGGGACGTCCCGCGCAATCAACCTGGCTTTACCGGGGCCGGGCGCGAACTCGCGGCCACGGCCTATAGGCCGTAGACGGGCCGCTCAAACAGCGCGCCCTTATACCCCGAGCCAGGTTGTCTGCGCGGCGCGCTCAAAATTCGCCGTGCCTACCCCCCTCGCTGCACCTCATAATCGCGCTAATTGGACGAGCCTCCTTTTGAACGGCTTGCTGCTGATGTAAGGCTGCTGATGTAAGGCTGCTGATGTAAGGCTGCTGATGTAAGGCTGCTGATGTAAGGCTGCTGATGATGAGATGCTGCTAATGCGAATAGCTATATCAATGATCGGATCCTAGCAGGCATATGCCAACGCACAGGCCGTCAATGAGACCGTCAGTTCTCGTCTAAGACCAGTTGCTGGCCGTGGCCGTCTAGATCAGCCTTTCATGCAACGGCGGCTGACACAGGGGCTGGGACAGGCGAAATCAGCGTGCGCCGGGCCAAGATCACTTTCCGTGGAGGCAAGCCCGCGCATGTTTGAGCAGCAAGCTTGCATACAGTCCAGTGGACTGTATGCGCTGCGAGTTCGCGGGCGCCACGGAAAGTGACCTTGGCACGGGTAGCCCTGGCGCAGCACAGGGCCGCTACGCGTTGAGCCAGTCCCTGTGTCAGCCGCCGCTTAAGAAAGCGACAACTCCTTAGGGAAAACACTGTCATAACCCCGCAATAGTTGATGTTTAATATATGTAATCGTTTTCACTATAGCTACAACAATAAAAACCGGAGAGGGGTTTGGTCAGTCAGCGGAACAATAAGGTCGGCTATCAATCAATGCGTCACGATGGCGACGACAAACGCCTTTGGCCTCGCCAAATTTAATTTATGTCTTCTATTACTCTGGACAAGATTTGCAAACAATATGGCGATGCGCCTCCGGCCGTTGACCACATCAGCTTTTCAGTAGAAGCAGGCACATTTACCGTCTTGCTGGGGCCTTCGGGCTGCGGCAAGTCGACTACGCTTCGCATGATTGCAGGTCTGGATGACCCGACTTCGGGACGCATCCATATCAACGGTGTCGATGTGACAACGCTGCCTCCGTCTAAACGAAAAATTTCGATGGTGTTTCAGTCTTATGCGTTGTTTCCACACCTTTCGGTCAAAGAGAATATTCTCTTCGGCCTGAAGGTGCGCAAGGAGCCCGCTGCCCAACACGCAAGCCGTTTGGCGCATGTCGCCGAGTTGCTGGGCCTTGGGAAACTGCTGGATCGTAAGCCTTCTCAATTATCCGGGGGGCAGCAACAACGGGTTGCCTTGGGCCGGGCAGTGATTTCGCAAGCGCCTGTCTGCCTGATGGATGAGCCGTTGTCCAATCTGGATGCCCAGTTGCGCCACGAAATGCGTCGTGAAATCCGCGCTCTGCAGCAAAACCTGGGTATCACCATGGTGTATGTCACGCACGATCAGACTGAAGCGATGAGCATGGCCGACCATGTGGTGTTATTGAATGGCGGGAAAATCGAACAGAGCGACACGCCCGATAAGCTGTATGCCAATCCCGCTACAGAATTTTCCGCGCGGTTTATCGGCACGCCTCCGATGAATCTGCTTGCGCTGGATGCCCATACGCGACAAATCGCGGGCTGCGATCAAAGCATATTGGCAGGCGTTTCCGACGGTGCGACGAAACTGGGTCTGCGGCCTGAGCACATTGCCCTCAGCAATAACAACGATGGCGCCGCCGCCACGGTCGAAAGCGTGGAATATTTCGGCGCTGATTCCATCGTCATCTGCAAGATCGGTCACAACACCGGGGTTGCCGCTCGGGCCGCAGGCCACTTGCGCGCCCAACCCGGCGACAGCATCAGACTTCATTGGAGCCCCAAGCAACAGCATTTCTTCGACGCCACGGGTAAAGCGCTACCGCGCATACCCTCTATCTAACAGGGAAAATCATGCGACGTAATCTATTAAAAGCCTTCGCGTTCAGCCTTGCAGGCGCCTTCTGTGCCGCGCCAGCCTGGTCACAAGCCAAGCCGGTCGAGCTAGAGTTTTACTATCCTGTCGCCGTAGGCGGCCCCATCACAAAAATTGTCGACGGCATGGTCGAAAGGTTTGAAAAAGACCACCCTGATATCAAGATCAAATCTATCTATGCCGGCTCTTACCAAGACTCGGTGGCCAAGGCCCTGACGGCCCACAAAGGCGGCAATGCGCCGCAACTGGCCGTCCTGCTGTCTACTGACATGTTCACCCTGATCGATGAAGGCGCGATCGTGCCTTTCGATCCGCTGGTAAAGTCCGACGACGACAAGAAATGGCTTGGCGGCTTCTACAAAGGCTTCATGGCCAATAGCCAGACCGGCGGAAAAACCTGGGGCATACCATTCCAGCGCTCCACCATCGTGATGTACTACAACAAAGACTTGTTCAAGGAAGCCGGCCTGAATCCAGACAGCCCGCCTGCAACCTGGAAGGATTTGGTAAGCCAGGCGCAGAAGCTCACTAAAAAGGACGCTTCCGGCCAAGTCACGCAATGGGGTCTTGAAATCCCTTCGGGCGGCAGCTTTGCTTATTGGCTTTTCCAGGCGCTAACTACGCCGAATGACGCCATCTTGATGAACGCCGACGGCAACGAAGTCTATCTGGATAAACCCGCTGTCATCGAGTCGCTGCAGTTCTGGCACGACCTGGCTTATAAAGACAAAGTCATGCCTACCGGCACTATCGATTGGGGTACTACACCCAAAGACTTCCTGGTCGGAAAAACTGCCATCATGTGGACTACCACTGGGAATCTGGCCAATGTGCGCAAGAACGCCAAGTTCGACTTTGGCGTCGCCCCCATGCCGCATGCCAAGCGTGGCGGCAGTCCAACCGGTGGCGGCAACTTCTACCTGTTCAAGTCAGCGACACCAGAGCAACAACAAGCGGCATACACATTCACCAAATGGATGACCAGCCCTGAAAATGCGGCATCATGGAGCATAGACACTGGTTATGTCGCCGTGAGTCCTGCTGCCTGGGAAACCGAGCAAATGAAGGCCTACGTCAAAGAGGTTCCCGCAGCAGCCGTTGCTCGCGACCAACTGGAAGTCAGCGTGGCGGAGTTTTCCACACACGACAACCAGCGCGTCACCAAACTGCTTAACGACAACATCCAGGCGGTCCTGACCAACTCCAAGACAGCGGAGCAGGCCATGAAGGACGCACAACGCGACGCAGACCGCTTGCTGCGTTCTTATAAATAAAGCATGAAAGTATCGCTGAACGCGGTGTATGGCTGGCTGCTTCTCCTGCCAGCCATGGTCTTGCTTGCCGCCTTTACCCATTACCCTGCCTTGGCTACGCTATGGCATAGTTTCTTTTCCACGCCCAAGGCCAACCGGCCTGCGGTTTTCGTGGGCATCGACAACTATGCCGCCATGCGCGACGATCCCGTGTTTTGGCAGGCTTTATGGAACAACCTGATCTTCGCACTGGGCACCATTCCTACATCGGTTGCCATCGCCTTGATCATGGCCCTGTGGGTAAACCGTCAGTTGGCAGGACGCAGTTTTTTACGCCTAGCCTACTTCACACCCACCATTCTGCCCATGGTGGCTGTCGCAAATATCTGGCTATTTTTCTATACCCCGCAATACGGCCTGGTTGACCAGATCGCCCAGCTGTTCAACCTGCCCGGCCTGAATTGGCTCGGCAACCGGACCACCGCCCTGCCCGCCCTGATGCTGGTAACCATCTGGAAAGAAGCGGGTTTCTTCATGATTTTCTACCTGGCGGCGCTACAACAAATATCACCATCGCTGCGCGAAGCGGCGTTGCTGGAAGGTGCATCGCGCTGGCAATACTTCTGGCGCATTCTGGTGCCGCTGCTGATGCCGACTACCCTGTTTGTCTTGATCAATGCACTGATCAATGCTTTTCGCATGGTCGACCATGTGCTGGTCATGACTAAAGGCGGGCCGGACAATGCCAGTACGCTGTTGCTGTTTTATATTTATGAAGTCGGCTTCAGTTATTGGGACACCTCCTATGCGGCGACTCTGTCCGTTGTACTGCTAGCGGTTCTGGCTGTCATCGCCTTTCTAAAGTTCCGATGGCTGGATCGCCGGACACATTACCAATGACCCATAAACTCGACACCATTGGAGCGTGGCTGCTCGGCATACTGTGGTTTCTACCGCTGGCTTATACGCTATGGGCAGCCTTCCACCCCTCGGCCTACTCCACGCACTTTGACTTGACGGCCCCGCTAACACTGGAAAACTTTATCTCCGCCTGGCATGCGGCGCCATTTGCGCGATATTTCCTGAATACGTTCATCCTGGTCACCATGGTGCTGGTAGCGCAATTCATTCTGTCGACCTTGGCCGCCTATGCCTTTGCGCGCTTCGAATTCCGCGGGCGCGACTTCATGTTCATGCTGGTATTGCTCCAGTTGATGATCATGCCTGATGTGCTGATCGTGGAAAATTACCGATTGATGTCCTGGCTGGGGGTACGCGATACGATTTTTGCCGTAGGGCTGCCGTATTTCGCATCGGCTTTTGGCATATTTCTTTTACGGCAAACGTTCAAGACAGTGCCGCGTGAGCTGGAAGAAGCTGCCCGCGTTGAAGGAGCGAGCCGCTGGCAGATTCTGATGAAAGTCTATGTGCCGCTAGCCAAGCCAATTTATGTCGCTTACGGGCTGGTTTCGGTCAGCTATCACTGGAATAATTTCCTCTGGCCTTTGATTATTACCAACTCTGTGGAATCTCGTCCGCTGACAGTGGGGTTGCAGGTTTTTGCGTCGACTGATCAAGGTATAGATTGGTCGATTATTACGGCTGCGACGCTGTTAAGTGCAGCGCCGTTATTGGTTGCTTTTCTGCTGTTTCAGCGTCAGTTTGTGCAGTCGTTTATGCGGGCGGGAATACGGTAGGGGTCGCGGGCCAGGTCATCGCTTTGCGTTTCTTTTTGACCCGCGTGTCGGGTTATCGCATCAGTATATCTTCGTGAGGCGCGTGTCAGGTCCTTAGCGTTTGTATTTTTTCTTGATCCGCGTGTCAGGTCCTGGGAGAGGATGTTTTGCTCCTCGTGGCCGGTTCGGCGCCCTGCGGCGCCGAACATCGCTTTGCCTCGTTCGTCCACCCCGTCCGGGGTTCCCTTCACTTCCGGCTTGCTCAGCCCCGAAAGTCGCTGCAACATCCCCTCCCAGGACCTGCCTCGCTGCATCATGGAAGTTTGAACCGCAGCTGGGACGTGCAGCGTGCTTGGCATCTTTGAGTGAGACTGACGATTGGCGGCTGGTGAGCGGACAGGGGATGGATGGAACGGCATGCCATAAGTAGCAGCTATGCCAATTACCGATTACGTAGCCGACCGTAAGCCGTAGCGCATCGCTGCTCTCGCCAATATCGCAATTGCCATGAATAGTCACCGCGACCGTTGCTTATACCTGACTCAATGTCCGGAGTGCCCCGGCTGGCGGGGCGCGGAGGACGTGCGCATGAGTTCTTTTGAACCAGCTGCGCCGCGGCGTGTAAGAAATAATCAGCCAGAACGTAGCAACGGCGTGTAAAAAAGAACAGCAAAACCGCAACAATGACGTGTAAGCCAGAACGCAACAGCGACGTGTTCAAGATAAGACAGCACCGCCAAAAAGCTTAAAACCCGACTATCAAACCCGGCAAATCCACAGTAATACGCGGCTTCTCCAAAGCAAGAACCGCCTGCGTCGCGAACTCAGTTGCCAGCTCGTTATTTTTGGAAAGCTCCGAATAACCCAAGGCGTCGGCCACACCCAAGATTTTGTCCAGCAGCAACACCTTCCCGCTGGCGCGTAAAGGTTCGCAGCCCAGTTTCACCCAGGTTTCCTCGAACCAGTCGCGGGCGGCTGCAGAGGCTGCGCCGCCCGGCTCGGCGTCGACCGTCAATTCAATCGACTGCCGGATATTGAAAACAATGGTCACCACACCGCGCATACGCACTCCAGAATTCAAGCGGATTCAGATTAAAAGCAGAACTCAAGCTTACGCAAAGCCGACAAACTTGAATGTCAGCCCAATGACAGTCCCGGGCATACCGGGCTGCCACGCGTTACCAGATGGGCGCAGGCTCCCAGATGACATCGGCATCGTGCTCGCGTGATAAGCGCAGCATCGCCAACAACGGAAAGGCACGGCGGCGAAAACTGACGGACTGCGCAATTGGATGCGTTTTTACGTCGTTGTCGTCATCATGATCATCAGGAAACTCGGATTCGGTGTCCATCGCGATTGCTTGTTCGATGCCTTTGATGGCGGCATCAAGCTGGTCGCGGGTGATCACGCCCCTTTCGGGCAGCGTATCGGTGTAGGGCTTGCCGGCGGCCCTAAGAATTGGCAGAGCGTGCTTTGAAAACATCAGCACTTCGGCAGCGGCTTTAGAGTGAAAGACAACTAACATATTCGGTTTCCCTCAATAGACACATCCATACACTACCCTAACTTCCGAACGCTGCCAAGCGGCAAGATAGCAAGGTTCATTCCAGTCCGGAGCCGCTATGCTGCAAACGTTCTGTTTATTGCTTTTACTATTGGCCGCGCCATTGTCTGCGCTGTCCCAATCCACAAGCAACTGCGGCCCGTCCCCCTTGGGCCAACCTTGCGCCGAGGGCGGCCTGGCCGTTGCCCCTACAGCCGAACCCAGCCTGAATCTGGGCGTTGGTAATCCCATTCATATCGTTACGGGCAATAAATACCAAGAAGAAATCGACCTTCCCGCCAACCCGGGCGCGCCGGGCATTGAAATCGTGCGCCACTACAATTCGCTGGACACTCGGGCATCCCACCTGGGGCCAGGCTGGAGCCTGTCATATGACACCCGGCTCTTCTATGCAGGCGCAACGTGGCAAATCGTACAAGCCGATGGCAGCCGCATCCATTTTTCCGGGCCACGGCACGCCCCCTTGCCTGGCCCGCAAGGCGCGCTAAAGAAAGGAGGCGAACACTGGATCTGGACATGGCCGACAGGCAGGCAACTATGGTTCGATGCCAGCGGCTATCTGGTTCGCCTGCTGGCCGGATCTCAAACGCAATTAGAAATCCAGCGTAACCAACAGATCGGGCCATTAATGGGCTCGATTACCAGCATCAGCAACCAGCAAGGGCATACCTTATTGTTCGCCTACAGTGTGGCCGGCGACCATGCCTATCTTCGCCATATCGACTCGCCTCTGGGTCGCATTCAGTATCAACATGAAGACATAGGCGATGCTGTGTCGGCCGGCGCCCGGCGCCTGGTCGGGATGACCCGTCCCGACGGCATGCAGCGCCGCTATCTCTACGAGCCCGAACGGCAAAACGGCAATGTCACAGCCCTGACAGGCGCCGTAACAGTCTCGGCCGACCAGCAGGACAACCTGCGAACCAACACTTGGGCCTACGACCGCGAAGGCCGTGCTGTGCTGTCGATACGTAACGGTTCAGACAGCCAAGCCGACACCGTCTCCATAGAATATATAAGGCCGCCTACGCATGCAAAAGATGGGCTGACCGTGGTAACGGATGGCCGGCAGCAGCAAACCCGCTTTGAAACCGCTATCAGGGGCTCCCGGCATGTATTGACCAGGGTTACGGGCGCGGGTTGTGCAGGTTGCGCCGCCCCTGGCAGTCACGCCAGCTACGATGAGCAAGGCCGACTACAAGCCATTAACGGCACGCACATACATCGCTACCCCAACGGTGCGATCCACCAGCTAAAGCCTCACGGCGTTGGCTGGCCCGGGCTTAGCCTAACGTATCAGCCCGATGCTCACCGCGCAGCGTGGGCCTCCACCCTCACCGGCACCGAACGCGTCCTGTACAACGCACAATCCCTCCCGGCCAGGCGTATCTGGGCAAATGGCGACAGCGTCGATTATCAGTACGATGCGCAAGGCCGCCCAATTCGTATCCTCGAAAAGAACTCCCTCTCTACGCAAAAGACTGACCTGCAATGGCGCGGCCATTTGCTCACCCGCATCACCCACCCTAATGAAACGGAATCTCGCCAGTACGACAACTTGGGCCGTCTTAGCCAGCGCAAAGTGGAACGGCTATCGGCCCATGCCACGACCAGCCTGAACTATACCGAGTCCTTTGGATACGACTCAAACCATCGTCTGGCGCGACATGACTTGCCCGAGGGAGGAGCACTGATGTTTAGCTGGGATACCAATAACCGCCTGGCGGGGATTGACTGGCATGATGCACACGGGCAGGTACATACGGTCATCAGCAGCCGCCCGGGCCTGGCCGGCTATTGTTACGGTAACGGCCTGTGCCTGACCACAGAATTGGACGACGAAGGCCAGGCCCGCCGATTGGCTGTCACAAACGGGGCGGAAACGGTCTGGTTCCAACATCAAGATTACGATCGGCATCGGCGCCCGGTTCGCGAACACCACGAAATCAACACTGAACAGCATAACGACAGTTGGGCTTACGCCTACGATGACAGGTCACGACTTATCGGCGCGCAAGGCCGCCTGGCGCCCGGCACAAGCCAAGGCGCCAAGTCAGACACCATCTGGTATGCCTGGAATGACGACGGCTCACTGGCGGCAAACCGTAGCAATGGCGCCACCGTTAAACCATCAATACAACGCGACGGCTCGGGCCTGCCCTTGTCGATCGACGGTATCGAACTTGAATATGGTCCTGACCGCCGTCCTGCCGTGGTCCGCCAACAGGGACAGCGGCTAGCGAGTTATGCCCATAATGCTTTTGGCCACCGCATTATCCAGCGTAGCGGTCACGCCAATACCGATTATTTTTACCTGAACAATCAGCTCGTTGCCGAGGCGAACGGCTCAGCTAAGCGTTCGCCTCACGAAGGCGACAGTGCTCCGGACATCACCCGCCGCTATATCTATGCGAATCATGTCGTCGTGGGTTTCATTGACTATCCCGCATCGTCCACGGCGCCGGCGCAGCTCTACGCCGTACACGCCGACCTTATCGGCGCTCCGCGTATGATTACCGACGCAACGCGCAAGATACGTTGGCTGGCCCGCTACAGCCCAACAGGCGCAGCCCAGCGTATCAGCGGCGACCTCACGTTCGACTTGCGACTGCCGGGACAGGTGTTCGATGCCGCCACAGGCTGGCACGATAACTTATTGCGCACTTACCTGCCGCAATCAGGCCACTACCTTGAGCCCGATCCATTGGGGCCTGTTCCAGGCAACCAGGCACTGGGCTATGCCAATCAGCAGCCGCGGCGTTATGTAGATCCTCTGGGACTACTATTGTTCGCCTTTGACGGAACGCGCAATAACCCGGAAACACGCAGCAATGTGTGGAAGCTCAGCCAAACTTATCAAGACGGGCCGGTGTTCTATCACCCGGGCCCCGGTAACGCTTTATATCTGGATTGGGATGCCGTCACCGCCAGCAGCGCCTCGCGAATTATTGAAACCCAATGGCAATCCCTGCTCCAGACGCTGAAACAGTCCGGCAATAGGCGCAACCATCTCCCCATCGATATTCTTGGCTATTCCCGCGGCGCGGCGCTAGCCCGGCATTTCGGCAACATGATCAACCAGCATGTAAACAATGGCCTTTTCTCGTACACCGACAGTCTGCACGGGTTGATTACCGCCTGTGTGGATCTGCGGTTCATGGGCCTATTCGACACAGTCGCTCAGTTCGGCGTAGCCGGCTCTCAAAATGCCAACTATGACCTCACCATTGCGCCCGCCTGGGAATGGGTAGCCCACGCCGTGGCCTTGCATGAAAGGCGCTGGCTGTTTCCGCTGGTCAGCGCTGAGGACTCTGGGGGCCAGAATGTCGTCGAAGCGCCCTTCATCGGCGCACATGCCGACATCGGAGGCGGCTCTTTGCTGGATGACGACAGCCAGCCCATAAAACAGGGCGACCTTGCCGACGTGGCGCTTAACTGGATGCTGTGGCAAGCGCGCGCGGCATCGGTGCGCTTTGACAACGGATCACCAAGCGATCGGGAAATCAGTGGTCCTATTGTGCACGACGAGCGCTCGGCGCTGCTGCGATCAGTGCAAGACGGTGACCGCAGCGTCCAATCCGGTTCAGGTTCTTTGTTAAATAACTATCAGAATGATCACGAACAACTGGGCGCTAGCCAGCGAACAGAAACCGAAGCGTTGATTATCCGCGCCGATAATTGGCGCAGCAGCGCCAATTCACAGGTAGGCGTGGTCGACATGACCGGCTATGCCCAGTGGCTGCATGACGAGCTTGGATGGCAGGCATAGGGTTCCAATATCGCATGCCGGAGGAATTCACGCTATCATTTAGCCCTTCCCGGCGTTTGCGTCTTTTGGCGCGGATCATAGCGTCCGACTATGCCCTCTGCGGGCTTTGCATTTCTCTTTTCGATTACTACTTCGTCTTATGCTTCCTGGGCAACAACAACAACTTATTTCCCTGATACAAGCCGCCGTCGGCAACATTCTGCCCGAGGCTACGCCCACCATTCTGCTAGAGCGCCCAAAAGTCGCCGCCCATGGTGATCTTGCCTGTAATGTGGCCATGCAACTGGCCAAGCCAGCCAAGCGTAATCCCCGCGAGCTCGCGCAGCAAATCGTTGAAGCGTTGCTGGCCGATACCGCCGCGCAACAATTGCTGGCTTCGGCTGAAATCGCCGGGCCTGGTTTTATCAATTTCCGCTTAACGACATCTGCCCGCCAAGCCGTGCTGCATGCGATCAGCCAAGAAGGCCCACGCTTTGGTCACCGGCCGGCCACTGAAGAAAAGGTGATGGTAGAGTTTGTTTCAGCCAACCCTACCGGGCCGCTACACGTCGGTCATTCGCGGCAAGCGGCGCTGGGCGACTCCATGTGCCGTCTGTTCGCCTCGCAAGGCTATGACGTTACCCGCGAGTTTTATTACAACGATGCAGGCAACCAAATCAATAATTTGGCCATTAGCGTCCAGGCTCGTGCCAGGGGGATAGCTACCGATTCACCGGAATTCCCGGAAGATGGGTACAAAGGCGACTACATCATGGATATCGCCCGCGATTTCCAGGCAGGCGCTACTGTCCAGGCATCTGATGGCGTGCCGGTCACGGCAACCAAGAATCTGGACAGCCTGGACGACATACGCGCCTTCGCCGTTACTTATCTGCGACGTGAGCAAGACCTGGATTTGCAGGCCTTTGGCCTGAAGTTCGACAACTACTATCTAGAGAGCTCGCTCTATACCAGCGGACGGGTCGAAAAGACTGTGGAAGCGCTTATTGCTGCCGGCCATACGTATGAAAGCGAAGGCGCGTTGTGGCTACGCACCACAGAACTCGGCACAGGCGACGACAAAGATCGCGTCATGCGCAAATCGGAAGGCGGGTATACCTATTTCGTACCCGATGTGGCTTATCACGTCGCCAAATGGGAGCGCGGTTTCCACCACGCCATCAACATCCAGGGTACCGATCACCACGGTACTATCGCCCGTGTGCGGGCTGGCTTGCAGGGCCTGGAAATAGGAATCCCTAAAGACTTCCCTTCCTATGTTCTGCATAAAATGGTGAAAGTGGTGCGCGACGGCGCCGAGGTCAAGATTTCCAAGCGGGCGGGCAGCTACGTCACCATGCGCGACCTGATCGATTGGGTTGGGCAAGATGCCGTGCGTTTTTTCCTTAGTCAGCGGCGCGCCGATTCGGAATTCGTTTTCGATATCGACCTGGCGCTGTCCAAGAGCGAAGAAAATCCGGTTTACTACATCCAGTATGCACACGCGCGTATCTGTTCTATGCTGGGGCAATCCGCCGCGCTGGCCGAACAGGTGCCTACAGCCCCAATCGACAAGCTCGTCGCGCCCACGGAATTCGCCCTTATGCAACGCTTGGCCGAATACCCAAATATTCTGGCGCTGGCCGCACAAGAGCTCGCACCGCACCACCTGGCCTTCTGGCTGCGTGACTGCGCCGCCGACTTCCATGCCTGGTACAACGCAGAACGGGTATTGGTCGATGACGCCGAGCTCAAATTGGCTCGCCTGCGGCTAGCCCAGGCTACGGCCCAAGTCATTGCCAACGGTCTTGAACTACTCGGGGTATCCGCCCCTGAAAGGATGTAAAGCCTCTTATGGCCCGCAACAGTCGTAAATCTTCAAACTCGAAATCGGGCGGCAGCACGCTATTCGGGATACTGATAGGCCTGATCTTCGGCCTGGCAGCCGCCGTGGCTGTGGCCTTGTTCGTCACCAAAGTGCCCATGCCTTTCGTGGACAAAGCTAGCCGCGATCCGGCCCAAACCTTATTGCCTGATGTCCGCGACGCGCCTGATCCCAATATTGGCTTGTACGGCAAAAATGGGGCAGCCGGATCCGCTTCCACGGGCCCGACCGATACCGCACCGGTGCCTCTACCTGGCATACCGCCGATCGCCAGCGCGAATAAGCCGGCCGAGCCAGACAGCCTGGGTAATTTAATTGCCAGCCTGAACAAGGCCGACAACACAACCCAGACCAAGCCTGTCGTACCCGGGACCGAAGCGCCGACGGCCGCCGCCAAGCCGACGACGCCGCCTGCAGCGAAATCGGGGCCGCAGGCGACCTATTATCTGCAAGCGGGCGCGTTCCGCTCGGAAAACGATGCCGAAGCCGTCAAGGCGAAAATTCTGTTGTTGGGTTTGCCTGCGCAAGTGCAAAAAGCACAGGTCAATGGCGGTACGCTGAACCGGGTACGTGTCGGCCCCTTCAAGGGTCTGGATGAAATGAATCGTTCCCGCGCCCGCCTGGGGGAAGAAAAAATCGAATCGTCGGTAGTGCGCCAATAAGTCGCTGGCGGTCCATTACCGTTGCCTGAGGCCGGTTTAGCCTGCACTGCTGAACTTATTACGTGCTAAGTAGTCTCATTTCTTTTAAGTTGCTTTGGAACCCTCTATGTTGCTAAAAAACCTGCTTCTACGCACATTTTCCGTCATCGCTATCGGGTCGGGCATTTTGTTTGCCCCTGTCGGGCATGCCCAGGCTACCAAAGGGCAGTATGTCACCATCGAACCCGCTCAGCCATCGGATACAACAGGCAAAACAGAGGTACTGGAGTTCTTTGCTTACTCGTGCTCGCATTGCAATGCGATCGAACCTATGCTGGAAGCGTGGGCCAAGACATTGCCGGAAAATGTCGTCATGAAGCCCGTGCCCGTCGCGTTCAATGCCAGCATGGCCGATTTGCAAAAGCTTTATTACTCGCTGGAAAGCCTGAACCGGTTAGATTTGCACCCTGCCGTCTTCAAGGCCATCCACCAAGAAAACAAACGTATTTACGATGCCAAGGCGATTACCGACTGGGTGGTTAGCCAAGGTGTCGATCGCAAGGCCTTCGAAGAAGTATTCAATTCATTTGGCGTCAAATCCAAAGTGATGCGGGCCGACGAATTAGCCAAGCTCTATAAAATCGAAGGCACCCCCAGCATTGCTGTAGGCGGCCAGTATGTCACTTCGCCCAGCATGGCCAACAGCTACGAGGGCGCCATCGCTCAGGCCCAGAAACTGGTCGAGATGGTCGCTAAAAAGTAAGCAAGAATGCCGTCAGTGTCAGACGGCATTCAGCGTTTACCCCGCCGCACGATCCAGAGCCTGCTCAATATCGGCAATAAGGTCTTGCGGCGACTCCAGCCCTATGTGCAGGCGAACTATCGCATTGTCGTTGCGCGACCAATAGCCATGCACTTGCAACGCGCTATGGTCGACCAGTTGCACCAGGCTTTCGAAGCCGCCCCACGAAAACCCGATTCCGAACAGCGTTAACCCGTCAACGAAACGGCGGGCCGCGGCATTGTCAAGCACAAGCTCGACGGCAAGCATACCGTTGGAGCCCGTGCAATCACGCTGCCACAAGGCGTGGCCAGGATCGGTCGGCAAGGCGGGATGATAGATGCGCGCCACTTCGGGGCGAGCATTCAAAAACTCGCAGACTTCCAGGGCGTTTTGCGCACTTTGGCGCATGCGTATGGGCAGCGTGCGTGCGCCCCGTATCGCAAGCCAGGCATCGTCGGCGCTGATCGAATAGCCCATAGCGTAGTGGGTATCGTTGATGCGCTTGATCAGGCCGGGTTCCTTGGCCATGACCGCGCCCAGCATCAGGTCGGAATGGCCGCCTACGTATTTCGTGCCGGCAACGATGGAGATATCCGCGCCCAGATCCAGCGGGCGGTAGATATAGCCCGATCCCCAGGTGTTATCAACGGCGAGAATCAGATTATGTTTGCGGGCGAAGGCAGACAAAGCCGGAATATCCAGCATTTCAAACAGCAGAGAACCCGGAGATTCAACATACAGCATGCGCGTGTTGGGCTGCAACTTCGATTCCAATTCTGCCGGCGTTGCGCGGCAATAAGATACCTGGATATCCATGCGGCCCAGCACGGTCTTGTCCAGATAACGCACAGGCCCATAAGAGCAATCGGCGACCAGAACGTGATCTTTGCTGTTCAAAACACTGAAGAACGCTAACGTGATCGCCCCAAGACCCGACGACGCCAGGAAAGCGCGTTGTGCGCCTTCCAGTTCGCAAAACACCTCTTCCAGCGCTGCATGCGTGTCCATTCCCACTCGGCCGTAAGTCACACTGCGATCGCCTTGTGCCTTGCCTGCCTGAGCGCGGTCAAGCGCGTCCAGGTTCTGGAAACGTACCGTGCTGGTGCGCATCGAGGGCAATGCAACGGGTGCGGCGCCGTTGGCCGGATCAAACTGGGCAACGCCCGTATGTTGCAACAGCGTATCCAGATGGGGAGTGGGGGAAGTAGCCATAGTGTGTAATAGAAATTAGAAGTTGTTAGCGTTAGCCCGGGCATTCATAATGGCGCTTACCAAGCTGGCCACGAAAAATGTGCAAGCTTGATGATAATGGATAGCGGCCCGCATTGTTTCAATTCTCCTGAACACGCGCCGCCCCCGGCCCCATTTTTTTCACACGAATCCCTTATGCTGACCTTCGAAGTAGCGCTTTCTTTTTTTGGCATTGCCGTACTGCTGGCGCTCACGCCGGGGCCTGATAATCTGTTTGTTCTGATGCAATCCGCATTGTGGGGGCGTGCGGCGGGGATGCTGGTCGTGCTGGGCTTATGTACCGGCCTGATCGCCCATACCGTTGCGGTAACCATAGGCCTGGCAGCCATCTTCGCCACGTCAGCCACGGCATTTACCTTGTTAAAGCTGGCAGGGGCCGCGTACTTGGTCTACCTTGCCTGGGGGGCCTTTCATGCCCCTGACAGTGTCGCCAACAGCGAAAAGCCGGCCAAACGGAATAAATGGCAACTTTACCGCCGGGGCATCGTCATGAACCTGACCAATCCCAAAGTGTCGCTGTTTTTCCTGGCTTTCCTTCCACAGTTCGCCTCGCCGGCAAGAGGCTCGGTGGCCCTGCAAATCCTCAGCCTCGGCGGCCTGTTTATCATTTCCACCTTGCTGGTGTTTGGCGCCATCGCCCTTTTTTCCGGAGGCTTGGGCGCATGGATACAGCGCTCGCAAAAGGCCCAGCGCGTGCTGAACCGTACCGCCGGAGTGGTCTTCCTGGGACTGGCCGTAAAACTGGCACTCGCCAACCGCTAGCAACGATACGGCAAGGCGGAAGGCCGCCCTACCCTGGTTCAACCAATCGCGCTACGCTTGAAACGTATCAGGCCGTCGTCGCCCGTAACGCGCTCGAGCTTGCCCTCGAAATACAAAGCATGTAAATGCGCCAGTGCTTCGCCCATGGCAAAAGTCAATTGGTGAACATCCAGTTTGCGCTTGAACATCACAGGCAGGATATCTGTCGTGGTCTTGGGTTCAGTACAGGCCTCGAGGACCTCGGCCAAGCGCTCGGCATGATGCGCATGCTGCTGCGCAATGCGCTCGTGCAGCCCCCTGAAAGGTCGCCCGTGCGAAGGCAATACCAACGTGTCTTCGGGAAGGTCGTCGTAAGCCCGCAGCGAATTCAGATATAGCGGCAAAGGATTGGAGTCGGGCTCGTAATCGAACACACTGATATTGGTGGAAATACGGGGCAAGACCATATCCCCCGAAATCAGCACCTGCAAGGTGTCGCAAAACAGCGAAGCATGTTCCGGCGCGTGTCCGTAACCCACGATAACTCGCCAGTCGCGGCCGCCGATCGATATGCGGTCACCATTCATGATTCTGCGAAACGTCCTGGGCACATCGGGCACCAGGGTCGGATAATAGTTGGATCGTTGACGGATCTTTTCCTGGGCTTCCGGATCAGCCAGGCCATGGCGGGTGAAGTGCTCTACCGCCGATTGCCCATTCGGGCCGCCTGCGGCCTGGCCGTTGTCGGCGGGACGCGACCACAGACGCGCTACAGCGTAGTCCGTCATGGTCATCCATAACGGCGCTTTCCATTTTTCGCACAGCCAGTTCGCCAGACCGATATGGTCGGGATGCATGTGGGTCACGATAACCCGCAATACTGGCAAGCCATCCAGCGCGTTCTCGAACAGTTGTTCCCACAAGGCTTTGACCTCGTCGCGGGATACGCCGCAATCGACGATGGTCCAGCCTTCACGTCCATCGATCTTGTCACGCAGCAACCATAGATTGATGTGGTCGAGCGCAAAAGGCAGCGGCATGCGGATCCAGCGCACGCCATCGGCGATAACGCGGGTGGTACCGAATTCTGGCAGGGCATCGCCCCAGGGGTAGCTTAATTTTTGTTCGTTTGGGTTCATCCAATGTCTCCGTACACAAGGACGGCGCAAATGTTATTCAGCCCATCCTTAATTTATGCAGTATGCCTGATCCACGTATTATGGCATCATAGTTTACGTTAACGTAAACTGCCTTTGCTACCATGAACGATACAACCTGGACGATCTCCGAGCTAGCGCAAGAGTTTGCCATTACGCCTCGCACCATACGCTTCTACGAAGACCAGGGCATTGTCAGCCCCTCCCGAGAGGGGCGCAATCGCATCTATCATGCCCGCGACCGTACCCGCCTGAAGCTCGCCTTGCGAGGCAAACGGCTTGGCCTGCAATTGGCCGAAATCCTGAGTCTGATCGACATGTACGACGGGCCAGGCGACACCGTCGCGCAATTGCGTCACTACATGAGCGTACTGGAAAAGCACCGCAGTGTCATGGAACAACAGCGCAAGGATATTGACGACACCCTGCAGGAAATCAGCCGGCAGCAAGCCAATTGCGAGACGCTTCTGGCGCAGCGCATCGCCCGATAACCGGGTGCTATCCGCCATGTACGTAAAAACCCTTATAGTTGACGTTTACGTAAACGTAATATAAATACACTTTCTGGCTAACTCTGCCAAACTACGCATTGCGGGCGTTGGCGAACAGTATTACTTTCAGGCACGACACTGGAGACCAAGATGAACATTCCCGGCCTAAATTTCGACCTGGGTTCCGACCTGGACATGCTGCGCGATGCAGTTCATGACTTTGCACAGGCCGAAATCGCACCGCGTGCCGCCGAAGCCGACCGCAGCGACCAATTCCCCATGGACTTATGGCGCAAATTCGGCGACCTGGGCCTGCTGGGCATGACCGTAGACGAAGCCTACGGTGGCGCCAACATGGGCTACCTGGCGCACATGATCGCCATGGAAGAGATTTCGCGCGCCAGCGCCTCCATTGCCCTGTCGTATGGTGCGCACTCGAATCTGTGCGTGAACCAGTTGCACCGCAACGGCACCGAACAGCAAAAGCAAAAATACCTGCCCAAGCTGGTGTCCGGCGAACATATCGGCGCACTGGCCATGAGCGAGCCAGGCGCAGGCTCCGACGTAGTCAGCATGAAGCTGCGCGCCGAAAAAAAGGGCGACCGTTATGTGCTCAACGGCACCAAAATGTGGATTACCAATGGCCCGGATGCCGACACACTGGTGGTCTACGCCAAAACCGACCCTGCCGCAAAGCAGCGCGGTATTACCGCGTTCATTATCGAGAAGGGCTACAAAGGCTTTTCTTGTGCGCAAAAACTCGACAAACTAGGCATGCGCGGCAGCCATACGGGTGAGCTGGTATTCCAGGATTGCGAAGTGCCCGAAGAAAACATACTGGGCGAGCTTAACGGCGGCGTCAAAGTACTGATGAGCGGGCTGGACTACGAACGCGCCGTGCTTGCAGGCGGGCCCCTTGGCATTATGCAGGCCGTCATGGACGTCGTCGTTCCCTATATCCACGACCGCAAGCAGTTCGGCCAGTCCATTGGCGAGTTCCAGCTTATTCAGGGCAAGGTCGCCGATTTGTACACAACGCTGCAAGCCAGCCGGGCGTTTTGCTACGCTGTCGGAAAAAACCTCGACAAGCTTGGTTCGGGCCATGCACGTGAAGTCCGCAAGGACTGCGCTGCAGTCATCCTGTATTGTGCCGAAAAGGCCACCTGGATGGCCGGCGAAGGCATACAGATTCTGGGCGGTAATGGCTATATCAACGACTACCCTACAGGTCGCCTGTGGCGCGATGCCAAGCTGTACGAAATCGGCGCCGGCACCAGTGAAATCCGCCGCATGCTTATTGGCCGCGAACTGTTCAACGAAACAGCATAATCGGTACTGGCATTATCGGATGTGGCGTAGAAAAGGTTAGACATGACATTCTTCGGAGATCATCAGCATATCGAGCAGGTTGCGCCCCGGGGGCTATCGCCCCAGGCCGTGGCGCAAACCATACTCGATGGCTTCGATCGTCATTACGCCTTGTTTCGCTATGGAGCACAGCGCGCAAAATCCCTATTTGAATCGGGAAACTGGCGCGACATACAGCAGCTTTCGCGCGAGCGCATCGAATACTACGATACCCGGGTGCATGAATGCACGACGCTGCTGACGGCGGCGTTAAAAGGCAGCGACGCCAGTCCCAGCGGAGCATCGCCGCAACAAAGCCTGACGCCGGCACAACTGGATTTCTGGCAAAACGTAAAAACCGAATTTGTCTCCCTGTTGACCGAGCACAGGCAACCGGAATGCGCCGAAACGTTTTTCAATTCGGTATCGTGCCGCATCCTGCATCGCGATTATTTCCACAACGATTTTCTATTCGTACGGCCCGCCACCGCCACCGACTATCTGGATAGCAAGCTGCCCTCCTACCGGGTTTATTACCCGACCACACTGGGGCTGGAAAAGGCGCTCATCAAGATGGTGGCCGATTTCGGCCTGGCGGCGCCGTTTGCCGACCTGCCCGCCGACGCCCGGAAAGTGGCTCGCCTGGCCATACACCAGTTGCGCCAGGCCATTGCCAGCGGCAGGGGTCAGCGCATTGCGCCCGACTGCCAGATCCACGTGCTGAATTCCCTGTTTTTCAGGAACAAAGGCGCCTATATCGTGGGCAGGCTGGTGAATCAGGGCACGACGCACCCCTTTGCAATCGCCTTGCTGCATACGCCCTCGGGTCACATACGATTGGACGCTTTGCTGCATACGTCCGACGATCTGAGCACCTTGTTCAGCTTTACGCGCGCCTACTTTTTAGTCGACATGGAAACCCCGGCAGCCTATGTGGGGTTCCTGAATTCCCTGCTGCCACGCAAGCCCAAGGCGGAAATTTATACCACCATAGGTTTGCAAAAACAGGGTAAAACCCTGTTCTACCGCGACTTCCTGCATCATCTGGCGCATTCTCACGACGCCTTCGATATCGCGCCTGGCATACACGGCATGGTCATGACAGTATTTACGCTGTCGTCTTATCCTTACGTGTTCAAGCTGATCCGCGACCGGATCGCCAAAGATGGCATGGACCACGCTACGGTAAGGCGCAAATATCAACTGGTGAAAAAACACGATCGGGTGGGCCGCATGGCTGACACTTGGGAATACTCCCAGGTCGCTCTGCCCCGCGCGCGCTTTTCAGAAACCCTGTTGGCCGAATTGCGCAGCCAGGTACCCAGCCTGATGGACGAAAGCGGCGACACCATCGTATTGCGCCATGTCTACATCGAGCGCCGCATGACACCGCTTAACCTGTACCTGGCGCGCGTATCGGATGCCGCCCTGGAAACCGCAGTCAAGGGCTACGGCGACGCCATACGCGAACTCGCCGCGGCGAATATTTTCCCGGGCGACATGCTGTTCAAAAACTTCGGCGTTACGCGCCTGGGACGCGTTGTATTCTATGATTACGACGAAATTCAGCACATGACTGAAATGAATTTCCGGCACATCCCGCCGGCCCCGAACGAAGAAGCCGAACTTGCCAGTGAACCGTGGTATCCAGTCGGCCGCAACGACGTATTCCCAGAGGAATTCCGCTTTTTCCTACTTGGCGATCCCCGCGTAAGAAGCGCATTTCTGAAACACCACGCCGATCTGCTCGAGGCCGAATGGTGGCAGAACTGTCGCGAGCGCGCCGCTCAAGGCCGTATCGAAGACATCTTCCCTTACCATCCTGATCGGCGCCTTTCCAATTCCAACCCAAAGTCCCCGGCAAGCACATCTGCTCTTCCTTACTTCTCAGGAGAAAATCATGTCTGATCCTATCGTTTTAGTCTCTGTTGCGCGTACCCCAATGGGCGGTATGATGGGCAGCCTGTCCGGCCTGGCCGCACACGAACTCGGCGCAATCGCCATCAAAGCCGCCGTTGAACGCGCGGGCATCGCAGGCGATGCCGTCAATGAAGTCATCATGGGCAACGTGCTGCAAGCCGGTCAAGGTCAAGCCCCGGCCCGCCAGGCTGCTCTGGGCGCAGGGCTGCCAATAGGCGTAGGCTGCACCACCATTCACAAAGTCTGCGGCTCGGGCCTTAAGGCCGCGATGTTCGGACACGACATCATTGCCGCTGGCAGCGCCGACGTCGTTGTTGCCGGCGGGCAGGAAAGCATGAGCAATGCGCCTTACCTGCTGCTGCGCGGCCGCCAGGGCTACCGCTATGGCCACTCCACCGTCTATGACCATATGGCGCTTGATGGGCTGGAAGACGCCTACCAGCGCGGCACCGCCATGGGTGTGTTTGCTGAAGACTGCGCATCCAAATACACCTTTACCCGTGAGCAACAAGACGCCTTCGCACTGGAGTCGGTACGCCGCGCGCGAGCCGCCATTGAAGATGGCAGCTTCAAGTGGGAAATCGCACCGGTCACCGTCGCCGGACGCAAAGGCGATACCGTCATCGACACTGACGAAGGTCCAGGCAAGGCCATGCCCGAAAAAGTCCCCACGCTGAAACCTGCCTTCAAAAAAGACGGCACCATCACGGCTGCCAGCTCGTCATCCATTTCAGACGGTGCGGCAGCCATGGTGCTGATGCGCGAATCTACCGCAAAAAAACTGGGCGCCACGCCGCTGGCCCGCATCACCGGGCACAGCCAACATTCCCAGGAACCCGGCTGGTTCACCACCGCCCCTGTCGGCGCCATCCAGAAATTGTTCGCCAAAACAGGTTGGTCCGCCGAAGACGTAGACCTCTACGAAATCAACGAAGCGTTTGCTGTGGTGACCATGGCCGCCATGACCGAACTCAAGCTCTCGCACGATAAGGTCAACATCCATGGCGGGGCCACGGCGCTGGGCCACCCTATCGGCGCATCGGGTGCGCGTCTGCTGACCACGCTGGTGGGCGCATTGCGCAAAACTGGCGGCAAACGCGGCATCGCTTCGCTATGCATCGGTGGCGGCGAGGCTGTCGCCCTGGCGATAGAAATGGTCTAAATCCATTGCAGGGCGCGGCGTTACCGCTGCGCCTTTTTTTTGTTTTTTAGGAACAGCAATGCCCGTAATTGAGTCCCGGATCAATCCGCGATCGCAAGC
The DNA here is from genome assembly GCF_040393045.1 of Pollutimonas bauzanensis. Lineage (GTDB taxonomy): Bacteria > Pseudomonadota > Gammaproteobacteria > Burkholderiales > Burkholderiaceae_B > Pollutimonas > Pollutimonas bauzanensis_A. The sequence continues at coordinate 3,549 of NZ_JBEBUX010000054.1, read as the reverse complement.
GTTCATCGACAACGCCAGCGCCATGCAGGAACAGGTCGACGACCTGCAAAAACAACTCACGCAAACCGCTCTGGGCGGCAGCGAATCCGCACGCGCCAAACACCTTGCCCGCGGCAAATTATTGCCACGCGACCGGGTTGAAAGGCTGCTTGATCCTGGCACACCGTTTCTGGAATTGTCGCCATTAGCCGCCCATAACGTCTACAACAATGCAGCCCCGGGCGCCGGCCTGATCACCGGCATAGGCCGCATCGCCGGTACGGAATGCGTCATTGTCTGCAACGACGCCACGGTAAAAGGCGGAACCTATTACCCGCTCACGGTCAAGAAGCATTTGCGCGCCCAGGAAATTGCCCAGCAAAACAAACTGCCTTGCGTCTACCTGGTCGACTCGGGCGGCGCCAACTTGCCCAATCAGGACGAGGTCTTTCCCGACCGCGACCATTTCGGGCGGATCTTCTACAACCAGGCAGTCATGTCGGCCCAAGGCATTGGGCAAATCGCCGTCGTCATGGGCTCTTGCACGGCCGGCGGCGCCTATGTTCCCGCCATGAGCGACGAATCGATCATCGTCAAAGAACAAGGCACGATTTTCCTGGCTGGCCCTCCACTGGTCAAAGCGGCTACAGGTGAAGTGGTCACGGCCGAAGACTTGGGCGGCGGCGACGTGCACACGCGTCTTTCGGGAGTGGCCGACCACCTTGCCAATAACGATCTGCACGCGCTGTACCTGGCGCGCAACGCCGTGGCCAGGCTTAATCACCAAAAGCCGGTCCAGTTGCGGCGCAAGGCGTTCGCCGAGCCCCTGTACGACCCTCAAGAACTCAATGGCATCATCCCCAACGACACTCGCAAACCGTACGACGTGCGCGAGGTCATTGCCCGCATTGTCGACGGTTCTGAATTCGACGAATTCAAGGCGCGCTTCGGCACAACCCTGATCACCGGCTTTGCCCATATTCACGGCATGCCCGTCGGCATCATCGCCAATAACGGCGTGCTGTTTTCCGAAGCTGCCCAGAAAGGCACACACTTCATCGAACTGTGTTGCCAGCGCAAAATCCCTCTGGTTTTCCTGCAGAATATCACCGGCTTCATGGTGGGCCGCAAATACGAAAACGAAGGCATTGCGCGCCACGGCGCAAAAATGGTTACTGCCGTATCCACCGCGTCCGTACCCAAGTTCACCATCCTCATCGGCGGTTCGTTCGGCGCGGGCAACTACGGCATGTGCGGGCGCGCGTTTGGCCCCAGATTACTGTTCCTTTGGCCCAACGCACGTATTTCGGTCATGGGCGGCGAACAGGCAGCCAGCGTGCTGGCCACCGTGCGGCGCGACGGCATCGAAGCCAAGGGCGGCAGCTGGAGCACCACTGAGGAAGAAGATTTCAAGGCGCCCATACGCGAGCAATACGAAAAAGAAGGCCACCCCTACTACGCCACGGCGCGCCTGTGGGACGACGGCATCATCATGCCTGCCGATACCCGCCGCGTACTGGCGCTTGGCCTGTCGGCCGCTCTGAATGCCCCTATTGAAGACACACGTTTCGGCGTGTTCCGCATGTAACCCCAAGGAGTCGATGTGTTCACCACCTTACTGATTGCCAACCGGGGCGAAATTGCATGCCGCGTGGCCGCCAGCGCCCATCGCCTGGGCGTGCGCACCGTTGCCGTATATTCTGACGCCGACGCCAATTCGCGCCATGTCGCCGCCTGCGACAGCGCTGTCCATATCGGCGGCTCCGAACCTCGCGCCAGCTACTTGCGCGGCGACATCATTCTGGAAGCCGCCATCAAGACCGGCGCACAAGCCATCCACCCCGGCTATGGTTTCCTGTCTGAAAACGAAGACTTTGCCAAGGCATGCGCCGACGCCGGCATTGTTTTTGTAGGCCCCCCCGGCAGCGCCATTGCCGCCATGGGCAGCAAATCCGCCGCCAAAACGCTCATGGAAAAAGCCGGCGTGCCACTGGTCCCTGGTTATCATGGCGAAAACCAGGACCCACAGTTCCTGCAAGCCCAGGCCGATGCCATGGGCTACCCCGTTCTGATCAAAGCCAGCGCGGGCGGCGGCGGCAAGGGCATGCGGATTGTCGAATCCAGCGCAGACTTTGCAGAAGCCCTGGCATCATGCAAGCGGGAAGCCTCCAGCAGTTTTGGCGACGACAAGGTGCTGATCGAACGCTACCTGCAGAAGCCGCGCCATATCGAAATTCAGGTGTTTGCCGACATGCACGGCAATTGCGTCTATCTGTTTGAACGCGACTGCTCGGTGCAGCGACGTCATCAGAAAGTCATCGAGGAAGCCCCCGCACCCGGCATGACCGAAGAACGTCGCCGCGCCATGGGCGAAGCCGCCGTTGCCGCCGCAAAGGCAGTCAACTATGTCGGTGCGGGTACCGTCGAATTCATCGTCGAACCCGATGGCCGCTTCTACTTCATGGAAATGAATACCCGCCTGCAGGTAGAGCACCCGGTCACCGAAATGATCACCGGCCATGACCTTGTCGAATGGCAGCTGCGCGTCGCATCGGGCGAAGCCTTGCCGGTGACACAAGAGCAACTGTCGATTACCGGCCACGCCATTGAAGCGCGCATCTACGCCGAAAACCCCGACAAAGGCTTCTTGCCTTCGATAGGCACGCTCACAACGCTGAATTTCCCAGCCCATGTCACCTTCCAGAACGGCGACATCCGGGTCGACGGCGGCGTACAGGCAGGCGACACCATCACACCTTTCTACGATCCGATGATCGCCAAGCTGATTGTGCGTGGCGCCGACCGCGACCAAGCGCGGGCCCGCATGGCCCAAGCACTTGGTGAAATTCAAAGCGTCGGCGTACAGACCAACATTGCGTTTCTACGGCGCCTGATGCTGGACCCCGCCTTTGCCAGCGCCGACCTGGATACCGGACTGATAGAACGGCAGCACGACAGCCTGTTCCCGCCAGTGGCTGCTGCCAATGACAACACCCTCGCACTGGCTGTGGCCGCGTTGCTGGCCAGACAAGGCCTGACCCATTCGGTCATACGAAAAAACACAGTGCATGTTGATCCGTGGGCTCAGGCAGACGGCTGGCGGCTCAACGGCCGCTACCAACAGGTTTTCAGCCTTCTGGATCAAGGCGATTTGCACGAACTCCACATTGCTCGCGACGGAGAAAAATGGGCCTACATGCGCAACGGCCAAACGCAAGCATTCGAATGGAAGGCTGAAGCCGTGTCAGCCCGTCAATACCGGATCCGTATTCGCCTGGGCGACACGGATGCGCAGGCGAATGTCGTAGTTCAACAGGAAGATGTCCATGTGTTTACGGATGGCAGTGTACAAGTGCTGCAAGTTCACGACGCTGTCGCGCATTCACAGGATGATTCCTCTGAGCACCAGGGAGGCCTGACGGCTCCCATGCCTGGCAAGATCATCGCCATTTCAGTGAAGGCTGGCGATACGGTGAAGAGCGGGGATGTGTTGCTGGTGATGGAGGCCATGAAAATGGAGCACGCTATTCATGCGCCTTCGGATGGGACGGTGGAGGAGCTGTTCTTCTC
>NZ_JBEBUX010000053.1:0-26213 GCF_040393045.1 Pollutimonas bauzanensis | reverse complement strand
GGCGCCTCGTTGCCGCTGCAGTGGGCATATGCTGGCGCAGTGCCTCCCGACCCTTTTTATGCAAATGGCTTCCCCGATCTTCAGGGCAGTCAGGTCGAGTTGACTAAATATCTCGGCAAGCCGCTGGTGCTTAACTTCTGGGCAACATGGTGCGCGCCTTGCGTCAAGGAAATGCCTGATCTCGATCATCTGCACGCCAAGTATCCGGGGGTGCATATTGTGGGCCTGGCCGTAGATACCCAAGTCAACATCGAGAAATTTATCCAGAAAGTGCAGGTGTCCTACCCTCTGCTGGTCGCAGGGCACGGAGGCATTCAGTTGATGCGCGCTTTGGGCAATAAACAAGGGGGGCTGCCTTTTACCGTTGTCTTCAACGAAAAGGGGCAAATTGCCACCCAAATACTTGGTCAAATCAAACCCGACGAGCTGGATGCCTACATAAAAAACATGATTTGATGTTGTCGTGATAGGCAGGTATCTTCTTGTTTCAACAGTTTATATTCGCCAGGCTTAAATGGACAAACAGACCTATTTAGCGTAAAAAGACGGACTGTCTTCACAAAATATCCATAATGGCGCAGCACATTCTTGTTTTGCACGGCCCCAACCTTAACCTGCTCGGTACTCGCGAGCCAGAGGTTTATGGGCGGCATACATTGACCGACGTTAATCAGCGTTTGCAGCAATTGGCTACAGAAAATGGAGCCACTTGCGAGGCGTTCCAAAGTAATCACGAGGGCGAACTGGTCGACCGCATCCAGGCCGCCCGCCAGGATCAAACGGATTTTATTCTGATTAATGCTGCGGCCTATACTCATACCAGCGTTGCCGTGCGAGACGCACTGGCCGCTGTCGATATTCCTTTTATCGAAGTGCATTTGTCCAATGTGTATAAACGAGAGCCTTTCCGCCATCACTCATACTTGTCCGATACGGCGGTAGGGGTGGTTGCAGGGCTGGGCGCCTTCGGATACGAAGCCGCCTTGCGCTATGCTTTAAGTAACTAGGCGCAAGTCAACCTTCTTTTAATTTTTAATCATTACGTTTGCTTTACGCCATGGCGGCAGAGCAATGTCACGGGAAGTTCGTATGGACCTAAGAAAACTGAAAACTTTGATCGACCTCGTTGCCGAGTCAGGTATAGCCGAGCTCGAAATCACCGAAGGTGAGGGCAAGGTAAGAATTGTCAAATTTTCGCAGACTGTGCAGCCCGTGGCCTATGCCCCCGAAGCTGCCCCGGCTGCAGCGCCTGTCGCCGCTGCAGCGGCACCTGCCGCTCCAGCTGCTCCGGTCGGCCATACGGTCAAGGCTCCTATGGTAGGCACGTTCTATCGCGCGCCCAATCCAGGCGCTTCGCCTTTTGTCGAGGTCGGACAATCGGTCAAAGAAGGCGAGCCTATCTGCATTATCGAAGCCATGAAACTCCTTAACGAAATCGAGGCTGATAAGTCCGGTGTCATCAAGGAAATTCTGGTCGAAAACGGCGAGCCCGTCGAGTACGGTCAACCCTTGTTTGTTATTGGCTAATTCATGTTTGAAAAAATTCTCATTGCCAACCGCGGCGAGATCGCACTGCGTATCCAGCGTGCCTGCCGCGAGCTAGGTATCAAAACCGTGGTGGTCCATTCCGAAGCCGACCGCGACGCCAAATATGTGCGTCTGGCCGATGAGTCGGTATGTATCGGCCCGGCTCCCGCACGAGACAGCTATCTGAACATGCCCGCCATTATTTCGGCAGCCGAAGTCACGGATGCTGAAGCCATACATCCTGGTTACGGATTTTTGGCGGAAAATGCTGATTTCGCCGAGCGCGTCGAAAAAAGCGGCTTCGTGTTTATTGGTCCTCGTCCAGAATCCATACGCCTGATGGGCGACAAAGTCAGTGCGAAGCAGGCCATGATTGCGGCCGGCGTGCCTGTCGTGCCAGGTTCCGAGGGCGCGTTGCCCGACGACCCGCAGGAAGTCATGCGTATCGCCCGTGAAGTCGGTTATCCCGTTATTGTTAAAGCGGCGGGTGGCGGGGGCGGTCGCGGTATGCGTGTGGTCTATACGGAAGCCGCCTTGTTGAACGCCGTCACCATGACGCGCTCCGAGGCCGGGATTGCTTTTAATAATCCCGAGGTCTACCTGGAAAAATTCCTGGAAAATCCTCGCCATATCGAAATTCAAATTCTGGCTGATGGCGGACGCAATGCGATATGGCTAGGCGAGCGCGACTGCTCCATGCAGCGTCGTCACCAAAAAGTCATCGAAGAGGCGCCTGCTCCGGGTATTCCACGCCGACTCATCGAGCGCATTGGTGAACGGTGCGCCGAGGCCAGCCGGAAAATCAACTATCGCGGCGCGGGTACGTTTGAATTCCTGTACGAAAACGGCGAGTTCTTCTTCATTGAGATGAACACGCGCATACAGGTTGAGCACACCATTACCGAAATGGTTACCGGTATTGACCTGGTACAGCAGCAAATCCTGATTGCCGCCGGCGAAAAGTTCACCTTGCGTCAGCGCGATATCCAGATCAAAGGCCATTCTATCGAATGCCGCATCAATGCCGAGGATCCTTTCAAGTTCACGCCCAGCCCAGGGCGCATTACCAATTGGCATACTCCCGGCGGCCCCGGCGTCCGGATGGATTCGCATGTATTTAGCGGCTACATGGTGCCGCCTAATTATGACTCCATGATCGCCAAGCTGATTACCTATGGCGATACGCGCCATCAGGCAATCGAACGCATGAAAATTGCGTTATCGGAAATGGCTGTCGAAGGCGTGCTAACCAACATCCCCTTGCACCGTGAACTCATGGCGGATGCGCGCTTTGCCGAGGGAGGCACCAGTATTCACTACCTCGAACAGAAGCTAGCTCAACGCCCCTAAGCATTCTGGACAGCAGCTTTACAAACAGGGGCTTGGCCCCTGTTTTCTTGACGGAAGAAACTATGCGCGAACTCGTGCTGATTTGCCCCGAAGCACAAGCCGAAGCCCTTTCGGATGCGTTGTTGGAAGCCGGCGTATTGTCTGTCTCGGTAGAAGACGCCGATGGCGATACCGATATTGAGAACCCCTTATTCGGAGAACCGGGTATGGAGCCCCAGGTGCAAGCCTGGAATCGGAACCGGGTCGTGGCGTTGTTGCCGGATGGCCTTGATCCAAGGCAGATTCTGGAACAATTACGTGACGCGGGTGTTGCCGACTACCAGGATGATCAGTGGTCGCTGCGCGATGTGCCGGATGCCGACTGGGTGCGTTTGACCCAAGCGCAATTCGGCCCGATTCAAGTCGGTACGCGTATCTGGATCGTTCCCAGCTGGCATCGCGACGATCCGGACGTGCCCGTGGCGGCCGACCGGGACGTTGAAAGCAACGATGGCATCATCCACCTTGAGCTGGATCCGGGCTTGGCATTCGGTACCGGCAGTCATCCGACCACACATTTGTGCCTGGAATGGCTGGCGGAGAATTTGCACGGTAACGAATCGCTGCTGGATTACGGCTGCGGCTCTGGTATTCTGGCTATTGCCGCAAAGCTGTTGGGCGCCGGCCCCATCCAGGCTGTCGATATCGACGAACAGGCGGTGCAGTCCACCCGCTACAATGCAAAGGTCAATCGGGTCGAGGTTTTGGCCATGCTGCCCGATGAACTGCCTGGCGGACAAACGCAGGTTGTAGTGGCAAATATTTTGTCCAATCCTTTGAAGGTGCTTGCGCCCATGCTTGCCAATCGCGTATTGCCAGGTGGCCATCTTGTCCTGTCAGGCGTACTAGAACGCCAGGCTAACGAGGTCGCACAAGCTTACGCCCCATGGTTGGCCATGCAGGTGTGGCGTGCCCGGGAAGGTTGGGTTTGCTTGCATGGGCAAAGAACAGCCTGAGGTTCGGAAGATTTTCTTATTTATATGGACTTGACCACCCGTTGCCCGCGATGCGGCGCTATTTTTTCGGCAAGCCTCGAACAGTTGCAATTGCGCAAAGGTTATATCCGCTGCGTTGAGTGCGCGAATATTTTCGATGGCTACGAAGCGGTCGTTCCTGGCAACGGCGCATCTGGTGTGGCCAAACCAGCGCCGGCTGTCGCAGCAGCTGCCCCTGTGGCTGTCGCGTCGGTCGCTGCAACCCCGGTCCGCACAGAGCCGGTCATGCCTAGCGTGCTACGCCAACGTCCGGCAAAAGAAGAGCCTGTGCCTGCGGTGGAACCTGTGGTGCCCAAGGCTGCACCTCAATCGGGCACTGGTCCCGCATTCAGTATTTCCGCACCGGCGCGCGATACCGATGCTGGGCATCGCCAAGATCCCGTTTTCAAAGTGGGGAATTCCGTGCCGGAAAGGCCGGACCCCGTTATCCATGTTCCGGTACGGCCGGATGTTGCCGAACGGCCGGATCCCGTCGTCAGTGCAAAGTCTACGCCCGGGTCGATGTATATCGATCCGCGAACCTCCCTGCATGATGATGCACCCATACCGGAATTCCTGGGCGATGAGCCCCGGTTTCGTAGTGCGATTAGGCTATTCTGGGGTGTGCTGACCATTGCAGGGCTGTTATTGTTATTCGCGCAACTGATGTACGTGTACCGTGCGCAAATCGCCAATCAGATTCCGGCATTGCGCCCGGTTCTGACTCAGGCATGCGCATCCTTGAACTGCAAAGTGGCCTATGTGCGCCGCATTGATCAAATTTCCATCATGTCTTCGTCGCTCAAGACGACACCAGGAGCGACAGATGCTTCCGGCGCCATGACCTTGCAGCTGACACTGCGCAACGCTTACGACAAGCCTCAAGAATGGCCTACGCTGGTGCTGGATCTGACCGATTTTTCCGGTACCGTAGTGGTCAGGAAAAATCTTGCACCTGCCAATTACTTGCCTTCCGAGATGTTGCAGCATCCTTTTGCCGCTTCTAGCGAAATCACGGTCGGGGTGCCTATTGTCTTGAATGATCTAAAGATCAACGGTTATCAATTAGGTAAATTTTTTCCATAAGGGATGTAATGTCTGACAAGGTTTTGGTCTGCGGATCGGTGGCATTTGACACTATTGCTGTATTCGAAGGACACTTCAAAGAACATATCCTGGCCGATAACATTCAGTCGCTGAGCGTATCGTTTTTCGTGCCGACAATGCGCAAGGAGTATGGCGGATGTGCGGGCAACATCGCCTATAACTTGCGTCTGCTGGGCGGTAATCCGCTACCTGTTGGTACGGTGGGCGCCGATGCAGCGGACTACCTTTCCTATCTGCAGGATCTGGGTATAGACACCAGCCTTATCCGTGTCATACCCGATTTATACACACCTCAATGCTTTATCACGACCGATCTGGACAACAACCAGATTGCGTCGTTCCATCCGGGCGCCATGATGGTCTCGGCGGAAAACGACCTGACAGGCCATCCCGCAGCGTGGGGGATTGTTGCGCCAGATGCCAAGGACGGCATGTTTGCGCACGCTCGCCGCTTGCATGCGCAAGGTATTCCTTTTGTGTTTGATCTTGGACAAGCCATGCCTTTGTTTTCAGGCGACGACCTGAATGAAATGCTTACCCTTGCGCAGATACTCACCGCTAACGATTATGAGGCCAGCATAGTAGCCCAGCGTACCGGGCGAAGCATGTCGGAGATTGCGCAATCCTTGCAAGCGGTCGTTGTTACGCGCGGCAGCGAAGGCGCTACGCTTTATACCGGTGGAGAAACCATAGACATCGCACCGGTCAAAGCCGAATTTGTGGTCGATCCTACCGGGTGCGGCGATGCCCACCGTGCAGGATTGTTGTATGGTCTTACACAGCGCTGGAGCCTGGTTGACGCGTGTCGCTTGGCGAACGTAATGGGTAGTTTTAAAATTGGTTCACGGGGGCCCCAGAATCACCGACCTTCGCGTGCCGATATCAGTGCAGCCCTTAATCAGCATTACGGCCTGAATTTATTGGGTTAGGCAAGTGGCCGGTTCTTTGCTGGCCCAGCTGTTTTACAAGGAGTTTTTTATGATTTCATCTAATTTTCGGCGCTCGGCTGCACGTCCGGCGAGGCTTGTTGCCTTGACCGTATTGGTGGGTTCGCTGTCGGTGCTGGCCGCGTGCGCCAACGACACTGCGTCCAGCTCCGTCTACAGCTACGGGCAAGCGCAGCGCGAGCAAATTGTTCGCACAGGTACCGTAGAGGCCGTTCGTGGCGTCACGATCCAGAAAGACAGCTCCAGTGGCGCGGGCGTCATTGCCGGCGGCGCCTTGGGCGGTGTGGCGGCCAGCACAATTGGGGGCGGAACCGGCAACATCCTGGCCACCATTGGCGGTGGGCTTCTTGGCGCGATGGCCGGCAACGCCGTTGAAAACCGAGTGGGGCAAACCCAAGGGCAAGAGATCACTGTGCGTCTCGATAATGGCGAAACGCGGGTCATCGCCCAGGCGGCTGATGTGGCAATTGGCGTTGGGCAGCGCGTACGCCTGATCAGCGGCAATGGCCCGACACGTGTGGTACCTATGTAAATGTGCACTTTGCCGGATCGCGGCCAATGGCCCTGATCCGGCACATTCAATGCTGCTAGACCCCTAGCAGGGAAAAAGCCAGGCTCTGCAGCACCATCATGGCCACCTGGGCCAGTACAAGCAGCACCAGTGGCGACAGATCCAGTCCGCCAAGGTTTGGCAAAATGCGCCGTATCGGATCAAGCAAAGGTGCCGTCAAGGTTTGCAATACCGGCATGATTGGCGCCAGCGGGTTCACCCACGATAAGATCGCCTGGATCAGTGTGATCCATAAAATCAGATTGAATGTCCACTTGAGCACCGTCAGCAGTGCTGTCAATGCAATAGGAAGCAGGCTGCTTGCCGAAGGTAATTGGCCTGTTGACGCCAGTAAGGCTGCCAGCAGGAAAATCAGCGAAGTCAGCCAGCAGGCCAGCAAGCTTGGCCAGTCAATGCGATTGCCGGGTGGAACGACTTTGCGTATTGGTTGAACCAGCCATTCAGTCGTGCGTAATACGGCCTGAGAATAGGGATTGAATGGGTGCAGGCGGATAGCATAGATCCATGCGCGAATGATTAGCGCAATGCCAAACAGGGAAAAAATAATATTAATGAGGAACTGCAAGACATCGCTGAACATGGTTAAGCCACATGGAATTTCAGAAGCGCCATTGTCGCACGACCAGAGCAGACGGTATAGCGTCAACTTCCAACGTAAAACTGCCCGATATTATCGGGCAGTTTTAGAAATGGCCAAGCCATTTTTTGTACGGATGGCGTGATCTTTAATTACTGCCGTGGGAGCAGCCCACGGCAGTAACGGTTTAAACGATCAAGGACGGCCGCCGGTTGGGAAGGGCCAAGAGGCCGCAGGGTTCACGGTTTTCTTGCTGTCGGGCGCTGCAGTGGCTGCCTTGGTGGCCTTGGCTGCGGCTTTGACGCTGGCTTTCTTGGGCGCGGCGGCTTTTTTAGCTGGTGCAGCTTTGGCTGGTGCCGCCGCGGCTGGGGTTGCTTTGCTTGCAGCAACTGCTTTTTTGGCTACCGTTTTCTTTGCAGCTACAGCTTTAACCGGGGCTGCTTTTTTTGTAGCGGCCTTAGTCACTGCCGGTTTGGCGGCTGCCTTCTTGGCAACGGCTTTTTTGGCTGGTGCTGCTTTTTTGGCTACGGCTTTGGTCGCGGCTTTTTTAGCTGGCGCAGCTTTTTTAGCTACGGCCTTGGTTGCGGCTTTTTTGGCGGGCGCTGCTTTTTTGGCTACGGCTTTGGTCGCGGCCTTTTTAGCTGGCGCTGCTTTTTTCGCAACAGCTTTGGTTGCGACTTTTTTAGCAGGTGCTGCTTTTTTAGCTACGGCCTTGGTTGCGGCCTTTTTAGCAGGCACTGCTTTCTTGGCTACTGTTTTGGTTGCTGCTTTTTTAGCAGGCGCTACTTTTTTGGCTACAGCTTTGGTCGCGACTTTTTTAGCTGGTGCAGCTTTTTTAGCTACGGCCTTGGTTACGGCTTTTTTGGCTGGCGCTACTTTTTTCGCAACAGCTTTGGTTGCGACTTTTTTAGCTGGCGCTGCTTTTTTTGCTACTGTTTTGGTTGCTGCTTTTTTTGCAGGTGCTGCTTTTGTGGCAACCGCTTTTTTTGCTGCGGGGGTGGACTTCTTGGCGGATGCCGCTTGTTTAGCGACTACGGGTTTTTTATCAGCAGCTTTTTTGGCTGGCGCTGCCTTGTTGGCGGGTGCCGTCTTTTTGGTCGCCGTTTTTGTTGCGGCCTTCTTGGCTGTTGCCATAATAATGCTCCTTGAGATTAAGTCGAAGAGAGAACGTCCACCCATTTGATATGGCCCCCACGTTGGGTGCGACCCATCTCAAATGGCGCAAGCGTGCAAAGCACTTAGTACTTTGCACGCCTAGAGTCTAACGTAAGCCCTTGCTCTATTCCAAGCATTATTCCCAGCTTAATGCACCACCGGTCTGATATTCGATGACTCGTGTCTCAAAAAAGTTGCGTTCTTTCTTGAGATCAATCATTTCGGCCATCCATGGGAAGGGGTTTTCTTCTTGCGGAAATTGCGCTTCCAGGCCAATTTGTTGGCAACGGCGATTGGCGATAAAACGCAAATACGACTTGAACATCGAGGCGTTCAAACCCAGTACGCCGCGAGGCATAGTGTCTTCAGCGTAAGCATATTCAAGGTCTACAGCCTTTCTGAACAAATCATGAAGCTCTTCGCGAAAGGATGCTGTCCACAAATGTGGGTTCTCGAGTTTGATGGTATTGATCAGATCGATGCCGAAATTGCAGTGCATGGATTCATCGCGAAGGATGTACATATATTGCTCGGCAGCGCCGGTCATTTTATTTTGACGGCCCAACGCGAGGATTTGCGTAAATCCAACATAAAAGAACAAACCTTCCATCAGGCATGCAAAAACGACCAACGATTTAAGCAGTGTTTGATCGGCTTCGGGCGTGCCCGTTTGGAAGTGAGGGTCGGCAATCGCATCGATGAATGGAATCAGGAACTCATCTTTGGCGCGTATCGAAGGCACTTCGTTATAGGCGTTGAAAATTTCGCCTTCGTCGAGATCAAGGCTTTCGACGATGTACTGATAAGCATGCGTATGAATGGCTTCTTCAAAGGCCTGGCGCAGAAGGAACTGACGGCACTCTGGTGCGGTGATGTGGCGATAGGTGCCAAGAACAATGTTGTTGGCGGCCAGTGAATCGGCCGTCACAAAGAAGCCCAGATTGCGTTTGACGATACGTCGCTCGTCTTCTGTCAGCCCATTGGGATTCTTCCAAAGGGCGATGTCGCGCGACATATTGATTTCTTGCGGCATCCAGTGGTTGGCGCAAGTGGCAAGATACTTTTCCCAAGCCCATTTGTATTTGAATGGGACGAGCTGGTTGACGTCGGTCTTGCCATTGATGATGCGTTTGTCCGCAGCACGCACGCGTGCCGCGGTGTCGGCCGCTGCGCTTGCTGCCGCAGCAGACGCGGCGATCGCGTCATCGTGGCTTTCAGGAGCGCGTGGGGCCGAAGCCCCTGTGCTGCCGTTTGTTGCCGCGGGTGAGGTGGTAGGGGTGTCTTCCCAGTTCAACATAATAGGTTTCCGTATCAGATTATTGGCAGGCTTCGCATTCTTCGAACCCTTCGTCGCCGGGGCGCATGGTGCATGCGTCGCCCATCAGTTCGGGTTCGGGAAGCTCGGAAGCTGCTGCCGCAATGGCGGGGCCATGGGTGGCGTTGGCGACGGCATTGAGTTCACCGCCGCGGCCAGTGGATTTTTCGGCGCTGGTGGCGCCATTGGAGCGCAGGTAGTAAGTGGTTTTAAGACCGCGTACCCAAGCCAGTTTGTACGTGTCATCCAGCTTCTTGCCCGAGACGCCTGTCATGAAAATATTCAACGACTGAGCCTGGTCTATCCATTTTGAACGACGTGCGGCGCACTCAACAACCCAGCTTGGGCTGATCTCGAAAGCGGTTGCGTAAAGCTCACGCAAGTCGGCGGGAATGCGGTCGATGCGGGCAAGGCTGCCGTCGAAATACTTAAGATCGGCGACCATGACTTCGTCCCACAAGTTGCGCTCTTTCAGATCGCGCACCAGCGAGTCGTTGACGACAGTGAATTCACCCGACAAGTTGGACTTGACGTAGAGGTTGCGGTAGTTGGGCTCGATGCAAGGCGACACGCCGATAATATTCGAGATGGTGGCGGTAGGGGCAATGGCGACGCAGTTGGAGTTGCGCATGCCGTGCTGCTTGATGTGGGTGCGCAAGCTGTCCCAGTCAAGCGTGCTGCTGTCATCAACCTCGACGTAGCCGCCGCGCTCTTCGCGCAACATGGCCAGCGTGTCTTGAGGCAATATGCCGCGATCCCACAAGGACCCCTTGAAAGTCTGGTAATGGCCGCGTTCGGCAGCCAGCTTGCTGGAAGCCCAGTAGGCGTAGTAGCAAGTTGCTTCCATGGAGCGATCGGAAAACTCGACCGCAGCGTCCGACGCAAACGGTACACGCATCATTTGCAGGCAGTCCTGGAAGCCCATGACGCCCATGCCAACGGGGCGATGGCGCACGTTGGAGTTGCGTGCTTTCTCGACCGCGTAATAGTTGATGTCGATAACGTTATCGAGCATGCGCATGGCTGTGGTGATGGTGCGCTGAAGCTTGTCGTGATCCAGCACATATTGACCGCTGGCGTCTTGCTTCAGGTGCGCAGCCAAGTTGACCGAGCCCAGGTTGCAAACGGCAATTTCCGATTCGTTGGTATTCAGTGTGATTTCCGTGCACAAGTTCGAGCTGTGCACGACGCCCACGTGCTGCTGAGGCGAACGGATGTTGCAAGGATCCTTGAAGGTGATCCATGGGTGGCCGGTTTCAAACAGCATCGACAGCATTTTGCGCCATAGCGATGTAGCAGGAATCTTTTTGAACAGCGTCAGTTCGCCGCTTGCTGCTTTGGCTTCGTAGCCGACATAGGCTTCTTCGAAGGCCCGGCCATATTTATCGTGCAGGTCGGGAGTGTCGGAAGGCGAAAACAGTGTCCACTCGCCGTTTTCCATTACGCGCTTCATGAACAGATCCGGCACCCAGTTGGCGGTGTTCATATCGTGGGTGCGGCGGCGTTCGTCGCCCGTGTTCTTGCGCAGCTCGAGGAATTCTTCGATGTCCAAGTGCCAGCTTTCCAGGTAGGCGCAAACAGCGCCTTTACGCTTGCCACCCTGATTCACTGCGACGGCAGTGTCGTTGACGACTTTAAGGAAGGGCACGACGCCTTGGCTTTCGCCATTGGTGCCTTTGATGTGGCTGCGCAGTGCACGCACTGGCGTCCAGTCGTTGCCCAGGCCGCCGGCATACTTGGCCAGCAGTGCGTTTTCTTTGATCGCGTCGTAGATGCCGGCCAAGTCGTCCGATACGGTGGTGAGGTAGCAAGACGACAATTGCGAATGCAGCGTGCCAGAGTTGAATAACGTGGGCGTCGAACTCATGAAGTCGAATGACGACAGGATTTCGTAGAACTCGATGGCGCGTGTTTCACGGTTGTCTTCGTTCAGGGCCAGGCCCATGGCGACGCGCATGAAAAACACTTGCGGAAGCTCGATGCGGCGGCCGCGGATATGAAGGAAGTAGCGGTCGTACAGCGTTTGCAGACCCAGATAATTGAACTGCTGGTCGCGTTCGGATTTCAGAGCGTTGCCCAGCTTGACCAGGTCGAATTCCTGCAGCTTGCTGTCTAGCAGGCCGCCTTCGATGCCAACCTTGATGAACTCGGGGAAATAATCGGCGTAACGCGTGACCATTGCGGCTTGCGAGACCTCTTCACCCAGCACCTCTTTGCGGATTGTGTGCAGTAGAAGGCGTGCGGTGACCTGGCTGTACGACGGGTCGTTCTCGACCATGGCGCGCGCGGACAAAATTGCGGACTTGAAAACTTCGTCAACAGGAATGCCGTCGTACAGATTCTTCACCGTTTCTTTGAGAATGGCGTCGGTATCAATAACGTGCGGCAGGTTTAACCCAGCCTCGGCAATGGTGGCTTGTAACTGACCCAGATTCAGCGGGCGTTTCACGCCGTTGTCGGTGACGTTAAGCGTTGGATGCGTGATAACAGGCTGGCTTGTTGCCTTAAGCGCCCGTTCCTGTGTGCGCTTTTCACGGTACAGCACATAAGCGCGTGCGACATCGTGTTCGCCTGAACGCATCAGGGCCAGTTCGACCTGATCCTGAATTTCTTCGATATGGAACGTGCCGCCGCTTGGACGGTTGCGGACCAAGGCATTGGTTACCTGTTCGGTCAGGTTTTCGACCAGTTCGCGCACGCGTGCTGAAGCAGCACCCTGGCCACCCTGAACGGCCAGGAAGGCTTTGGTCACGGCAATGGCGATCTTGCCTGGTTCGAAGCTGCCTACAGCGCCATTACGCCGGATAATATGAAAGCTGTCCCATTGTCCGGCAGCAGCGTGATCAGCTGTGGCCGTGGGTTGGCTATGCGGCGCGTTTTCGGACTTGGTTGTGGCGGGTTGTGGTGTCTGCATGAATACTCCTGTGCGAGATTGGCGTGCGGTAGGCAGCGCGTGGACAGCAAATTTAGTGACGGTGGACTGCAACTAGCAGGTGAACACGAGTTTGTTTGAATACAGCATTAACGGCCCGTGACCACTATATATTGTGGTTTGTTTTTTTATAAGCACTAATTGTAGTGATTGAACTGATATGAATCAAGCCCGTTAGGGGCTTGATTTTTTGTTTTTTTTCTGAAGTTTTTTATGGAGTAACGGGCACGCCCACGTAAAGCACGCGGGGCATGGCTTGGCAAGGTTTTATCGGCTCGCTGCGAGGGCAGGCGATATGTTGTTAGCGTTTATGACAGCGGATTTAAGTTGCGCCTGCAATTGATCCAGTTTTTGCCGGTAACTTCCGACATTGGCCGCCTTAATGTGGCCAAAGCCGCGCACCATCTGTGGTAGTTCCGCCAATTCGAGGGCGATAGGAAAATTGTCGGTGCTTAAATAGTCAAGCATGGTTAACACGGCTTCCCGGTATTCGCGGATCAGCTGTCGCTCCAATTTGCGTTCGCTAGTATACGAAAAAATGTCGAGCCATGAGCCGCGGATCACTTTGCAGCGGGCTAATAGTTTGAATACGCTTTCTGTCTGGGGCCCCAGCGTGACTTTCCGTGGAATGCCTGTTAATGGGTCGCGCTTGGCCAGCAAGGGCGGGGCTAAGTGGAATTGCAAGGTGAAGTCGCCTTCGAATTGTTCATGGAGCGTTTGGCGAAATTCGCCGTTGGTGAACAAGCGTGCGACCTCATATTCATCTTTATATGCCATCAGTTTGTGAAGAGACTGCGCGACGTTGATGGTTAATTGGGGCTTGGCCCCGGGTCGTAGCGCCTGTTCGGCCGCCCGGACCGCCTCCACGACGGCGGTGTACCGTTGCGCATAAGCCGCATTCTGGTATGCGGTCAACGAGTTACGGCAGCGGTCCACAATCTTTTCGAGGGACTCGGGCATGTGTATGACGACGGCCTTTTCAGCAGTGGTTGCTTGAATTTTGAACGCGTCGGGTTGCCAGGCTGCAAGGCGGCCGATGCGGAAAGCCTTCTGATTCGCTTCCACGGCGATTCCATTCAGGCTTAGCGCCTGCATGATCGCGGCTTCGCTGACAGGAATTGCGCCGTGTTGCCAGGCCAGGCCCAGCATGATCATGTTGCTCATGATGCTATCGCCGAACTGTTGCGTCGCCAAACTATGCGCATCCAGCAGCCAGCTATTCGATTCCCCAACTGTTTCGCGCACCATGTCGATCAGGGGCTGCGGGTCGAGGTTGATTTGCGGATCGTGCGTAAATTCAGCGGTCGGCGCCAAATACGTATTCAGCGCTACCAGTGTTTGGCCGTGCTGCAGGGTTTTCAACGCTTCCGGACTGCTGGCCGCGACCATATCGCAAAACACGGCAACGTCGGCTTGTTGTGTATCGATGCGCACGGCGCCAGTAGGCTGGGCGTCAGGAGATAAACGTATATGGCTGATGACAGTGCCGCCTTTTTGGGCCAGGCCGGTGATATCCAGAACCGACGCAGCGCGACCTTCCAGGTGTGCCGCCATGGATAGAATTGCGCCTATAGTAATGACGCCCGTGCCGCCTATGCCGGCCACCAGGATATTGCATGGCTGACCGGTTGTGTTGATGGCAGGTGATGGCAATTGGGGCAGCAGTGCTTGTATGCGTTCGCGTTCGCCTGCGTTATTGTCATGGCCACCTTTCCGCGGCGCGCCTCCCACAACCGAGACAAAGCTGGGACAAAATCCGTCGACGCAGGAATAGTCCTTATTACAACTGGACTGATCAATTGCGCGTTTACGGCCGAAAGGGGTTTGTACTGGGACCAGGGACAGGCAATTCGACTGCGTGCCGCAGTCGCCGCAACCTTCGCATACCGCTGTGTTGATGAAAAGCCGGCGCGCAGGGTCGGCTAGCGTTTTGTTCTTGCGCCGCCGGCGTTTCTCAGCAGCGCAGGCCTGATCGTGAATCAGCACCGTGACGCCTTTGATTTCACGCAGTTCGCGCTGAACGCCGTCTAGCTTATGGCGATGATGTACGGTGACGCCGGGAACCAGGGGGATATCCTGATATTTATCGGGATCGTCGGTGGTGATTACGACGCGTTTGACGCCTTCACCCAGCAATTGCTGGCATATTTGGGGCACTGATAGCGCGCCATCCACCGGTTGCCCCCCCGTCATGGCTACGGCATCGTTGAACAGGATCTTGTAGGTCATGTTGGCATTGGCGGCAATGGCTTGCCTTATCGCCAGATAGCCCGAGTGAAAGTAAGTGCCTTCCCCCATGTTCTGGAAAACATGGGGCATGCTGATATAGCGTGACAAGCCTATCCAGTCGGCGCCTTCTCCACCCATTTGCGTCAGCCCGCTGGTGTTTCTGTCCATCCATGTCGCCATATAGTGACAACCCACGCCGGCCAATGCCTGGCTGCCTTCGGGCACCTTGGTGGAGCTGCTGTGCGGGCAGCCCGAACAGAAATAGGGGCGCCTGCTCAGGCCGATTTGGGGTGCCAGCACAGGGGCCGAAGGCATACAGCCGGATTCGCCTAGCGCTATCCCGGCTGTCTGTTTCAGCCACCGGCGCAGGGCGCCTGCGATGAGGGCGGGGCGCAATTGCCCGGTCGACGGAATCAGGACTTCGTTTTCCCAGTCCCGTTTGCCGATAACGCTGGGCCGCACCCGCTCGTTGAACAAGATGTCTTTGATCTGGCTCTCAATAAGCGGCGCTTTTTCTTCCAGGACCAGGATGTGCTCCAGGCCTTGGGCGAAATGTTTGAATCCTGATTCGTCTATTGGCCAGCTAAGTCCTATCTTGTAATGGCGCAGGGCGGGCAGCGGCGTGTTTGGGTGTTGTCTAGCCAACTCTGTTAATGCATCCAGGGTGTCCAGATAGGCTTTGCCTGTGCTGACGATGCCTAGCTTGGCTTGTGGAGCTGCCTGGATCAGCCGGTCCAGACTGTGTCGGCGCGAAAATGCCTTGACCGCGACCAGGCGGTCGGCAATCCGGGTTTCCATGGCGGGGGTAAGAAACTCGCGCGCGCTGTATTCCAGCGCTCCTTTGTGCGGGTCGGCATCATCGATTGCGAAATCGGCTGCGGGCTCCACGACGAAGGATCGTCCGCTTTCCACTGTTTCCGTGACCGCTTTGAAGGCCACCCAGGCGCCGGAATAGCGCGACAGCGCCCAGCCCCAAAGGCCGAATGACTCATATTCTTCGACTGACGAAGGGTTGATGATGGGAATGCTCCATGCCTGCAAAGAAGTCTCGCTGGCATGGGCAATGGATGACGAGGCTGCCGTGTGGTCGTCTCCGACGATCAATAGCACACCGCCATTTTTTGAAGCGCCCGCTGCATTGCCGTGATGCAGGGCGTCGCCGGCGCGGTCTACGCCTGGCCCTTTGCCGTACCACATGCCAAAGACGCCATCGACGTTGCGGTCATTGCGTACGCCAGCCTGCTGCGTGCCCATGATGATGGTTGCGGCCATGTCTTCGTTAATGGCGGGCAGGAAGCTGATCTGCTGCGCATCCAGGACTTGCTTGGCGCGCCACATGGCAAGATCGACCCCAGCCAGGGGCGACCCGCGGTAGCCGGTGACAAAGCCGGCAGTATTGAGCCCCGCCCGCCGGTCTGCCTGGCGTTGGGCCAGTAGCATGCGCACGAGTGCTTGTGTGCCGGTCAGGAAGATTCGGCCTGAGCTGGCAGTCAGGTTGTCGGTCAAGCGGTAATGTGTATCGATGATGGGCGTAGACATGATAAAGACCCTTGTGTTCTAACCCATGATAGATACTTGCCTCCCTGTTTTTATTGCTTTTTCATAGCGTAGAATCCCTAGTTATTGAAATAAACATTTCGTTTGGCGGCTAAAAATGGATAAAACAGATATAAAAATATTGCAGCAACTGCAGAGAGAAGGGCGTTCGTCGGCCCAGCAATTATCTGAAAGCGTCGGTCTGTCGGCGGCGCCCGTGTGGCGGCGGGTAAAAGCGCTTGAGGCCAGCCAGGTCATACAAGGCTATTACGCTCAAGTCGACCGCAATAAGGTTGGGCTGCAAGGTTGCATGTTTGCCCAAATCAGCCTTGAAAGGCATTCGGCCGATATCGTCGAGAATTTCGAACGATCGGTGCGCGATGCGCCGGAAATCCTGGAGTGCTACGCCGTTACCGGGGACTCTGATTTCTTGTTGAAAATAGTGGTGGCCAGCCCCGAAGCCTATGACCGCTTTTTACATCGATTTCTGTTCAACCTGCCTGGCGTGCGCCAGACGCGGACCATTGTGGCCCTACGCGAAATCAAGCACGATGTGAAGTTGCCGCTGTAGCTACCATTTAAGGTAAAGCATGGCCTTGGCCAACAGTACGATGCCGACCATATGCGTGAATACGCTGATATGTATGCGCTGTACATAGCGTGTTTTAAGCAGGCCTTTGCTGCCTAGCACCATGGCGGTGATGAAGTGGCCCAATACGCTTAACGCCAGGACGATTTTTATCGTCAGCAGCGTTCCGAAACTGCTGTCGAACGGATGGGCCAGGATGCTGCGGTAATGCCACGCCATGCCGATACCCGCGCTGTATAAGACTAGCAGCGTCCAGGGCATGATTTGACGCGCACGCTTGCCGATGGCGCTTTCGACCTCGCGCATGGCGTCGCGTGCAACATGTTTGCGTATGCCTTCCAGGATCAGCACTTCAAAGAACACCGTGCCGACAAATATGAACGCGGCAAACAGGTGCAGGGTGATCAGGACGGAATAGCTCATGGGGGAAGGCTCCGGGCGCTAGAAAGAAATCAGCAACAGACATTGTAGGACTTGGCCTGGGATCTTCCTTGCGATTCCTCATGCGCATTGTGGTTTTGTCTGATCAAGCGCGAATCTGAAGGATAAGGCTAAAATCGTTCACGATCTTGCGTTTAAAGGAAGGCTTCATATGTACGATTTCCTGCTTCGCCCGCGCACTTTTGTTGCCGGGCTTGCGGTCGCATTGGTAGCGGGTTGTGCTGTACCCGTCAAAACAACGCCACCGCCGCCGGTCAAAGAAACGCCCAAATGCGAGGCTGCGGCTTCAGGCGACGCCCTGGTGGGTAATTGGTTAAGTGTGCACAGGCAAAAAGGCGTAGCCGGCGAATTGCGCACCTTGTTTACTTTGCATCCTGATGGGGCAATGGCCTACACCGAGCAGTTAAAGCGGGGCAAGAACCCATCGCAGGGCATTGACGAGGCGGGTTGCTGGAAGCGGGATCAGCAAACGCTGGTGCTGCGAACCTTGTTGTCCAATGGCGCTCCCATTGAAACAAGCGATCCCATTTACACAAACCGCTACACCATCGTGGCAGCTAGCGGGCAGTCGCTGACCTTGAAAAGCCCGGACGGCGTAACCATCAAGGCCAAGCGCATGTCACCCGGTTACAGGCTGCCGTTCTAGGCAGCCCGCCGGGCGTCACATCGCGGCCAGGCGCTCCAGCACCAGATCGCGGCCCAGAATCGCCAGAACAGCACCGATGGCGGGTGTTTGTTTCTGGCCTGTCACTGCAAGGCGCAGCGGAATGGCTAGCTTGGGCATTTTTACGCCATGCTCGGCCAGCATGGACTTGATCAAAGCGTCCAGGGCTTCTGTCGTCCATTCGGGAAGGGCTTTTGCCTGTTGGGCGAAGCTGGCCAGTAGGGCAAGCGCGGCTTCATCCATGTGTTCTGCCCTAAGCTCGGAGCTTGCCGGGGTGTAGGGTCCGCAAAAAAGCAGGGCGCCATCGGCAAGCTGGTTCAGGGTTTCTGCGCGATCTTTAAGCAAGCCCATGACGGCGGGCAGGTCGACTGCTTGCGGATTGCCGTGTTTTTTCACGATGCGCGGGGCCACGCGTTCAGCCAAGTCGGCGTCGCTGCTGCTTTTAATATAGTGGGCGTTTACCCAGTTCAGTTTTTTGGGATCCCACTGCGCCGCCGATTTGTTCAGGTTTCGCGTATCGAACCATTCAACCAATTGCTCGCGAGAGAAGATTTCGTCGTTGCCGTGGCTCCAGCCCAGTCGGGCCAGGTAATTGATCATTGCTTCGGGCAGATAGCCTTCGTTGTCATATTCCATGACATTGACGGCGCCATGACGTTTGGACAGCTTTTCGCCATCGGGTCCCAATATCATGGGGACATGGCCGTACTCGGGCAACGTAGCTCCCAAGGCGCGTAAAATATTGATCTGGCGCGGCGTGTTGTTGACATGGTCATCGCCCCGCAGCACATGTGTGATTTGCATGTCCCAGTCATCGACCACGACACAGAAGTTGTAGGTCGGCGTGCCGTCGGGACGGGCAATAACCAGGTCGTCCAGTTCGCTGTTGTCAAAACTGATGTGACCTTTGATCAGGTCGTTCCAGCCAGTGGCGCCTTCCAGAGGATTCTTGAAGCGCACCACGGGTTTGCGGTCCGCAGGCGCAGCCGGCAAAGTCTTGCCGGGTTCCGGCCTCCAGGTGCCGTCGTAGCGCGGTTTCAGCCCTGCCGCGCGGGCCTTTTCGCGCATGGCTTCCACTTCTTCGGGGCTGCTGTAGCAGTAGTAGGCAGTGCCTTCAGCCAGCATTTTCTGGACGACTTCACGATATCGGTCCATGCGCTGCATTTGGTAGAACGGCCCTTCGTCCGGCTGCATATCCAGCCAGGCCATGCTGTCCAGAATCGCTTGGACGGCCTCGGGCGTAGAACGCTCGAGGTCGGTGTCTTCAATGCGCAAGACAAAGGTCCCTTTGTGGTGGCGCGCAAAGGCCCATGAAAACAGGGCGGTTCTGGCACCGCCTAAATGAAGGTAACCCGTAGGGGACGGAGCAAAGCGTGTGCGGATAGTAGAAGAAGTAGACGTGGTCATTGTTAGTCGTTAGGCTTAGGCGTGTGCCGGTTGGATTGGCATGTGCAAGATGGCAGCAATAGGTTATTTTAGAGTACAGACCAATTTTTGTTTAAACCGGATCCAGTATGCCGCGACATCGCCTTGCCGCATTGTTCGAGCCTCGTTCGCTTGTGGTGCTTTCCGACCGCTCCCTGCCTATAGCGCAAAGTGTGCCGCGTACGTTCAAAAATGCCATTACCATTGTTGACACCACCCCGCAGGGTGACATCAGCCTGCCTGAATCGCTCAATGGCGTAAGCGCCGGAATGCGGGTCGACCAGGCTCTGGTTTGTGTGGCTCCCGACCGCTTGCCGCAGGTGCTCGCCACTTTGAAAACTTGCCGGCCGCGCTGCCTGACAGTATTGCCTCATAGCGTCCCGTCGACGGATCCCATCGAAGATATGGTTTATTGCCGGGCGTGGGGCGAGCTCAACGACTGCCTGATTCTCGGGCCGCGCTCTTTTGGTGTGCAGCGGCCGCATCTGGGTATCAATTTAAGCCATGAGCAGCATGTTGGCCTGGGAGGGCGGGTCGCCCTGGTGGCGCAATCCCGGTCTATTACCGCGTCGGTTCTGGACTGGGCGGAGGACGTCAGGCTGGGTTTTTCCGCCGTCGTGTCATTGGGTGACGAAAGCATCATCGATGTCGCCGACGTGCTGGATTACCTTGCGATGGACCCACGCACGGATAGCATTGCGCTGTATCTCGAAGAAACCTCGTCTTCGCGGCGTTTCACCAGCGCGTTGCGTGCCGCTGCCAGCGTTAAACCGGTCATCGTCTTGAAGGTAGGCCACAATGCCGACGATCCATCGAGGCAAGACGCAGTGTTCAATGCTTTGTTGCGTCGAGTTGGCGCAGTGCGGATTCGTTATTTTGTGCAGCTATTTTCTGCCATCAAGGTATTGGTTCACACCCGACGCCCACGCGGGCGCAAGATTGCGCTTTTTTCAAATGGAGACGGGGCCGCACAATTAGCGTTGGACGTCATGGGCGATACGGAGGCCGTGTTCCGTGCCGACTTGACTCAGGCTAGCGTCAAATCACTGAGCGAACTGCTTGAAGAGGGGGCTACAAGCAGCAATCCCGTTATTACCTATGCGCCCCTGACGCCTGAAAAGCTGCGACAGATTATTGGCTTGCTGGTCGACGACCCGGGCGTTGATGGCGTATTGGTGCTGCTGGCGCCCGATCCGTTATCTGATCTTCATAGCGTAGCTCGGGAATTAGCGGTGATCTCACCCGAGTCCCGCAAGCCGATTATTACCTGCTTCATGGGCGACGCCACAATGCGGCCTTTGCGGCATGTGCTTGACAGTGTTGGTACGCCTGCTTTTCGCACGCCCGAATCGGCCGCGAATGCGTTCGGTATTCTGGCGTCCTATCACTATAATCAGACCCTATCGCAGCAAACATTGCCACCCGTGCCGTTGCGAAAACCGCCGCGGCTCGACGAGGCAAGAGCATTGACGCGCACCATTCAAAGCCAACGTCGTCGTGACCTGACTGCCGATGAGTGCCGGCAATTGCTGGGGTGTTTCCATGCGCCTTTGCAGTATGTCGATGCCGAGATTGCGCCAAGCCAGCACGACGACAGCAGGCCAATGTGCATACAGGTCTGCCGCGACGATAAGCTGGGGCCTTACATTACCTTCGGACCCGGTGGGCAAGAGGCGCTTTTTGCGGGCTCGCATACCGCCATGGACCTTCCCCCGTTGAACAGCTACCTGGCGCGCAAGCTGGTCCTGCGCAGCAGCGTCTGGCATCAAGGGCTCTCCCGGCAAATGACGCCGACTGCATTCGATCAGTTATTGGAGTTGCTGGAACGGGTATCTGAACTGGTCAGCGAGGTGCCCGCCTTAGACTCTTTGATGATTGATCCGTTGTTCGCCGACGATATGCAATTGGTCGCACATAATGTTCGTGTCCGCGTGACGTCTGAAACGATGTTGGTGTTGCCTGAAACCACGGGCTATCGGCACATGGCGATCCACCCGTACCCGCGCCGTCTGGTGCAGGCCAAGACCTTCAAGGATGGCAAGCCGTGGCTGTTGCGGCCGATACGCCCAGAAGACGCCGAGCCTTTGCAAGAGTTCGTGCGCGGGCTGTCCGACGAGTCGCGTTACATGCGTTTTGTTTCTATGATGCGCGAACTGACGCCGCGCATGTTGGAGCGCTATACGCGCATAGACTATGACCGCGAGCTGGCTTTGGTTGCCACTGTAGAGGTGCCCAATGCCGAGCACCGTGGCCATCCGCGCGAGCAGATCATCGGCTTTGCGCATTATCTTCGTAATGCCGATGGGCGTGGGGCTGAATACGCATTGGTCATCGGCGATGCGTGGCAGCGCCGCGGCTTGGGGGCGCAACTGATGGGCGGGCTTATCGAGGCTGCCCAGGACCAAGGGCTCACATATATCGACGGGGTGGTCTTGGCAACAAACCGCCCCATGCTAAGCCTGATGACGCACCTTGGGTTTCGTAACGATTACGACGAGGAGGATCCAACCATGCGCCGGGTATGGCTGGATCTTGGCGAGACTCGCCGTTTGTAGCGGGCTATACCAGCACTTTGCGCAAGAAGGCCGAAATGTCGGCGACTTCTTCCAGGCAGACCGAGTGCTGCATGGGGTAGGTTTTCCAGGCCACCTGGTAGCCCAGTTCAGTCAGCTTTTGCTGTGTTGCCTGTGCGCGCGGCAGGGCAACGACCGGGTCCATGGTGCCGTGGGCCAGGAAAATCGGGGTGTCCTGGTTGGCCGTATGGCGTTCGGCATCCGTCAGGCCTGCCAGCGGCAAGTATCCTGAAAGGCCAATCATGCCGGCCAGTTTCTGTTTCAGGCGCAAGCCTGTCTGAAGTGTCATGGCGCAGCCTTGCGAGAATCCCGCCAGCACTATATTTTCCGTCGGAATACCGCGTTGGTTTTCGCGCTCGATCAGGGCTTCGACAGCCGATTGCGACAGGCGCAGACCGGTTTCATCTTCGCGGCGTACAAGGTCGGGAGCGAAAATGTCGTACCAGGCGCGCATGGCCATGCCATTGTTGATGGTCACTGGCTGCACTGGCGCATGAGGAAACACGAAGCGGATGGCTGGGGCATTTTGCAATTGCAGCTCGGGCACCAGCGGCGCGAAGTCATTGCCGTCGGCCCCTAGTCCGTGCAGCCAGATCACTGCATGGCTTGGATTGGGGCGGGTTTCGATTTCAATGCATTCCAGTAGTGTTGAGCTCATTCTTGTTCCGTAGAGTCGTTAAGTGCCTTGATGGCCTGAAACAGCGCGCGATAGTGCTTGCGCTGCGGATCCTGTCCAGGCTGCAAGGCGGCATTGTTTTGCGCTTCTTTGCGGCTGGCCCGTATCAATGTGCGAAGATGTTGTACGTCGGCCCCTGGGTAAGCGTCCAATAGCCCGGTCAGGGCCTGGTCATCTTTCAACAGCAGGTCGCGCAAGGCTTCCAGCCTGTGCATGGCGCGAGTTTGTTCACGCGAACCGTTTTCCCAGATATCCAGTTGCGTGCGGATCGCGTCGGCGTCAGTATGGCGCATGAGCTTGCCCACGTAGTGGATTTGCCGGCGTCGGCCTTCCCGGCTGGTCGTGCGCTGCGCCATGCGGATGGCTTCGTAGAGGGTTTCGGACAGCGGCAGTTGCTTGAGCCTGTCGGTGGACAGCTCGACCAGTTGCTTGCCTAGCTCCTGCAGCTCAAGCATGTCTCGTTTGACCTGCGATTTGCTGGGCCGATCGTAATCGTCCGGCTCTAATTCAATATTTTCAGGAATGTTTGGCATGGAAGTCAAAAAAGTGTTCTTTAATTAGCTATGATAACCGTCTAACCTGAAAGAGCAGCAATGAGCGACCAATCCATATCATCTTTACCCATCTCTGAAAACCAAGGCCGTTTCCGTGAATTGGTCAACGACGCCCTCAAGCACGCCAAGTCGCTGGGTGCTTCGGATGCCGCTGCCGAAATTTCCGAAAGCCGCGGGCTGTCTGTTTCCGTGCGTAATAGCGACGTGGAAACCGTCGAGCAGACACGCGATCGGTCATTGGACGTTACCGTGTTTTCCGGAAACCGTCGTGGTTCGGCGTCTACATCTGACTTTTCCGCCAAGGCATTGCGCGAAACGGTCGAAGCCGCCTGGCATATTGCGCGTTACACCGCTGAGGATCCTGCCGCAGGCTTGCCTGATGCCGACCAGCTTGCCAGCGACTATCTTGACTTGCAGTTGCATCATCCCTGGGATATTTCGGCTGAAGAGGCCGCAAAACTGGCTATCAAGGCTGAAAGTGCCGCTCACGATACCAGCCCGCTCATTACCAACACCGATGGCGCATCGGTCGATACCTATGAAGGCCATTTCATCCTGGGCAACAGCCGGGGCTTTATGGGCGGGTATCCTTATTCACGACATAGCATTTCGGTGGCGCCCATAGCTGGGCGGGGCAACAACATGCAGCGCGACTACTGGTACACCACGGCGCGCGCGGCCGGCGATCTTGCCGATCCTGTCGCCGTGGGGCGTTACGCCGCTGAACGTACGTTGTCCAGGATGTCGGCACGCCGCATTAAAACGGGCCGCTTTCCCGTCTTGTTCGAGGCGCCGCTGGCTGTAGGGCTGTTGGGTGCGCTGGTGCAGGCAAGTAGCGGCGGGGCGCTATACCGCAAGGCAAGCTTCCTGTTGGATGCGCTGGGCAAGCCCGTCATGGCCGATCATATTGACATCGCGGAAGACCCGCATATCTTTGGTGCGATGGGCAGCTCGCCCTTCGACAGCGAAGGGGTGCGCACACAGTCCCGCGATCTGGTGGTGGGCGGGGTGCTGAATGGCTATTTCCTGTCGACCTATACGGCCCGCAAGCTGGGCATGAAGTCCACCGGCAATGCGGGTGGGTCGCACAACTTGCACTTGACGTCGCGGCTTACCAGAAAGAAGGATGATTTCCGCGCCATGCTCAAGAAGTTGGGCACCGGTTTTCTGGTAACCGAACTTATCGGGCAGGGGGTTAATTATGTCAGTGGCGATTATTCGCGTGGTGCGTTTGGCTATTGGGTCGAAAATGGCGAAATTCGCCACGCCGTCCAGGAAGTCACCATAGCCGGCAACCTGGCAGACATGTTCCGCCAAATCGTTGCCGTGGGCGCCGACACCATTACTCGTGGCTCCAAGACCACGGGCTCCATTCTTATCGCTGAAATGGCGATTGCCGGCCAGTAACACCCAAGGGTTTTACCCTCGTTACAATAATTGCTACACGGTGTAATATCCCGCGGTAGCAGTTTTATCGCCAAAATATTCGAATGCCGAAAGGAGAGCTCGTAATGCAGCGTCGTTCATTTCTTAAAAAAGCAGGGCTAGGGGTCGTAGCAGGGTCGGCTACCGTCGCCGCACCCGTATTTGCGCAAAGCAATCCTAAAATCAGCTGGAAAATGACGTCCACCTATGGGCCGTCCACTCCTCCGCTGTTCAATACGGCACAAACTTTCTGCAAAATGGTCGAAGAAGCCAGCGATGGCAACTTCTCGATCCGTCTGTATCCGGCCGGCGAAATCGTCCCCGGCTTCGGCGTCATGGACGCGGTCAGCAATCGCACTGTCGAATGCGGCCAAACGGCTTCGTACTATTACTACGGCAAAGATCCTTCTTTCTGTTTCGATACGGCCGTTCCTTTTGGCTTGAATGCTCGTCAAATGTACGCCTGGATGTATGAAGGCGATGGCATGAAACTGATGCGCGAACTGTTCGCACCGCGCAACATCATTAACTTCCCCCTGGGCAATACCGGTACGCAAATGGGTGGCTGGTACCGCAAGGAAATCAAGTCGGTAGCCGACCTGCAAGGCTTGAAAATGCGCACCGCCGGTTTCGCTGGCGAAGTCCTGTCGCGCATGGGCGTTGTGCCTCAGCAAATTCCTCCTGGCGATATTTACCCATCGCTTGAAAAGGGCACGCTTGACGCGGTCGAGTTCGTGGGTCCGGTCGACGACGAGAAACTGGGTTTCCAGAAAGTCGCCAAATATTATTACTATCCGGGCTGGTGGGAAGGTTCCGCACAGGTTTCTTTGTACGTCAACAACGAAGCCTATAACAGTCTGCCCAAGGGCTATCAAAGCCTTATCGACACCGCCACACGTGCTGCCGGCAACACGCTGTTGGGCTCTTACGACGCCAATAATCCTGCCGCGTTGCGCCGCCTGATCGCCAGCGGCGCTGTCTTGAAGGCATTCCCGCGCGACGTCATGGATGCATCGTTCAAAGCGTCCAATGAACTCTATAAAGAGTTCTGCGACAAGAACGCCATGTTCAAGAAAATCCACGACAACTATATGGGCTTCCGTGACAATATCGTGCCATGGTTCCGCGTAGCTGAAGGTTCGTACGACAACTATCTGGGCATTGCTTTGGCCAACCAGAAAAAGTAGTTGTTGGCAGTAAAAGCGAAAAGGCTTGAATTCGGTACTGTGCCGGATTCAGGCCTTTTGCTTTGAGCTTGATGCGATGTTCGGCGCCGCAGGGCGCCGAACCGTCAACGAGGAGCAAAACATCCCCTCCCAGAACCTGACCCGCGTATCAAGAAAGAAACACTGACACTAGACCAAGACACATCAATTGGTTTGGGAAATCCCCTAAGTATGTTAATATTGTGGGCTTTTCTGACCGATTTGCACGGGCGAAGTACAACGCTTAGGCAGGATTATCGTGCCAGGGAAGGGGTCTGCCGGATGTCCCGGCGACTTATTTTGAATATTTAGGAACCATCATGAAGACCTTTGTGGCCAAGCCGCACGAAGTCAAACGTGACTGGTACGTGATTGACGCCAAGGGCAAAGTCCTCGGTCGTG
>NZ_JBEBUX010000052.1:0-27016 GCF_040393045.1 Pollutimonas bauzanensis | reverse complement strand
TTGGCACGCCCATCCTAGACGAATCACAATACCAGCAGGCGTTAGCCGATATTGAACCTCTGCTAGAGGCGGCAGCGAAAGACACATCTGGAACGCTGTACGGCTTAATTCACCTGTTAAGTGATCGTATCCGCGTCTATGAAGACCGCGTGCATCCCTGGCCAGATACATCGACCCCAAAGGATGTTCTGCTGTTTCTCATGAACCAGCACAATTTATCCCAATCGCAATTGCCTGAAGTGGGCAGCCAGGGGGTCGTGTCGGAAGTGTTAGCAGGCAAGCGAGCCCTGAATATACGTCAAGTTACTGCGCTGGCGTCACGGTTTAAAGTCGACCCGAAAGTATTCATGACCGTTCCTGCATAGTGTCGCCCGTCACTACCGCAACATAAACGACATAGCCGAAAAGCTATTCAATATCCGCAATACCTCATACATAGTATCGCCCTCGAAACGCAGGCTGCTACCGCTTACTCTGGTCACCGTCGGCCATTGGCAGAACAAGTCAGCCTGCCCCGGCGACTGCGTCGTCAACTCGCAGGTGAAAGGTGCGCTGGACAACACTAGCGGCTTCAACTCGGGCACCTTGGCAATGGCAGCCGCCGCGGCTTCGTGAATCAGGGTGCATGCGTGGCCCGGTGAAAGCGATGTGCACGATGCATTACCATGCGCCCGCTTGGTCTGCACCGACATTGCGCCGGGAAACAGATGCATCGTTTCCGACAGAAAAATATCGTCCCCCGTCAGCAAGGCAACGCTTGCGCCATACTCGCCTGCCAGGGCGCCGTATAAACCGGCCTCGCCCAGCTCGGCGCCATTGACCACCACCCGCCGAAACGCGAAGCTGTTGATCGTGTGCGCCAGCACGCCGGCTTCCTGGGATCGGGCGTGGTATCCCACCATGAATACCGTGTCACATTCCTGCTCCACTCCCGCCATCATGCTCAGGTAGCGCGGCTTGCCGGTAACCATTTCCGCCCGCTCGTCCAATTGGTCCAGCAACAGATTGCGAAAGCTGCCATGGGAATCGTTGACCAATACGTGCGTGGCGCCGCCATCGAACGCGCCGCGTATGGCGGCGTTGGCTTCGGCGGTCATCCAGGCGCGGGCGCGCTCGTATTCGCCGTTGCCGCTGCGGGTTTGTTCGGAGTGGGTAACGCCGGCAACGCCTTCAATATCAACCGAAACCAAGACTTTCACGGAGACTTCCTTTTAAAAAAACTCACGCCACTGAGGCAGCGTGTCGGTGATGCTTAACCGCCGATGGCCGGCTCTGCCGGTAACCACGGTGGCCGCCCATAAGGCGTTGATAATGGCTTGCTCGGTTGCTTCAGCAGCGGCTTCGAATAAGGGATCAATCTGCGATTCGTGCACGAACTGCACTGCCGGTGCGGGGGTATCGGCTAATGCCGGTACTTGGTAGGCCGTAGTGAAAGCCAGCACGATATCGCCGCTGCCATGGCCGTACACAGAACCCAGGCGCGCGAGCCCGGCTGCGGCACGTTTGGAAACCCGCTGCAACTGCCGTACATCCAACGGTGCATTGGTCGCCAGAACGATAATGATCGAACCCTTTTCCGGCTCTACGTTTGTCGAGTCCAGCAACGCTGCCTGGCTTGCGCTTTTAATGTGGCGGCCCAGTGCCTGCCCTTTAACCATCAAATTAGGCAAACGACCGAAGTTGGCCAATACCAGCGCCCCCATCGTGTAAGCCTCTGCGCCAGGCAAAGCGGCGACGCGCGACGCCGAACCGATGCCGCCTTTCATGGAAAAGCACGACATGCCCCGGCCTGCGCCGACGGATCCTTGCGTGAAATTCACCGCCGCATCACTATAGGCATTCAGATAATCCTGCTCCGACACGGCAAAGGCCTGGATGTCGTTCAAGTAACCGTCGTTGCATTCGAATACCAGCGGGTTGACGGTGGGCCAGTCCCTGCCTATTTCGGGATGGTTCAGGATAGCCTGGCGGATTTGTGCGGTTGCCACTTCGCCGACCGAAAACGTGTTGGTCAGTGCGATGGGGGTTTCCAGCACGCCCAGCTCTTGTAGCTGGATCAGCCCAACGCTTTTTCCGAAGCCATTAATGACCGTGGCGGCCGCAGGCGTTTTAAACAGGAAGTCGTCGCGACCATGCGGCTTGATGACCGTGACCCCGGTTTGCACCTCGCCCTGGGACAAGGTGGCATGGCCCACGGTAACGCCAGGCACGTCGGTAATCTGGTCGCCTGGGCCGGCAGGCAAATAGCCTGCGCGGGGCGCCTCAAAAACAGGTGTTGGCATGGCGTTTCTATCGATCAATTTTGGGGTCTAACGCGTCGCGCAGGCCGTCGCCCAATAAGTTGAAGGCCAGTACGGTAAAGAAAATTGCCAGGGCAGGGAAAAGGGCTACATGCGGTGCCAACAGCATATCGGCCCGGGCATCGTTAAGCATTGCGCCCCACTCCGGCGTAGGCGGTTGCGCCCCCATGCCCAGGAAGGACAAACTGGCCGCGGTAATGATGGACGTACCGATACGCATGGTGCCATACACCACAATGGGGGAAATCGTGCCAGGCAAGATATGGCGGAAGATAATGACGGCATCCGAAGCGCCGATGCTGCGCATGGCTTCGATATACGTCATGTTCTTGATCGCCAGGGTGCTGCCGCGCACCAATCGCGCAAAGGCTGGCACGCTGAACACGGCAACGGCAATAATGACGTTGATCATGTTGGATCCCAGAATCGCCACCACCCCAATCGCCAGCAAGATGCCCGGGAACGCCAGCAGCACGTCGGAAATCCGCATGATGATGCGTTCCCACCAGCCCTCGTAGTAGCCGGCAACCAGGCCCAGCACTGTGCCGACCAGGGCGCCCAAGGCTACCGAGACAAAGCCCGCCGCAAGGGATATGCGCGCTCCCATGACAACGCGGCTATATATGTCGCGGCCCAGAGAATCCACGCCCATCCAGTGCGTCCATGACGGCGGTTGGTTCAAGGCATCGTAGTCAAAGAACCCTTCCGGGTCGAAAGGCACAATCCATGGCGCAAAGATTGCCACCAGCACCAGTAACAGCACAAATACGCCGGCCAGCATGGCCAGCTTTTGTTTGCGAAACTTGCGCCAAAATTCGCGCATGGGTGTGCGGATAGGAGCACTGGAACGGCCATCCGCAGGGGCCATGGTCGAGGCTAGCTTCATAGTCTGCCCCTTATTTATACCGAATCGTCGGATTAATCATGCCGTACAACACATCGACAATCAGGTTGATCAAAATAAACTCGAAAGAAAACAGCAGAATCAGCCCTTGAATAACGGGGTAGTCCCGCATGATCACGGCGTCAACCAGCAACATGCCTACACCAGGCCAGGCAAACACGGTCTCCACAACGATAGACCCGCCCAGCAGGAAGCCGAATTGCAGCCCCATCATGGTGACGACGGGAATCAGTGCGTTGCGGAACGTATGCTTGATGACAACAATACGTTCAGACAAGCCTTTTGCACGGGCCGTGCGCACGTAGTCTTCCTGCATGACTTCGATGAACGCCGCTCGGGTGAAACGCGCCATGACGGCCGCAACGCCGGCACCCAGCGTAATCGAAGGCAATACATAGTGCTTCCAGGTGCCAGCCCCTACGGTCGGGAACCAGCCCAGTTGCACCGAAAACACCTGCATCAAGACCATGCCCAGGGCAAAAGCCGGAAAAGATATGCCCGACACAGCCACTGTCATGCCCACGCGATCAGGCAAACGGTTGCGCCACACAGCGGAAACCACGCCGATGACCAGGCCGAATATCACTGACCACACCATACTGGTCAAGGTCAGCAGCAACGTGGGCATCAGGCGATCGCCAATTTCGTCGGCCACCGGACGCTTGGTGCGCAGGGAATGGCCCAGATCGCCATGGATCAGGTTGGTGAAATAACGCACAAACTGCTGGGGCAAAGGAAGATCCAGCCCAAGCTCCTTGCGCACCATTTCTACTGTGGTCTGATCGGCTTCCGGGCCCGCCGCCAACCTGGCTGGGTCGCCCGGCAACGCGTGCACGAACAGGAACACCACGATGGCCACCAGCAGCAGGGTGGGAATCATCCCCAACAATCGTTTTACTATGTATGTCAGCATCTTTAATACGCGCCGGGCGGCAGGCCTATCAGGCCGTATCCGTCCGGTGTGCGCTTATTCCTGATTATGGTTTCAGGTCCACGTCCGAGAACTGGAAGGAACCGTCAGGCATCACGTAAAAGCCGCTAAGCTTTTTGTTATGTACCGACAGCAGTTTGATGGTGGTCAGGAAAGCCCAGGGTGCATCGCTCCAGATTTGGTCTTGTGCACTGTCGTACAACTTGGTCTTCTCGGCCTTGTCGGTGGTCAACAGCGCATCGGCGATGTCCTTGTCCACCTTGGGATTGGAGTAGTAAGCGGTGTTGTTGAACACGGGAGGCCAGCCGCTGGTTGCCAGCAAGGGGCGCAGTGCCCAGTCGGCTTCGCCGGTCGATGCCGACCAGCCCGCGTAGTACATACGCACGGGCGCGGTTGCGGCGTCTTGCACCTGCTGGACGCGCTGCACGCGTTGGCCAGATTCAAGCATCTCGATCGAAACCTTGATGCCTACCTGGGCCAATTGTTGCTGCAGGAACTGTACAGCCTTGGCAGCGGTACCGTCGTTATACGCCGACCATAAGGTGGTGGAAAAACCGTTGGGGTAGCCGGCTTCTTTCAGCAGTTCCTTGGCTTTCTTTACGTCGTAAGGCCAGGGGTCCATTTTCTTGGCGAAATCCACGCCTTGCGGAACGACACCTTGCGAGGGGAAGGCGTAGCCTGCAAAAGCCACTTTGGCCAGCGCTTCTTTGTTGATCGCGTAGTTGATGGCCTGGCGCACTTTGATGTTATCGAATGGCTTGTGCTGCACATTCATGGAAATGTAGCGCGCAATGATAGAGGGCGCGGCCACGACTTCCAGCTTGTCGTTCTTGGAAAGCAGCGCTGCCTGTTCGTAAGGCAAGGGGTAGGCAAATTGGGCCTCGCCCGTTTGCACGACAGCCGCGCGCGTATTGTTGTCGGTAACCGTGCGGAAGGTCATGCTGTCCACTTTGGGATAGCCCTTCTTCCAGTAGCCGTCAAATTTCTTGACCTTCAGGTATTCGGCGGGCTTCCATTCCACGAACTCGAATGGCCCTGTGCCTACTGGGTGGAAGGTAATGTCCTTGCCCCATTTCTTCAAGGCAGTCGGCGAAATCATCATGGCCGATGGATGGGCCAGGGCATTGATAAAGGCCGAAAACGGCTCTTTCAGCATGATTTTTACGGTCAGGGGGTCAACCACTTCGATCTTGTCGATGCGGCTGAACTGGTTATAACGGGACAGGCCGTTGCTGCGATCCAGCACGCGATCCAGGTTGGCTTTGACCGCGTCGGCGTTAAAGTCGGTGCCGTCCTGGAACTTGACGCCGCTACGCAGCTTAAAAGTGTAGGTCAGGCCATCGTCGCTAGGCTCATAACTTTCAGCCAGCAAAGGCTGAACCTTCAAGTCTTTATCGAACTGGAACAGGCCTTCGTAGTAGCTTTTGCCCAATGCCTGCGACAACGTCGAATTGGTATTGTAGGGGTCAAGCGAATCCAGGGAAATTTCCACCGCAACGGAAACGTCCTTGGCTGCGAATGCCGCGGAGCCGCCCAACAAGCCAGTGGCCAAGATGGCTGCCAGTATCGAATTTTTAGCACTAAAGTATTTCATGAGCTACTTCTCCAGTAGATTTAAAATGAAGCATGGCGTGAATATTCCGCCACGTAATGGCCTGCCGCGACCTCGGTCAACGGAAATACTTCAGGCTCATCGCCAATCTTCCGTATAGGGCTAGGTATTTCGCCAGACAACAGCTTGCGGTCCAAATGGCGCCGGGTGGGGTCTGCAATCGGCACGGCTGCCATCAATTTCTTGGTGTACGGGTGTTGGGGGTTTTCAAAAATGGCGCGGCGGGGGCCGATTTCCACGATCTGGCCCAAATACATCACGGCCACGCGGTGGCTGATGCGCTCCACCACCGCCATGTCGTGCGAAATAAACAAAAACGCGATGCCCATTTCTTTTTGCAGATCGATCAGCAGATTCACGATCTGGGCCTGAATCGACACATCCAGCGCAGACACGGACTCATCGGCGATAACAACCTTGGGACTCATGGCCAGGGCGCGCGCAATACAAATGCGCTGGCGTTGTCCGCCAGAAAATTCATGCGGGTAACGTTGTGCCGCGTCGGGCGGCAAGCCTACCTTTTCCAGCAAATACGTCATGCGCTCTTCGGCGGCCTTGTTCGACATCACCTTATGAATCAGCAAGGGTTCAATGATGGAATAGCCTACGGTGACGCGTGGGTCCAGCGACGCGAAGGGGTCTTGGAAAATGAACTGAATATTGCGCCGCAGGGTTTGCAATGCCGGGCCCGTCAAATCATTGATTTGCTGGCCATCGAATTCGATTTGCCCGCCTTGTGTTTGCACCAGGCGCAGCAAGGAACGGCCCGTTGTCGACTTGCCGCAGCCCGACTCGCCCACCAGCGCCAGGGTCTCCCCGCGAAACAAATCAAAGCTTACTTTTTCAACAGCGTGAACACGGCGCGTTACCCTGCCGAACACGCCAGTACGGATGTCGAAGCGGGTGGACAGGTCGCGCACCCGCAGAATTGGAGATTCTCCGGACGCAGCCGGTGGCACGATAATCGCACCGGCATCACGCGGCGCAAGCACTGGCTTGTTGGCCGCTGCGGTCGCATCCAGCACGGGAAAATGCGCGGGCGCGTCGGTGCCTTGCATGGAACCCAGGCGCGGCACGGCAGCCAACAGCGACCGTGTGTAAGCATGTTGCGGTTGGGCAAAAACTTGCTCGGCCGCACCAGCCTCGACCTTATCGCCACGCAACATGACCAATACGCGGTCGGCCACCTCGGCAACGACGCCCATATCGTGGGTGATGAAAATCACCCCCATGTTCATCTCGCGCTGCAGTTCGCGGATCAGCTGCAGTATTTGAGCTTGAATCGTGACGTCCAGCGCGGTGGTAGGTTCGTCAGCGATCAACAAAGCCGGCTTGCAGGCCAGTGCCATGGCAATCATCACCCGCTGGCGCATGCCGCCCGATAGCTGATGCGGATAACGGCCCAGCACGTTCTTGGCGTCCGGAATGCGCACCTGATCGAGCATTTGCAAGGCCTTGGCAAGCGCATCGGTGGCGCTTAAGCCCTGGTGCAGGCGTATCGATTCGGCAATTTGGTCGCCTACGTTAAAAATAGGGTTCAGCGATGTCATCGGCTCTTGGAAGATCATCGCCATGTCGGCGCCACGCAGGCTGCGCAAGGCTTTGCCAGAGGCAGTGGCCAAATCAACGACTTGCTGATTGCGCCGGCGGAAAAACATTTGCCCGTTGGTGATCTGGCCGCCGCCGTACTCCACCAATCGCATCAAGGCCAGAGAAGTGACCGACTTTCCCGAGCCGGACTCGCCCACGATGGCCAGGGTTTCGCCTCGGTCCACATGGAATGACAAGTGCTTGACGGCCGCTATCGTGCGCTCGGTGCCTTTGAACTGAACACTCAAGTCCTCGACTTGCAATACACGGTTGTCTGCCAGCACTGGGGTGGGGGTAAGCATTGCCTTCATTGGCCGAATTCATCCATAAAAAGCATAGTTACGCGTGAATCGCAACGAATGGGGCCTGTCCAATCTGGATATAGCCGCGATACATGCCTTGGGTATTGAAAGGCATGACCAGGTTGCCTTGTGCATCTACAGCAATCATGCCGCCGGAGCCGCCGATTTTTGGCAGTTTTTCATAGACGACCTGGTCTGCGGCATCGGCCAGCGACTTGCCGCCATATTCCATTTGTGCCGAGACATCGTAAGCCGCAACCGTGCGAATAAAGGCTTCGCCCGTGCCAGTCGTGGACACGGCACAAGTGTGGTTGTTCGCATAGCAGCCTGCGCCGATCAATGGCGAATCGCCGACACGGCCGGGCTGTTTATTCGTCATACCGCCCGTTGACGTCGCCGCTGCAAGGTTGCCATGACTGTCCAGCGCCACGGCGCCGACCGTACCCAGCTTGCGGGTTTCATCCAACGGTGCAAAGCTCATGGCTTGCGCGTCGTGATCCAGCGCCATCTGCTTGCTGCCCGAGCGCTGCACCCGTTCCAGTTGCTCGCGCCTTTCCGGCGTCGAGAAAAAAGTCGGCGCAACGCACTCAAGACCTTGTTCACGCGCGAAGGCTTCAGCCCCCTCGCCAACGAAGAGCACGTGGGCGCTGTTATCCATGACGGCACGCGCCGCCAGCACCGGATTGCGCAGCACCGTTACGTTGGCAACGGCGCCGCTTTTCAGACTACTGCCGTCCATGATGGAAGCGTCCAGTTCATGCTTGCCCTCGCTGGTAAACACCGCGCCGTATCCTGCATTGAATAGGGGGCATTCTTCCAGCAGGCGCACCGCTTCGGTGACCGCATCCAGCGCCGAACCGTCGGCAGCCAGGATGGCCCCGGCGCTTTCCAGTATTTGCTGTAAGGCGGACTCATACTTGTGACGGATTTCCGGCGTTGTTTCGGCAAGCGAAATGGCGCCGGCCCCGCCATGAATAGCCAGGACAGGCTTAGTCATTCTTCTTTTCCCTATAGATCAACCACGGCATCACGGACTCAGTCAGTAAAGCCGCCGTGGTCAACGAGTCTTTGGATTGATGGGCGACAGCGGCCGAGAGGGCCTCGATCAAGCCCAGGACAGCCGTTTCCGAATTCGACAGCAATTGGCGCTGGCTGTGCGCGTACAAACAGATATCGGCCAGCGGCGCGAGCGGAGACGTGGGCTTGTCCGTCAGGCCCAACAAGGTGATGCCCGCCGACTTTGCTGCCTTGGCCAAGGTAATGGTATCGGCCAGGTAGCGAGGGTAGGCAATGGCAATGACCAGATCGCCCGCCCTCATCCGCGAGAGTTCACGCGCTGCATGCGACACGCCGCCTGGGCCTGCCAGGCACTCCACCATCGGACAGTGCAGGCTCAGGCCGCGCTGCAAAAGTCCGCCCAGAAAACCACTGGAACCAAAACCAATAATAAAAATGCGCTCGGCGTTCAGTACGGCTTGCACGGCTTTTTCACACTGCTCGGCGCTTAGCGATTTACGGGTCAGTTCGAAATTACGCTGGTCTTCATATAAAGAGGCGGCAAAAACATCGAAGCTGCTGGCTGACTTGCTGCGTTCCAGCCGCAAGCGCTCTACAGGCTCAAGCGCCTCTTCAAACCCTTGGGCCAATTGAGCACGAAACTGCGCGTACCCAGGCAAGCCCAGGGTGCGCGCAAAACGGTTAGCGGTGGCAATAGACACCTCGCATTCCAGAGCCAATTCGTCGATAGACATGGTGGCCGCCTTGAACGGGCGGGCCAGCACGTAATCGGCCATGCGCCGATGCGACGCACTAAGCGTAGGCATCGCTTGCGCGATGCGCTCAGCAATGGATATTGACGGCGATATATCGTTGGAGGAAGGTGATCTGGATTGGGCCATAGCGTCCTGTTCGATCAGGCTCCGCCTGGAACGACAGCGCCCGTCTATTACGGAAGGTAATTTACATCGGAAGCCAATCTATGAAAATAAGTTTTCATAAGGGATAACCCGCAGACGCAGAAAAAAACCCACTATTTCGTTCGATTTGGCGCGTTGCGCCCGCCTCCGAATGGCCGAAGCGCCGGCGAAGTCCAAAAAGGCGCGATGGCAATCAGCACCATCAACATGGCAAAAACGAAGCTGGCCTGGTAGCCGCCCGTCACGTCATGCAACACGCCCGAGATAAGGGAACCGACGGCGGCCCCCACTGACATGCATGCGTAAATGGTGCCGTAGATCGTGGCAAGGCCCGTTCCCGGGAAAAGCTTGGCGCACAGCGAAGACACAATCGGCCCGCGAGCGCCTTGTGCAATGCCGAACAAGGCAATGAACCCAAATAGAAACCAGCGGGACGGGTAAGTGGACATGGCCAACAGGCAAATCAGGCCCAGCATCGTGCAGATGAAACTGGCCGTAACGGTACGCCGATAGCCTATGCGATCGGCCAAGGTGCCCGACGCGGTAACACCAATGACCGACAGTATGCCTGCCAGGCCAAAGGCGCTGGCCGCCTCTAGCGGCGCAAAGCCGCTTTCGATAAGAAAGGCAATGGTCTGAACCAGGACGGTATACATTGCCACGCCGGTAAAACAAAAAACCTGTGCCAATGACCAGAATGCGCGGGTCTTGAGCGCCGCCCGCAAAGGGCCTGGCTGCGGCATGGCGCGAGCAGCGATGACTTCAGGCGCGACGGGGTTCTGGGTTTCTTCGCGGCGCCCCGCCCGTAAAACACGCCAGGGCATGAACAAGACAAAGGGCAGCAACACCAGCAAGCTGGCTCCCAGCATTTGATAGGTGTCGCGCCAACCGAATGACTCGCTTAGATACTGCGCCAACGGCACGATAAGCAGCGTACCGCAACCCAGCCCGGCATAGGCGATGCCAATCGCCGTTCCGGTATTGCCCCGGAACCAGCGGCTGATCAGGCTTGCCGCCGGCACCATCCCCAGCGCAGCAACACCCATGCCGCCTGCAACCCCGACAAAAAGATGAAACTGCCAGAGCTGGTTCAGATTGCCGGCCAGGACATACGCGCTGCCCAGGCACGCCAACCCGCATGAATAGACTACGCGCGGCCCCCAGCGATCGAAAAGCATGCCTACGAATGGCGCCGACAAACCCGTTGACAGCATGTACACCGAATACACGCTGGAAATGGCAGACCGATTCCAGCCGAATTCCGCGCTTAGCGGCAACAGGAATACGATATAGGTGTCGCCAACGCCGCGACCTGCGACATTGAACAGAAAGCCCAGCAACAGGGCCAGCCCCGCCAAAGAGGAATCCGAATATCTCCTGCCTGCCGTGGTCGCCCCTGTGGACATCGATTGCCCTAACTCGCCTGGGTAAGACGCTTCATGAAGGCCGAGCGGCGGCAGAGGCACACAACTTCATTGCGCTGGTTAATGCCTTTGTGCTCGAACTCGACAATCCCGGCGTCGTCGCGCGATTTGCTGACGCGCATCGAAATGACCGTGGTTTCGACCCTGACCGTATCCCCATGGAATACCGGATGCGGAAAATTCACATCAGACATGCCCAGATTGGCGATCGTCGTCCCCAAGGTGGTGTCGGTGACGGTAATCCCTATGACCAGTCCCAATGTGAACAGGCTGTTCACCAGGCGCTGGCCAAACTCGGTCTTGGATGCAAATTCGGCATCCAGGTGCAAGGGCTGAGGGTTCATCGTCAAGGCGGAGAACAAGGTGTTGTCCATCTCGGTGACGGTGCGGGTCAAGGCATGCGTAAAAACATGCCCGACTTCGAATTGGTCGTAGTAAAGACCTGCCATGTATGTCTCCTTTAATATGATTTAGGCAGGCCCAACACCTGCTCGGCGATATAGCACAAAACCAATTGCGGGCTGATCGGCGCAATGCGCGGAATCATGATCTCGCGCAGATAGCGCTCGACGTGGTATTCCTTGGCATAGCCAAAGCCGCCATGCGTCATGATCGCCTGCTGGCAAGCATTGAAACCAGCTTCACCAGCCAGGTATTTCGCCGCGTTGGCCTGCGCGCCGGCGGGTTCGCCGCGATCGTAGGCCGTTGCCGCACTGAACACCATCAGCTGGGCAGCCTCGAGCTCCATCCAGTTGACGGCCAAGGGGTGTTGTATGCCTTGGTTCTGGCCTATAGGACGCCCGAACACCACACGCTCCTTGGCATAATGGGTGGCACGCCGAAGCGCTGCACGCCCCAGCCCCACGGCTTCCGAGGCAATCAGGATGCGCTCGGCATTCATGCCATGCAGGATGTACTTGAAGCCCTTGCCTTCTTCACCGATCCGGTCTTCAACCGGCACTTTCAGGCCGTCGATGAATAGCTCATTGGAATCGACACACTTGCGGCCCATTTTTTCTATTTCATGGACTTTGACGAAGTCTCGATCAAGTGTGGTGTAGAACAGGCTGAGTCCATCGGTGTGCTTCTTGACCTGGTCCAGCGGAGTCGTGCGAGCCAGGATCAGCATTTTCTCGGCCACCTGGGCAGTCGATATCCAGACCTTGGTGCCGCTGAGCACGTAGTGGTCGCCCTGGCGTTCGGCCTTGACCTTCAACTGGGTGGTATTAAGCCCGGTATTGGGCTCTGTAACCGCGAAGCAGGCCTTTTCCTTGCCTTGCACCAAAGGCGGCAGCATGCGCTGTTTCTGCTCGTCGGTCCCGAATTGCACCACCGGGTTCAGACCGAAAATATTCATGTGCACCGCCGAAGCGCCGCTCAAGCCCGCACCCGACTCGCTGATCGTTTGCATCATGATGGCCGCTTCGGTAATGCCCAGCCCTGATCCGCCGTACTCTTCAGGAATACAAATCCCGAGCCAACCGTCTTGCGCCAGCGCTTGATGCAACTCGTAGGGGAACCCGCCCTTGCGATCCTTTTCGAGCCAATAATCATCGTCGAAGCGTTCGCAAATCTTGGCTATCGCAGCACGTATTGTTTCTTGCTCGGGGGTAAAAGAAAAATCCATTTAACAATCT
Source organism: Pollutimonas bauzanensis (assembly GCF_040393045.1). Taxonomy (GTDB): domain Bacteria; phylum Pseudomonadota; class Gammaproteobacteria; order Burkholderiales; family Burkholderiaceae_B; genus Pollutimonas; species Pollutimonas bauzanensis_A. The sequence continues at coordinate 14,400 of NZ_JBEBUX010000052.1, read as the reverse complement.
TCCATGTGGTTTCTAAATCTATTGAGCTTTGAGTTCCGCGCGAAATGCCTTTAAAACTTCAGAGCCCGGCTTGCCGCGTCCGTCCAGCGTCTTGGCCCATTGCTCGTTCACGGCAGCCATGTTTTCATCGATGATTTTTCGATCGGCGGCATCGAAATGGACAAAGGTCACCCCTTTCTGACGAATCTTTTCGATATCGGCTACGGTGTCCTTGTCCGTCATGCTGCAGGCGCGCTGCGTAGTCTTTTCACCGGCTTCAAGCATGGCTTTTTGAATTTCGGGCGACAGCTTCTTCCAGCGTGACTCGCTCATGACATAGGTCAGCACTGCGCTGCCGAAATTTTCGCCCGTTGTGCCGTACTTGGTGATGCCTGCCAAGTCGTACGAGAGCAGGCTGGCATAGGGAAACAACATGCCATCCACTGTGCCTCGGGAAAGCGACTCGTACAGTTCAGGGGCAGCCATGCGCACAGGAACGCCACCGAACTTGCGTACGGTGGCATCCATGGCACCGCCAGCCGTGCGCAGTTTCAGACCCTCTATGCTTTTGACGCCTTCCAGCGGCTTCTTGCCGGTAAAGACCTGGTAAGGCGGAAGCACCAAGGTGAACATGAGGCGCACGCCATTGGGTTCAAATTCCTTTTTCGCCAGGATGCCATCGTTTCGCGCCATTTTCGAATAGGCCAGCGTAGCGGAACACGAATCACTAAAACTGCCCGGCAGTTCGGCCACGGCTGTCAGCGGCATCTTGTCCGAAGCATATGACGGCACGACATAGCCTACATCGGCCACGCCGGATTGCGTCAGCGCCAGCAAGTCCTTGGCCTTGCCCAATTGTTCGGCCGGGTAATAGTCGAACTTCACCGCGCCATTGGTGGCGCGCGTGACTTCTTCCATCCAGAACTTGGTGGCATATTCCGCAAAGAAGTGGCCTACAGGCAGGGAATCAGCGACTCGCAGTTTTTCGTCGGCCATGGCGGCTTGCGAACCCAGCATGCCATAGGCCGCCAGTATGGCTAAGCCAAGCGTAGATAGTCTTTTCATTTGAGTGCCTCCTTGTAGGCATTAAGGACTTCAGTACCGGCCTTGCCGCGCTTATCCAGGGCGGCGGCCCACTCAGTCCCGACTGAACTCATCAATTCCTTGACGGTTTTCTTGTCCTCGGGCGAAAGCGTGACCAAGGTATCGCCCGCCTTTTCTATCGTCTTGGCATCCGCCGCTTCGCCTTCCTGGGAAACCTTGCAGGCTTGCGCCGTGACCGCATCACCGGCCTCGTTCATGGCCTTTTGGATTTCAGGCGACAAGGCCTTCCAGCGTTTTTCGCTGATCGCGTAAGTGACGATAAAGCTGCCGAAGTTTTCGCCTACAGTCGAATACTTGACCAGGCCCTGCAAGTCGTAGGAAAGAATGCTGGAATAAGGGAACAACATGCCGTCTATCGTTCCACGGGACAAGGCCTCGCGCACTTCGGGCGTAGCCATTTGAATGGACACCGCTTTAAGCTTGCGCGCAGCGATATCCTTTGCGCCCCCGCTGGTGCGGATTTTCAAGCCTTCCAGGTCTTTAAGGCTGTCCAGTTTCCCTTTGCCAAGAAACACCTGGTAGGGCGGCAACACCAGCGTGAAAAGAATATGCACGCCCAACGGCTTGAATTCCTTTTCCGCGAGAATGCCGCCTTCTTTCGCCAGCTTCCAGTATGCGGCGGTGCCCGTGCAAGAGTCGGTGAAATTGCCCGGCAGTTCGGCCACTGCGGCCAGCGGCATCTTGTCGCTGATGAACGATGGCGCCACGTAGGCGATATCGGCCACCCCCGACTGGGTCAGCGACAGCATGTCCTTGGCCTTGCCCAACTGTTCGGCGGGATAGTATTCGAATTCGACCGCGTTATTCGTAAGGCGCTTGACCTCGTCCATGAAAGGCTGCGTCAAAGCCTTGGGAATGTAGTGACCAGTAGGAAAGGAATCGGCCACCCGCAGTTTGATGGGATCTGCCGCATGACTGACCTGCGCTACGCTCATCACTAATGCTGCCAATGCTCCGAGCTTCGCATACTTCTGTATTTCAGCTTTCATTGTTTTGTCTCCTCAAGGGATCGGATATAGCCCATGCTCTGTCATCGGCATGGTGGGGACTGCAAGCAACTACTGCCTCATTGTGGACGGCAGCCATAAAATAATTTCTGGAAATGCGACGAACAGCGCAATGATGACGATGTGTGCGATCACATGAGGCATGACACCCATGAAAATCTCGGATAATGGCCTGCCCGTATATCGCGCCACCACAAACGCATTCAGCCCGACCGGCGGCGTGACCATACCCACTTCAGCGGTCACGATAACGATGACGCCAAACCAGACCGGGTCGAATCCCAAAGCCAGAACCAGCGGCAACACCACAGGCACGGTCAAAATCAGAATGGCGACCTGATCCATCACGCAGCCAAGCAGGATATAGCCAAACAGAATCATGGCCATCACGACCCAGCGGGATACATCCATTTCCCCTACCCAGCGGACAATATCCTGAGTGCTTTGCGTGAGCGTAAAAAAGTAGCCGAAGATATGCGCGCCAAGGATGATCAGCACAATCATGCAACTGGTATGCGCCGCGCGAGTCAGTGCCGCGTTCGCTGTCTTGAGCGTAACGGTTCCCGCATGGCATGCCAGCAGAAAAGCGCCGAAGGCGCCGATGCCCGAGGCTTCGGTCGGCGTAGCAACGCCGGTATAAATTAGCCCGGTTACTGCCATGAACAAGAACAGCATCGCCCCGACCACGCGCAGCGACCTGATCTTTTCCATGAACGTGTATGAGCGTCCCCGCGGTGCGCGCGAAGGATCTTGCAGCACCAGCACATAAACCGTAGCCATGATGGTAAGCGTGACCAGGATGCCTGGTACGACGCCGCCCACAAGCAACTGGCCTATGCTGACGTCGGCAATAATGCCATACAGCACCAGTGCAATGCTGGGCGGTATCAGCATGGCCAGCGTGCCGGAAATAGCGACCACACCGCAAGCAAGTTTTGGTTCATAACCTTGCTTGAGCATGGCAGGTATGGTGGTAGCCGAAAGCGTCGCCGCCGATGCCGTGCTGGAACCGGAAATGGCGCCAAACCCGGCTCCGGCAAGTGCCGTAGCCATGCCTAGTCCGCCTGGCACCCGACCCACGCAAGTGGCGGCCGCCTTGAATAGATTGTCTGCCACCCCGCTTAAAATGACGAACTCGGCCATCAGCAAGAACATGGGGATGGAAATCAGTTCGTAAGAACTGGCTGCGGAAAACGGACTGGTCTCCAGCACCCCCAGCATCATGGGCATGCCGCCCATGCCATACAGACCTGCCGCACCTGCGGCTGCCATTGCAAGCCCCACTGGCGTCCCGATTGCCAGCAAGACAACCATCAAAATCAATACAGAAGTAATCAGCATCAGTGCCCCTCCCCTGAACCAGACAGTGGCGGCAATGGGATTACCGATTGATTCGTAGCAACCGAGATACCGTGGCCAACAACGCGAAACAGCATGCGCAACAGCATTACGCCAGAACCGATGGGCACGGCGATATTGGACAACCAGGTGGGCCAGGCGATGCTGCCGGCAACGACATCGTGCCCGGTATAGCTGACCCAGGTTCGCTGAATGGACATATATAAAATACCTGCAAAGACCAGGCTGGCGCAGATATAGCCGATCATTTCCACGGCATGGCGCGTACGCACCGACATCTTGTACTGCAACAAGTCGACAGATACATGGGCATTGGCGCTAAGCCCGTCGGACAGTGCAAAAAAGAACAGGCCAACCATCAGGTACAACGAGATCAGCTCGTAAGACCATGCCAGCGGCGAATTGAAAAAATAGCGAAGCACGACATCGACGACCACCAGGATCATGATCATAAACATCATCAATGCCGCAATGCCCATCAAGAACCGCTCACATAATGTCAGAACGCGGTTGGTTTTTTCCAAAAGGCTCACAAGGTCTCCTCCTCGTTGTTGGTACGTTTATATCAATGCAGGCCCCAGTCTTTTCGCCGAGTGCCCACATGCCATCCCCCCAATTTCTTAGTCGATATCCTGTATTGCGTTGCGTGCTTTCAAAAGGGCTTTCACGTGGGCCTGAAGCGCCGGCTTCATCCGGTACACCGGGCCCGCAATGGAAATACCGTAAAGCTCGCCACCTAGCGACACCGTGACGGCCAGGCCGATCAGGTCGGCCACGCTTTCGCTGATATTGCAGTACCAGCCGCGTTCGCGCGAAAGGTCCAGGTCTGCTTGCAAAGCCTTGCGTGTTGTCAGCGTTGCCGGGGTAAGCCGGGTCAGCTTGACGCCGGCCAAGGTCTTGTCCAATTCACTTTTTTCCATCGCACCCAGGAATGCCTTGCCCGCCGAGCTGGTGTGCAGCATCTTGAATTCACCGACCTGCGTGTTGTAGCGAATGCTGCTTGATGAATCGTAGACATCAAGATAGACAATGTGATCGCCCTGGCGCTTGCTGAGTACGATGGTTTCACCCGTGGTGTCGCGCAAGGCAGATAGCGCGGGCTCGACGCGTTCGAGCACGGGATCGTTTAACGCAATCTGGTTGGCCACATCGAGAATGCGCTTGGTTGGATAGATGCCCTTGCGCGATGCGAGCATATAGACATACCCACGGTTTTCCAGCGTGCGAACCAGCGCAAAGCAGCTGGACACGGGTATTTTCAGCACATTGGCCAGTTCAGACAGGTTCAGCGGCTTCTTCGTCGTAGCGAAAGCCTCGAACAAATCCAGGGTGCGAGCGGCAGTTTTAACATTCATAGGTTGCAAAATCTTTTCGTATACATGAATATATTTTGCACTAAGTGAAAATATTGTCAATGTAAATTGATAAAAGAAAACGACTCGCGTTCGAGCTGCTCACGATGATCGGGGTGCGCAATTGCGATCATGCGCCGTACTCTTTCCTTCAATGGCTGGCCTCGCAACTGCGCCGCGCCCCATTCCGTCACGAACACATCCGCGTCGCTGCGCGCTGTGGTCGTAGTGCCTTCGTTTAGCTTCAAGACAATACGGCTGACCGTGTCGTTGAGTGCCGTCGAAGGCAGTGCAATGATCGATCGCCCGTTCTTCGCCACGAGTGCGCCACGAATGAAATCGCTCTGTCCACCCAAGGCACCCACATAGGCGCCATTAAGCACCTCGGCATTGATTTGCCCGGTCAGGTCGACTTCTATGGCGGAATTGATAGCAGTGAACCCATCCAGCCTGACCAGCGTAGATAAGGCATGCGTGTAGCTGAACGGTTGCAGGTTCAGGGCCGCATTGCGTTCAGCAAAGCGATAGACTCGCTGTGTACCCAGCAGCACACCCGCCGTCGTCAACCCCCTATCTATCGACTTGTGCGCATTGGTCACTGCGCCTGATTCGATCAGGTCAACGACACTGTCGCCGACCATGCCCGAATGAATGCCCAAATTGCGCCGGCTGGTCAGCGATGCAAGAATCGCATCGGGAATCGCACCAATGCCCATTTCCAGGACCGCAGCGTCATCGATAAATGCGGCGGCATGCCCGGCGATACGACGCTCGACGTCGCCCACCCTGCCGGCGGGCATATCGAGCAAGGGCCGCGAACTATGCACTACCGCATCGATACGAATACCATCCAGACCGCTGGAGCCATAGGTCCACGGCATCTGGTCATTGATTTCAGCAATGACCACGCGGGCGCGGCGGGCGGCATCAATCAGGTAATCGTTGGCCACACCCAGGCTTGGCTTGCCGTCAGGGCCCGGCGGGCTTAAGTGCAGGAACACGACATCGCAGGCAATGGTTCCGCTTGCAAGCAGCGCTGGCACTTGCGAACAATGGCAAGGAATCACATCCAGCGCGCCCGCCTGAAGCAAACGCCGGTTTTGCCCCAAGCCACAGTAGCTCAGGAACGAAAGATGATCGACATGCTCGGGCTGCAACGTCGATGAATTGGTCAAGCCCAGGAATACCGTGCAATGGCCCAGCGCTGCACGTTGCTGCACCAGCGCCTGCGTCAAGGTAAGCGGCTCGGCCGTCCCTTGATTCCACCATATCGTGTCGCCAGACTTGATGTACTGGCTTAGATCGATAGCCGCCCTGGTCATCATGGCTGGGAAATGACGGCAGCGCCGCGCGTCACCCCTTGGTCAATTAAAGCCATGATTTCTTCTTGGCTGTAGCCCGCTTCACGCAGGATTTCTTCACTGTGTTCGCCAAGCAAAGGCGCAGAGCGGCCCGGTTCGGGCTGGGATTCGGACCAAGTTGTGGGCACACCTACGCGGCGCACGCGCCCTTCTGTCGGGTGATCTTCCCACTGGAACAAATCAACCGCCTGCAGATGCGGGTCGTCAAAAATCGAATCCAGGGTATGTAGCGGCATGCATGGAATGTCGGCCTGTTCAAGCAAGTGCAGCCACTCCTGGGTGGTACGTTCGGTAAAGATACGGGCAACCATCTGCTGCAGTTCATCGATGTGGCGATTACGGGCGTCCAGGTTCGAAAAGCGCGGATCGGTTTCGATTGCACCGCCGCGGCCGATGGCTTTGTAGAACGCGGCCCACTGCTTGTCGTTATAGATGACGGCGCATACGAAGCCGTCACTGGTTTTGTAAGGACGGCGCTCCGAAGCCAGAAGCCGCGCATAGCCTGTGGGCCCTAAAGGCGGATCGAACGTGGCGCCGCAAATGTGATCGCTAAGCAGATGGCTGACCATGGTTTCAAACATGGGAATGTCGATACGCTGGCCACGGCCCGTTTTTTCGCGCAGATACAGGGCAGAACACAATGATGAAACGGCATACAGGCCCACGGTCCGATCGACAATATTCGACGGCACATAGCGCGGCACGTCGGAACCCGCCTGCTTGATCAACGAAGGCAAGCCAATCGCGCCCTGGATCAAATCATCAAAAGCCGGCTTGGCCGCATAGGGCCCATCTTGTCCGAATCCAAAGGTGCCGACATACAGAATGCGCGGGTTGGCTTCGGATACCGCTTCATAACCCAAGCCCAGGCGCTCCATCGCCTGCGGCCTGATGTTGTACAGAAAAACGTCGGCGTCAGCGATAAGGCGTAGCAGCGCTGCGCGCCCTTCTGGTTTTTTGACATCCAGGACGATGGCACGCTTGCTGCGATTGATATGCAGAAATAGCGCGCCCATGTGTTCGTGCTGCATAGGACCCAGGTTGCGCACCAGATCACCCTGCGGCGACTCCACCTTGATGACATCGGCCCCCATATCGCCCAGCATCTGCGAGGCATAAGGCCCCATCAGTACGGTAGTCATGTCGATGACCCGAACACCCGCCAATGGACCGCTCATTCTTCCTGCTCTCCTTTTCATGCGCGGCCCAAACCGTAGGCGGAGCAGCGACATGTTGTCTGTGCATGAATCTTTTCTATTTCACATCTGTGTATTATTTTTTTCAGCTGTGTAAAGAATAACAAGCGAATTCAAGCAGGGCAAGGCTTATTTCTTTTCCTCGGCCTCTTGGCGTATGGCAGCGCCGTCCTGATCCAGGTTAGGTGGAAGCCGTCGAATGCTGCCCGGTGTGCGCGAGAAGCGCACCGGGATACCCGGCATGGTGACTGGGCCTTCCGTAGGATGCTCGTGTGTTTCAAAGAAGCCGGTAGCTTGCAGATGCGGGTCTTCCAGCAGGTCTTCCAGGCTGGCTACCGGCGCCATTGGAATATCGGCCGAGGCCAGCAGTTGCATCCATTCCTGAGTGCTGCGCTGTGCGACGATAGCGGCCAATAACTCATACATTTCACCGATATGATGAGCGCGCTGCGCTGGATCCATGAAGCGCTCTTGTTCTGCGTGCTCGGGGTGGCCGGATAGTTCAAAAAAGCGCCGCCACTGCCCGGTGGTATAGGGCAGCAAGCCAATGTAGCCATCCAGGGTGCGATAGGGTTTGCGCGACTCGGACAGCACGCGCTCATACCCCATGGGAATGCCTGAACCGGAAAAAGTCGCCCCTGCCATATGTTCGATCAGGTTGAACGACACCATGGTTTCAAACATGGGAACCTCGATAGCCTGCCCCATGCCGGACTTTTCGCGTTCATACAAGGCCATCGTCATGGCATAGACCGCTGTCAGCCCTGTGGTCTTGTCGGCGATCACAGCGTTGACATACGCGGGCTCCCGTCCTGCGCCCCGCCCCTGTATGCCTGCCACACCGCTCATCGCCTGGATAATGTCGTCGAAGGCCGGCTTGCCCGCATAAGGGCCGGCCTCAGAGAAGCCGTAGACGCCGCAGTAGATGAGGCGCGGGTTGTCGCGCTGTAAATCCTCGTACGACAGTCCCAGGCGGCGCATTGACTGCGCACGTATATTTGAAACCAGGATGTCGGCGTCGCGCAGCAATGTCTTCAATACAGCCAGGTCGGCCGGCAGTTTCAAGTCTAAAACAATGCTGCGCTTGTTGCGGTTCAACTGCAGGTAGGCCGCGCTCATGCCAGGATGCACACTAGGGGCCGCATGACGAAACATATCGCCCTGGGCTGTTTCGACCTTGATAACATCCGCCCCCATGTCGCCCAGTATCTGGGTGGCATAAGGCCCCATGCCCACCGACGTCAAGTCGATGATTTTCACTCCTGACAAAGGCCCGGGCATGTGCGGACTCAGGCGCGTTTGGACTGGGCAATTGCACCCAGGATTTTCCTGGCTAGTCGCAGATGCGGCATATCCAGCATTTTTCCGTCCAGCGTCGCCACGCCGACCTGGGTGTTCTGCTCGAACGCGGCAACCACACGCTGCGCCCATTCCTGCGCCTGGGCATCAGGCGTCATGCCCTGGTTGATGACCGGTATTTGCCCGGGATGAATTGCCGCTTTTGCCGAAAAACCGTCGCGATAGGCCAGGCGCGTTTCCCGCATCAAGGCATCCGGATTATTGATTTCAGTGGGCACCGTATCGATGGCCGGCACGCCTGCAGCACTTGCGGCGAACAGGCACAAGGATCGAACGAGGGCAAAAGGCGGTGTCCACGCCTCGGAATTGCTTTCTTCCTTGTTGGTCAACGCACCAATGTCGCCCGCCAAGTCCTCGGCCCCCCACATCATGCCCACCAGGCGCGAACTTGCACCCCGGTATTCATTCAGCCCCATCAGCGAGTCGGCCGTTTCAGTCACGATTGCGACGATGGACGTCGGCGGTGTCCCGGCGGGTGCCGGATGCAAATGCTCGAAGACATCCAGATATGACGAAAGCAGTGCCAGATCGCGCGCGCCGCGGCACTTGGGCAAAGCTACCCCTGCTGGCCGATAAGGCATGACCGCCGCCAGATCCGCCAGCGTCATGCCCGTGTCCAGCGCATTGACCCGCACGAACAGTTCAGGCGTGGCGTCCCCCGACTTGCGAACCTGCGCCAGGAAATCGGCCAGAATACTGCGGCCATCGTCTTTTCTGGACAACGAGACCGCGTCTTCCAGGTCAAAAATAAGTGCGTCGGCACCAGTGCCTAACGACTTTTCGAGTTTGCGGGGGCTATCGGCCGGAACGAAGAGAAATGAGCGCACCATATTTCCTATGTGTGTATTTTTTTTCACCATTCAGCAAAGAATATCAAGGTGTGCCGTAATGGGCAAGAGCTTTTGGCGCAGCTCGGTCTTCAGCACCTTTCCATAACTGTTCTTGGGCAGCTCGGTACAAAACTCGTACCGCTTAGGTTTCTTGAACGAGGCAATTTCCGATTTGCACCACTCATCCAACGCAGCCTGATCGATGCTGCAGCCTGGCTGCGCAACGATGAACGCCACCACTTCCTCGCCCCAATCGGCATGGGGCGCGCCCACGACGGCGGCCTCGAAAACATCGGGGTGGCGCGCAAGCACTTCCTCGACTTCACGCGGATATATGTTGCTGCCGCCAGAAATGATCACGTCCTTGGATCTGTCGGTCAGCGTCAGAAAGCCATCGGCGCTCAAGTAGCCGATATCCCCGGTCTTGAGCCAGCCATCAACCAGCGACTGCGCCGTCGCATCGTCGTTGCGCCAATAACCCCGCATCACGGTGCTTCCGCGCACAATGACTTCCCCGCATTCGCCAGCGGGCACATCAGCCATGTCTTCAGCCACCACACGTACTTCGACACAAGAATGCGCCGTTCCCACCGATGCCAGGCGCGCTTGCCACTTCGGGTGGCTGCGCTCGGCGATCAGGTCGCGCCGCATCGCGGTAATGGTCATGGGGCTTTCACCCTGACCATAGATCTGGGCAAACCGGGGGCCCAGCGTATCGAGCGCATCGACCATGTCAGCGGCGTACATCGGCCCGCCACCGCAAACAATGGTCTTTATCCCTTCGCCACTGGCGTTCGCCCGTTTGGCGGCCTGCACCAGGCGTTTAACCATAGTCGGAGCCGCGAAAAAGGACACATTGCCCAGGCGTTTGCCCAGCCCCAGGATTTCATCGCTATCAAAACCGCCGGACTGCGGAACCACGTGCTTTGCGCCGACGCGCACATGAACAAAGTTATACAAGCCCGCGCCATGCGACATCGGCGCCGCATATAGCATCGCGTCATCCGCTGAGACATCATCGACATCGATGGCATAGCAAAGCGACATGGCAACCAGGTTTTCATGCGTCAGCATGACGCCCTTCGGCCGGCCCGTGGTGCCCGACGTGTAAAACAGCCACGCCAAGGCATCTGAAGCCAGGGACAAAGGCGCGTCGAGCTCGATGTCACCCGTTGCCGCTGTGTTGAATATGCCGGCATCCACGCCTACCTCGCGGCACGCGGCAGGCAAATCGGCAGCGGCATGCAACATGCCGTCATCGGAAAACAGCAGCGACGCTTGCGCGTTATCGAGGATCCACGCTGCCTCTTTCGCGTGCAGCTTGTAATTGATGGGCACGGCGACGGCGCCCATCCACCATATGGCGTAGAGCAGACTTAAATATTCGACCCGGTTCTTCATGTACAGCGCGACACGGTCGCCGGGCTGCAGCGCGTAGTCCTGCCGCAGGCGCTGCGCGATAGTGCAGGCCTCGCGAGCGAACTTCCGGTAATCGGCATATAGCGTTTCACCGCGATAAAGTGCGGGTGAGTCCGGGCACAGCAGCGCCCTGGAATGCAACCAGTTTGCGATATTCATGGCTTGCCTTATGCCTTGCGGGCTTCGAGGATGGAGGCGTAATTGGCCACGCCAGTGCCGCCCATGTTGAATACCAGGCCCAGTTGCGGGCCGTTAAGCTGCATATCGCCCGCGCTTGCCGTGAGTTGCCGGAACGAAATGGCGTGCATGGAAACGCCCGTCGCCCCCACAGGATGCCCTTTGGCTTTCAGCCCACCCGATACATTGACCGGCAGCGCACCATCGCGTAGCACCGTACCGTCATCCAGGGCCTGATGACCCGCCCCTTTCGGCGCCAGCCCCATGGCTTCGTATACAAGCAGCTCCGCAATGGTGAAGCAATCGTGCACCTCTGCGAAATCAAGATCGCCAACCTTGATACCGGCGCGGGAAAAGGCCTGCGCCATAGCGCGCTCGGGGCCTTCGAACGCCAGGAAATCACGCCCCGACATGGGCAGAAAATCGCTAACGTGCGACGTGGCGCGAAATACGACTTCCCGTGGAAAGGCTTTGGCCCGCTCGGCGCTGACCAGAACGATAGCCGCGGCTCCGTCGGTAATCAGCGAACAGTCGGACAAGCGCAACGGCGGCGCGATAAGGGGATTTTTTTCAGAAACCTCGTTGCATGCGTCGAAGTCCATACGGCGATGCATATGCGCCAGTGGATTCCTCAGGGCATTGTCATGATTCTTGACCGCTATCCTGGCCATGGCGGCCATCGGATCCTGGTATCGCTGCGTATACGCTTGCGCCGCGACCGCAAAGACCTGCGGGAAACTAAGCCTGGATTCTTCAGGATCGTTTTGATACCCGGCGCCCGCCAGGGCGCGTGTCACATCCTTTGTGGAATTAGACGTCATTTTTTCGGCACCGACGACCAAGACCACTTCGGCCTGCCCCGCCTGAATGGCGGCAATGCCGGCGTAAATAGCGGCAGACCCCGATGCACACGCGTTTTCGCAGCGAACTGCAGGCTTGAAACGCAAGCTGGGGGAAACCTGGGCAACCAGGGACGACGCAAACGCATCTGGCACGAGGCCGGCATTGAAGTGCCCCAGAAACACGGCATCAATATCGCCCGGATCAATCTGCGCTTCAGTGATTGCCTCGCGGGCTGCCGCGACGATCAGGTCTTCAAGAGTTTGGGTGTCCAGACGGCCAAATTTGGTATGGCCGCTGCCGACAATAGAAACTGTTCCTTGCATACAACGTCTCCAGTTTATTTTCTTATGGGAGTCAATAATGTACGCCAATAATGCCTCCGTTAAACACAGGCTAACAGCTTCTTTCACAAATGCAGATTGTGAGCCATTCCTGCATCACACATACTTTCACCAGTGAAAAAACAGCCTTATAAAATCAACGGAGATAGAACTCATGCGCTTTTCCCACCTTCCCCGCCTGCTACCCACGCTGGCGATCATGGGCGGCCTATTGGCCGCGCCGATTTCAGCAGTACAAGCCAATAGCAAGTACCCCGAAAAGCCAATCAGCCTGGTCGTCGCGTTTCCGGCCGGAACCACCACCGATGCGGTGGGCCGAATCTTTGCGACCGAACTCAGCGATATGCTGGGCCAACCGGTAATTGTGGAAAACAAGCCTGGCGGCAATGCGACCATTGCCGCCAAGTACGTCGCCAGGGCAAAGCCCGATGGCTACACCTTGTTCGTTACCAGCAATACCTCGCACTCGGCCGCGCCTTGGCTAATGAAAAACGTTGGCTATGACCCCATCAAGGATTTCACCCCTATTGCGCGTGGCGGCAATCTTCCCTTTGTCCTGCTTGTAAATCCAGGCGTTGCAGCCAAAACCGTGCAGGAGCTTGTTGCGCTTGCCAAGGAAAAACCAGGCAGCCTCACCTACGCCAGCGGAAACAGCACAGGCATATTGGCTGGCGCAACGCTGGGTAACCGCGCTGATATCGATATTTTGCACGTGCCCTACCGCGGTTCCCCACAAGCATTGACGGACTTGATCGGCGGGCGTGTCGACCTGTTATTTAACGACCTGACCTCCAGCTTGCCGTTCATCGAGTCAGGTCAAGTACGGGCGCTGGCGGTTTCAACGGCGGATCGCAGCGCCATTGCGCCCGAACTGCCATCGATGCAAGAGTCAGGAGTGAAGGACTTCAACCTGGTGTCCTGGAACGGTTACTTCGGCCCCGCCGGTATGTCGCCGGAAGTGGTCGAGCGTCTGAATACCGCCATCAATGAGATTGTCAAAAAACCAGAAGTGCGCGATCGCCTGGCTAAACTGGGCTTCGATGCCTTCAGTTCGACGCCTGCTGAATTTGAAGAGTTCGTAGGCGGTGAACTTGTGGCCTGGGGCAAGCTGATTAAAGAAGCGGGTATAGAGCCGCAATAGTCGCTCGAGTAATCCACCAAGGCGCCTGGCCATCAAGAACCAGGCGCCGCCCTGTTCAACCCAATTGCGCTGACCAGGCTGCCAAGGCTGAACACACCGCCACCGGTTGCTCTGGCAACAAGGCGTGGCCCGCATTGGGCACAACCACAGCTGTCACCCTGTCACCGAGTTCTGCCCTGAGTATGTGAGCGTATTTGCGCGGTGCAACGGTATCGTCTTCTGCCTGAATATCAAGTATGGGAGCGGTGCCGCCGGCAAAATACAAGTCGGCCGGCGTCAGTGTTTGCGCCGCGATCTGCATGGCCTTTGCTTTGGTATGCCAGCCCGTCAGCCAAACTGACGGATCATTGCCCGGTGCGAAAAAGGCGCGCTGCAAGTGAACCAGACGCTCTTCGTCGGAGCAATCCAGATCACCGCTTTTCCGTATGGATTCCCATATTTCCGGATCAAAAGGCGACGCTTTACCCGGTATCTTGCCTACCGAGCCAGCAATCAACGCAATACCTCGGACCAATTCAGGCCTTAACGTCGCCAGCATGCGCGTCACGAAATTGCCAAATGCGTGGCCTGCCACAATAACCGGAGACAGCTGTTCCGCCTCGATGACGGACGCCACGTCGGCTGCGAGGTCTTGAATCGTTACCCCTTCCATCGGCCCCACGCTTGCGCCTATGCCGCGTGGCTGCGGCCGAAAAACACGAAATCCTTTTGCGCTGAGCAGTTCGCTTAGCTCGGCAAAGTCGCCGGCGCTACGCCCCAAAGAAGGCAGCAAGAAGATGGCCGGACCGCTGCCTTGCGAAAAATATTCGATCCGCGTGGCGCCGTTGCTGGAAAAACCAGAGTGCACGCCCGCGTCAAGGCTAGAAGAATCCACCGACATATCAAGCTTGCCCACTACCCAGCAATTGCCGTTTTGCGGCCTGATACTCTTC
>NZ_JBEBUX010000051.1:0-27081 GCF_040393045.1 Pollutimonas bauzanensis | reverse complement strand
GCCCTGTTTCGATATTCCATCGGGTGCCAGCTAAAAGTATCATTTCCTTCTGAGCGAACATGGCCGACGCCGGGAAATTGCAGGTGGGGCGCAGCGATCAGTTGACGATCTCCGGCGAAGTCTGAAAATGCCTTTTTGCGTACCGAGACGGCATCTTCAGGCTTTAGGTCATAGGTAATTGCAATGGCCGGCTCCGGGAACTGAACGGCTGCGACATGGACGATGTCCCCGATGAAGACAATGGATTGATCCTTGCTTTCTACTGTGAAAAAGGCGCTGCCGGGTGTGTGTCCGGGATGGATGGACGCCCGGATGCCTGGCAGGATGGTGTCCCCGTCACCAAAGGTCTTCACTTTCCCGAGTTTGTCATAAACGCCGATGGTCTTGATCGCCTCGTCGAAATATTTGTCTGCATAGCCGGTTTTCCTGGCGTTGTCCGGATCCAGAAAAAAGGCCAGGTCCGGTGCTCCGACATGGATCGCTGCGTTCGCAAATACCGGCTTGCCGTTACGTACCAAACCGCCGGTATGGTCAGTATGTATATGGGTAACGAGAACGTCGGTCACTTCTTCGGGCTTCACGCCAACGCTAGACAGACTGTCATATAGCTTTCCGCCGTAACCAGGCCCGAAAAGCTCGCCCGAGCCGGCATCGACCAGAATAGTACGCTTCCCGTCCTGGATCAGGAATGCATTGATGGAGGCTTCTACCGGGTTGGCAAGAAAACCCTTCCCGAGTAGGTCGTCGATATGGGAATGTGATGCGCCGATCAGTAGCTGGTAAAGATCCTGGGGTACCGTACCATCAGATAACGAGGTAATGGTGAGATTGCCAAGCGGGAAGGAGTAGGAGTCAGCCGCTTGTGCAAAAGCAGCAGCCTTTGATGCCGGCGCTGTCTGGGCGGTGGAGGGCTGCACAAATACGCTTGCGATTGCAAGCGTGCTTGAAAGAAAGAGGGAGCGTATGCGAGTCATATGTTTGATCTTCCGAGGTTGGGTCGAGAAACCACATAGTGGGACATTCGTTTGCTCTGCACAAATCGTTATTTTCGATTCGACTTATCGCTGCAGGTGATGGCTGCTAAATTTGGTCCGTGTTCTTTGTCTGCGCCGCTTCAAAAACCGCTGCGCGCAGCCATCGATGCGCCGGATCGGCGCTTGCTGTCGGATGCCAAAAGAGCTGCATTGAAAACGTGTCAAGAGACATAGGGGGCGGGAAAAGGTCGAGACTGTCGGTGAACCGCTCCAGAAAGCGCCTGGGCAGGGTGCAGATGCAATCAGTAGCCCCCAAAATAAGCGGGGCCAAGGCGTAGCTTTGTACAGAGACCGTCACACGGCGACTTCGGCCAAGTTCAGCAAGTGTTTCGTCAATCATACCGTTGAAGAGGCCGCCACTTGTCGAAATCAGCAAATGATCCATTTCGCAGAATGCATCGAGCGATAGCTGGCCGGTCCCACGGGGATGGCTCTTGCGTTGCGCGGTCAGAAACTCCTCATTAAAGAGCATGCGTCCGATCAGGTTCGGCGTTGCGTCCCGCATCGTGCCGATAAAAAGATCGACTTCAGCTCGTTCCAGATGTTCACTTATCCCGGTTTTGTCTGGAAGCGTAAAGGCAACCCTGACCCCTGGCGCTCGAGCCTGAATCAGCGGCAGCAGAGCCGGAGCGAGAATAGCCGCCGGGTTGTCCATTGCAGCAATGCGAAAGGTGCGTTCGCTGGAGGCGGGATTAAAAATATGCGCCGATTGAACGAATTGCGTCAGCTGTTGCAGCAGGCGCTGCAGTTCTGGCTTGAGTGCCTGTGCATGCGATGTCGGCGTCATTCCCCGCCCTGATGAGGAGGGCACGAACAGCGGATCGTTGAGGATACGGCGAAGGCGCGTCAAACGGCCGGAAAGCGCAGACTGGCTAATGTTCAACTTGGCCGCTGCATGCGTCACGTTCTGCTTCTGCAGCAGCGCATCCAGGGCGAGCAGAAGGTTGATATCCAGATCACCGATTCGCAGATTCATTCAGAGTGCTTCCAAGTATCAAGAGTGTGGGAACAGGGCTTTATTTCTTACTGCGTTCCAAAATACGCTCTCTATTGATAGCCAGGGCTTCGCCGGTTGGCTCCCAATCTCCCCAAAAGGCATTGGGTATATCTGGGTAAGCCTCTTTCAGCGATCCGGTGAATGTTGGTTTGTAGCCTCTATCTAGCATTTCCGCTACAAGCTGGGCATGCCGTTTTGTCAGATAGCCCAGTCGCGTGTAGAAGAAGGTGACATGGCCTGTTCCCAGCGTGTACTCGTCCGGCTGATCGAATTGGTTTCGCATCGAGGCTTTCTGAGCAAGGGCGAACACGCGCGGCAGCTCTCTGTATTCGGCAACCAGGTGCTGGCGGCTTAATTCTTCGACGGGAACGCAGTTAATACGGGTCATGGTATGGATATTACCTGGCTACCGCGCTCTGTCGTCACCGCAGCGCAAGCGCCAGAAATATCGCCTCGGCAATGGGATTGAATACATAGGGAGCCGTGGGCTTGAAGCCCAGGTCGGCATAGATGTGGGTGGCGGCACTCATGGTCGGCAGCGTGTCCAGGCAAATCCGGGCATAGCCGGCCTCACGCGCTTCCTGGCAAATGCGCGCAGCCAGTTGGCGCCCAAGCTGTTCGCCACGGGCCGCAGGCCTGACATATAAGCGTTTCATTTCGCATGCGTCGCCCTCGATAGGGCGCAGGGCCACGCAACCCACGGCTTGCGCTTCCTTCCAGGCGAGCATGATGCGTCCTGCAGGCAATGCATATTTTCCTGGCAGATTGGCAAGTTCGGACTCAAAGTCCTGAAAGCTCAGGTCAATACCCAGGCTGTCGGCGTATTCGCGAAACAGCTCGCGCACGAGGGGAAGGTCGTCAGGGAGCTGGGCGGGTCGTATGTCTATCATTTCAATTTTTACTGTTTCAAGTCTATTTCTAACCGGATGGCATCGCCGCGATAGGTGACCTCTGCATAATACAAAATTGAACCAGCGGAATCTGTGAAGACTCGTGTCACATTTGCGACCGGAGCGCCAACGGGTATATGCAACAGCGTGGCGAGTTCCGCATCGGCCGTCCCTATGGTGAGTGTCTGCCTTGCCTGAGCAATCTGAATCTTATTGTGATCCAGCATTAACGGCACGACTGCTTGTGTGCGGAAACGCTCTGGTTCGAGCGCAAAAATATGCTCTGCAATATATAGTGATATGACGCAATATGGTCGATCAGGTTGATCGTTGTTTGAGTGCAACCGGCGCATGTGTACATAGCCTGTGGAGCCCTTTGCGGTGCCGGGCAAGGGGCACGGCGTTTCGTTGATTTCCAGTATGCGCGGAACGAGGGATCGATAGGTTTGCCCGAGCTCATGAAGAGAGGTTTCAAGCAGGGTGGTTTTTATCGGTGTGGCTGCTTCGGTTACCACTGTTCCTAGGCCGCGATGACTGTACAGCAGGCCCTCCTGTACAAGCAACTGCACAGCCTGGCGTGCGGTCAGGCGAGCTACGCCGAAGTCTTGTGCCAGTTGGTGTAGTGAGGGCAGGTTCTCTCCAATGCGCCATTCACCGCGAGCGAGACTTTGCCGTAGACGATCTGCAACGATGACATATCGTGGGATGGGACTGGGTGACAACTCTTTTTGATTGATGCGCATAAGGAATAGAATTGACTCTTAAGGTCTAGCATTATAGACTTATGGTCTTTTGATTAATGGCTTATAAAAAGGAAGTAAGGCGTGGCACTTGATGTGGATCTATCAGTAGAAATAGCGAGTGTGGAAACTTTGGTTTTTCGTGCCCCGGCAATGCCCCCTGTCCGTACCTCTTTTGGCATTATGCATGATCGCCCAGCATTGCTGATTCGTCTGACCGATAAAGACGGGGTGATCGGGTGGGGAGAGGTATGGTGCAACTTTCCTTCCGTAGGGGCTGAGCATCGAGCACGACTGGTATCGTCTTGCCTTGCTGACGTACTTTGCAGGCGCCTGTGGCCATCACCACAGGCCTGTTTCGAAGCGATGAATGCGCATGTTCGCATTTTGGCGATCCAGTCGGGTGAACCCGGTCCTTTGGCGCAGGTCATTGCGGGTATTGATATTGCCCTCTGGGATATCGTTGGTAAACGAGCAGGAAAGCCTCTGTGGCAGGTTCTGGGCGGCAGCAATAAGATTTCGGTATATACGTCGGGAATTAATCCTGATGAGCCTCAGAAAATAGCAGAAGCCAAGGCCCGAGAGGGTTACACCGCCTTCAAGTTGAAAGTGGGTTTTGGCGATCAACGTGATGAGGAAAATGTGCGTGCTTTGCGCTCCGCCATGGGGGCGGATGCCGTGCTGATGGTTGACGCTAATCAGGCGTGGAGCGCTGAGCAGGCCACTATTATGGCTGGCCGCCTTGAACCCTATCAATTGATGTGGCTCGAGGAGCCTATTCCGGCAGATGCACCTTTGGAGGTTTGGCATGCTTTGGCAAAAAGCACGTCAATGCGGATAGCTGGGGGCGAAAACTTGCGAGGCGATGACTCGTTCCGGGCGGCAGGAGACGAGGGCGGCTTAAGCGTCATTCAACCAGATATTGGGAAATGGGGTGGATTTAGTGGTTGTTTACCGGTAGGTCGTTACGCTCAGGAGCAAGGCCGATGGCTATGTCCACATTGGCTGGGAGGAGGGGTAGGCCTAATCGCTTCCATGCATTTTAAAGCGGCATTGGGCGGGGATGGCTATGTTGAAGTGGATTCCAATCCCAACCCTCTTAGAGAATTGTTGGCTGAACCTGGTTTTGTTGTGAATAAGGGCTGTGTCTCGCTTTCAGATCTTCCTGGCTTGGGTGTTGAGCCCGCCATGGCGGAGGTTGAGAAATATCTTGTCCGCACCAGCATGGAATGACGCCATGACTAAGAAGATCATTATTTCAGAGTTCATGGATGAGGCTGCTGTTCAATGGCTGGCCCAGCGTTTTGACGTGGTTTATGAGCCCGATCTGTGTGAACGGCTCGAGGCATTGTCAGCATTGTTAGTTGATGCCGATGCGCTGATAGTACGTAATCGAACGCAGGTCAATGCGCAATTGCTTGCATGTCAGACCCGGTTGCAGGCTGTTGGTCGTCTGGGGGTAGGATTGGAGAATATCGACCTTGCGTTCTGCCGTCAGCAGGCCATCGAGGTTATTCCCGCCCTGGGGGCCAATGCGGCTGCCGTCGCTGAATATGTCATCTGCTGCGCCATGCAGCTGCTGCGTGGGGCTTATGCCGCTTCAAGCGAGGTCGCAGCGGGGCTGTGGCCGCGTGAGCGGCTTATAAATGGTAGGGAAATAGGCGGTAAATTGCTTGGCGTCGTTGGCTTGGGTTCGGTTGGCCGCATAACAGCTAACTTGGCACAGGCAATTGGGATGCGGGTTGTGGCTTATGACCCATCACTGGATGCTGAGCACTCCATCTGGCAGACAGTCGGTTGTTGCGCTGAGCTCGACCAATTATTTCGCGAGGCCGATGTGGTTTCCTTGCATGTGCCGCTCAGCGACAGTACGCGTAATTTGGTGGATGCACGTCGGATCGGACTGATGCCAGAGGGGGCGATTCTAATCAATGTAGCGCGTGGAGGTGTTGTCGACGAGGCGGCGCTTGCTACGGCTGTGCTTAGAGGGAAGTTGGCAGGTGCTGCTATTGATGTGCATGTGCAGGAACCGTTGCCGCCGGGCTCTGCGTTAGCGGACGTACCAAATGTAATTCTTACACCGCATATTGCTGGAGTCACAGCAGAATCCAATGCGCGAGTGTCGCATTTTATTGCGCAGCATGTTGCTGAAAAATTGAATCGTTCAGCTACCCCTCAATAATTACTCAAACTAGAAGGAGATAAAATGAAACTGAAGGTGTTGATTGCCACAAGTATGTTGTTGCTATACGGCGCTGCTGCCGGTGCCCAGGCGGCTTGGCCAGATAAGCCTGTAACCTTGGTCGTACCCTATCCTGCCGGCGGTGGTGTTGATCCGGTCGCTCGGCTGGTCGGAAAGCATCTTTCAGAAATGTGGAAGCAGCCTGTGGTGGTGTCCAACAAAGCAGGGGGTAGCGGATCCATTGGGGCTACCTACGTGGCGAGGGCTAAGCCAGACGGAACTACTATCATGATGTCGGCTACAGCCGAGGTGGTGATCAATCAGTTCATCATGCCGAAAATGCAATACAACCCGGAAACCGATCTCAAACCGGTTACGCTTGCTGTACGTTTGCCGTTTATCTTGCTTGCTAATCCCGGGCAGCCTTTTTCAACGACCGAAGAGTTAATCGCCTACGCACGGGAACATCCCGACGTCGTTACCTATGCTTCTTCGGGAGCAGGCACGCCCCAGCATTTGGCAGCTGTATTGCTGGAGCAGTTGGGCGGTATAAAAATGATGCATATCCCCTACAAAGGGATAGCGCCTTCTATTAGCGATTTGCTGGCAGGTCAGGTCGCTTTGGCTTTTGCGGGTTTGCCTACAGGCTTGCCGCATGCTCAGGCGGGGACATTGAAAGCGCTCGCTGTTTCATCCCAGAAGTCGTCCCCGGCGGCGCCCAAGACGCCACCTTTAGCTCAAACAGCAGGGTTGGAACGTTTTGACCTGACGCAGTGGTTCGGGATATTCGTGCCTGCCGGTACAGCCAACGATATCGTGCAGAAAGTTCAGCAGGATATTGCTATTGTCATGAATATGCCAGAGGTTCGGGCAACCTTGGAAGCACAAGGCGCTGAACCAAGTGGAATGCCTACAGCCGAATTTGAGGAGTTTGTCCGTACTGAAAGAGAAAAGTTCGGCCGTATTGCGAAGGCTGCAAACTTGCAGCAGTAACTAGCAGTAGTTATTGGCGCTATGCACAACGTGTCTGTAAAAGAGGAAGGGGGCGCTGATACGTTGTGTGATGGCCTATCAGTCCTTTGACTATTTCTTTGACACATAACGGTTGCCTTCTATATAGAAGCGTAATGGTTTGCTGGCCCATTCGCCGGCATAGTCCACGCCAATCCGGGGACGCGCCACAATATTAAAGGCGTCTTGCTCGCAAGTCTCGGCAATATAAAAATCATCGCTGCACAGATCGTGGCCGTAATGGCTGCGGTCTACACCCATTGCCTTGCAAAGCCGTCCGGGCCCGTTGCTAGTGTGCGCCATGTTGGCAATGGGTTCGAGTGCGCGTAGCAGTACTGCTGTACCCGTGCCGTCGGGTTCGGTGACGACGTTCATGCAGTGATGCATGCCATAAATAAGATAGACATAGGCATAGCCGGGCGGCCCGAACATGATTTTCGTGCGTGGCGTAACGCCTTTTGAGGAGTGAGCAGCCAAGTCGATGGGCCCCAAGTAAGCCTCGACTTCGACGATTTTCCCTATGTGTTCAATGTCGCCGACGCGGTGAACCAGCAATTTCCCCAGCAGATCCTGGGCGACCAGTGTGGTTTTTCTGCTATAAAAGTCGCGCAGTAATTTTTTCATATGAAATAATGTGTTGACTGTGGTATAGGCCGCGACGTACTATTAATGGTTAGATTTTCAAGTTCGTTGAAGTTAGTACAACTGAAGTACCAGGAAACAGTACTTTTTTGCTCAAATCTCTACACCTTGACAGTCTTCTATAGAGCATATCGCTCGTCTTTTTAGGGATTGCAAAAAATGCAAACAGAAACTGGTATTGTAAAGTGGTTCAACAACGAAAAGGGCTTTGGTTTCATCAAGCCTGAATCGGGTGGCAAGGACTTGTTCGCGCACCACACCGACATCGTCGGCACCGGCTTTAAGTCGCTCGAAGAAAACCAACGCGTTTCTTTCGTCGCTGCCGAAGGCCAAAAAGGTCCTCAAGCCAAATCGATCGAAGTTATCTAAATAACTTCCTTGGTTTAAAAAAAGCCCACCGCAAGGTGGGCTTTTTGCATTGGTCGGTCGGCCGATCAAGCCATTGCCATCAAGCGGTTCAAGTGCCGCTGTTTTTCCACTTCCGGCAAAAACGATGCGTTGATGCTGTTTTTCGCCAACGTGTTTAATTCCGGCCGGCTTAACTTCAGCGCTTCTGCACAGGCGATATAGTTGTCGGCCACATAACCGCCGAAATAGGCGGGGTCGTCGGAGTTGATGGTAACCATGACGCCGCTACGTAGCATCCGGGCAATATTGTGGTCGTGCATGTCGTCGACCACACACAATTTAAGATTGGAGAGCGGGCAAA
Organism: Pollutimonas bauzanensis; assembly: GCF_040393045.1. GTDB lineage: Bacteria > Pseudomonadota > Gammaproteobacteria > Burkholderiales > Burkholderiaceae_B > Pollutimonas > Pollutimonas bauzanensis_A. Next base: position 18,876 of record NZ_JBEBUX010000051.1, on the reverse strand, counting down.
CGGTCAAGGGGATTTGATCGCGGATCAGGCGTTGGAGCAGTGCAGGATCTTCTTCGCTGCGTACCCCGTGGTCAATCCGATCAACATGCAGCATATCCAGCGCATCGCGCACATAGCTGGGCGGGCCTTCTTCCCCGGCGTGGGCCACCAGCCTGAATCCAAGAGCCTGGCAACGGGCAAAAACGCGGGCGAATTTTTCGGGTGGATTGCCGTGTTCGGCGGAATCCAGGCCTACGGCTATCCACAGATCTTGATATTGCTCGCGCAGGGGCAGGGCAGCCGTCAGCGTGGCAAAGGCCTCCTCTTCGGATAAGTGGCGCAGGAAGCTTAAGATCAGGTAGGCGCTGATGCCGAGAGAGGCGCGGGCCTCGCGCAGCGCGCTTGCTATGCCGGCGAATACGGTTTCCATGGCAATGCCGCGTGCGGTGTGCGTTTGCGGGTCGAACATGATTTCCGTATGAACCACGCCGTCGGCGTGAGCCCGGCGCAAGTAGGCCATGGTCATATCGTAGAAATCGCGTTCGGTAATCAGTACGCTGGCGCCGGCGTAATAGATATCCAGGAAGGATTGCAAGTCATTGAATGCATAGGCGTCGCGCAGCTCGTCTACGGTTGCATAGGACAGGGCAATATCGTTGCGTTTCGCCAGATCGAACAGCAGTTCGGGTTCAAGCGAACCTTCGATGTGCAGGTGTAGTTCGGCCTTGGGCAAGCCAACTATAAAGTCGCGTAGTGTTTCACGCGGAATGGCATCGGGCATAGCGGCTGTTTCCATAGTTCAGGCCTGTCGGCGGTCGCGCAGGCTTTGTTTCGTTTTTTCCAGCACCCGGCTGACGTCGTGGCCGCGCTTTAGCGCAAGGCCTAAAGCCAGCACATCGATCAGCGCCAGGTGCACCAATCGGGAAATCATGGGACTGTAGATAGCAGTGTCTTCCTGTGTGTCGGCGCGCAGCATCACAGTAGCCAGCTGCGCCAAGGGCGTATTAGAGGCGGTAATCGCCACGACAGGACAATTATTGTCCAGCGCCAGCTTGACCGCATCCAGCAATTCCCTGGATCGCCCCGAGTGTGAAATGGCGACCAGTACATCGTTGGGCCCCAACAGCGACGCCGCCATCAGTTGGGTGTGGGTATCGGAATACGCCACTGTCGAGACATCAAAGCGAAAGAATTTATGCTGGGCGTCGGCGGCTACGATACCGGAGTTTCCGACGCCATAGAACTCAATGCGTCGGGCGTTATCCAGCAGGCTGATCGCGTCATCCAGGCGATCGGCATTGATGTCGTTGCGGACCCGCAGCAAGGCCGACACGGCATTGTCCAGTACTTTCGCGGCAAGGGCGGCGGTGCCATCGCTGGCGCTTAGCGACGAGTGCACGTAAGGTACGCCAACCATCAAGCTGGCAGCCAGTTTGATCTTGAAGTCAGGCCAGCCGTCGTATCCCATAGAGCGGCAAAACCGGATGACAGTGGGCTCGCTGACCTTGGCCAATTGCGCAACATCACCCAGCGCCGATTTGGCGATGGCATGGGTTTGCGCAAGAATAAGTTGTGCGACTTTGCTTTCGGCTGTGCTAAGGCTGGGAAGCCGTTGTTCAATCTGTGCCAACATGGGTTTATTCATCGGGGTAGGTGTCCAGGAGGGCGGCTGCGCCCAAAAGCGCAGGATATTGGCCGGTGATGACCCATACGGGAATGGCGGCCAGGTAGTCTGAGAACCGCCCTTTATCGTTGAAGCGGGCTCGAAACGGCGATGTTGCAAAATAATCGCCCAACTTCGGGATGATGCCGCCGCCGATATAAATGCCCCCGCGTGCGCCGAGGGTAACGGCAAGATTGCTGGCCGCGGTGCCCAGGATGGCGCAGAAGGTGTCCAGGGCGTCGCGGCAGTGCCTGTCGCGATCGGCCATGGCGCGTTCGGTGATGTCTGCCGGAGAATAGTCCCGCGCATCGTTCCCTGCCTGCCGGCACAGCTCGCGGTAAATGAATTGCAGGCCCGAACCGGATACCAGGCGTTCCATGGACACATGGCTATGTTCTTTGCGAGCCTGCTGCCACAGCAACTGCTCGCGCTCGTCGCAAGGAGCGAAACTCACATGACCGCCTTCAGCGGCAAGCGGCGTCCAGCTTCCCTTTGCACCAGGAATCAGCGCGGAGACGCCCAGGCCTGTGCCCGGGCCCAGCAGCCCTAAGGGTGTACCCGGCACTGCCTGGCCGCCGCCAATGGCGCGGAGTTCATTTGCAGGCAGGTAAGGCAGGGACAGGGCAAGGGCGGTAAAGTCATTGATGACATGGAGCTTCTTGAGCCCCAATGCTTTACGTGTCGCCTCGATGGAAAACTCCCACGGGAAGTTGGTCATTTTTATATGATCGCCCAATATCGGATTGGCGATGCCGATGACGGCGTGGGTTACGGTTGGATCGCCGATGCTGTGCAGGTAATGTGTGATTGCCTGGACGATCGTGGGAAAGTCTGCCACGGCCATGACGCTGATCTTGTCAATATCATGCACCGACGTACACAAAGCAAAGCGTGCGTGTGTGCCGCCGATATCGGCGACCAGATGGGGGAGGTGTTCAAGCGTGCCAGTAGACATCCAGGGGCGCTCCCGTTTGTGCGATAAGGTAGCTGACCGGCAGGGTGGGCGTCGCCTGCCTTGAGGCTTGTTGGTAGATGTCGTGCTTGTGTTGTCCCGCGATGGCAAGCACCAAATGTTGCGCTTTCAGGATGGCGGCAAGCGTCATGCTTATTCTTTCGTAGGGCGCTGCGGGCGGGTTGATTTGCACGTAGCGTTCTGGGCGGCTGGTGTCCAGTGCCTGGGCCAATTGCGGCGCGCCCGGAAACAAGGATGCGGTGTGGCCGTCGTCCCCCATGCCTAATAGGGCAAGGGTAATGTCATGGTTTTGGCTATTAGCCTGTTGCACGCACTTTGCGATGTCGGCGGGGTGGCTGACCAGCCCGGTGAATTGAGCCTTGCTGGCGCGATTCGCCAACAAGTGCTGGCGCACCAGGTATTCGTTGCTATCGGGATCGGTGGGTGAAACGAAGCGCTCGTCGACCAGCGTAATATGGATTTTTTCCCAGGGAATGTCGGCCTGGCTTAACCGTTGGAACAAGGGGATGGGGGACTTCCCGCCCGAGACGGCAAAGCCGGCGTAGCCCTGATCCTGTACGGTGTGGCGCAGACGGGCCGTTATATGGTCTGTCAGTTCGGCCAGATAGGTTTCTTGTTCATCGAATGCGTGCCACATATCAGGTTTCCTCGTGCCACAAGCATCCGGCCCGGGATGCCAGCGCGCTGGATGCCGCAGGACCCCAGCTTCCCGCAGTATAGGTTTTCGGTGCGGACGCGTATTTGCCCCAGCAATCCAGTATGGGTTCAACCCACGTCCAGGCTTGCGCCTGTTCGTCGCGACGCATGAATAGCGCCAGCCTGCCGCGTATGACATCCAGCAGCAAACGCTCGTAGGCGTCAGCCCAGCGCGCCTTGAACATGGTGTGGAAATCCAGATTCAAATAGGTGGGCTGCAGGTTCATGGCGTCGCCGGGCTCTTTGGCCAGAAAGTATAGGCGCACGCTTTCTTTGGGTTGCAGCCGTATGACCAGGCGGTTTGCGGAATGCACGCCCAAGGGCATGGGAAATAACGCATGTGGGACGTCACGGAAATTGATGACGATTTCTGCGACACGCTCTGGCATGCGTTTGCCGGTGCGCAGGAAAAACGGCACGCCGGCCCAACGCCAATTGGCAACTTCGGCTTGTAATGCCACGAAAGTTTCAGTGTTGCTATCGGGGGCGACATGGTTTTCTTCCCGATATGCCACGACTGGCGCACCGTTGATGGCGCCGCTACGGTATTGGCCGCGCACGCTTTTAGCCAGGACATCTTCGGTGCTGAATGGCTTCAGGGATTTAAGCACCTTAAGCTTTTCGTCGCGTATGGCGTCTTCGGACAGGCTGGCGGGCGGCTCCATTGCCACAATGCACAACAACTGAAGCAAATGGCTTTGAAGCATATCCCGCAGGGCGCCGGTGCGGTCATAGAATTCGCCGCGTTCCTCGACACCCAGCTCTTCTGCGATAGTGATTTGTATGTTGTCTATCCATTCGCGGCGCCACAAAGGTTCGAACAAGGTGTTGCTGAAACGGATTGCCATCAGGTTCTGTACGGACTCTTTACCCAGGTAGTGGTCGATGCGGTAGATCTGATTTTCCGTGAAGTACTGCCCTACGGCTTCGTTGATGGTGTTTGAGGACGTCAGGTCGTGCCCCAGCGGTTTCTCAAGCACCACGCGCACGCAGGGATGGTTCAGGCCGACCTGGGCCAGGTGCTGGCAGATGATGGTGAACAAGTCCGGCGCTGTAGCCAGGTAACACACCGTGATGCGGTCCGGCGAGTTGCCGATAGTCTGGGCCAGGGCTTGGTAGTCGGTGGCGTTGTTTGCGTCCAGCGTGTGAAAATTCAGGCGCTGAATAAAGCCGTTCCACGCGGCATCGTCGTAGCTGGCGCCAAGGGCGGGTTTGACGCGTTGCTCTAGTACCTTCAGGTAGCCGTCGATGCCGATAGGCTTGCGGCCCAAGGCGAAGATACGGCCTTCCGGATGCAGCGTACCCGCTTTATGAGCCTGGTACAGCGCCGGAATCAGCTTGCGCACGGCAAGGTCGCCGGTACCTCCGAAAAAAACGATATCAAACGCGGGTGTTGTCGCCATGAGCGAGCTTTCCTTTTGTTATCAGTAAGCACCTATGCGGTGGATGATGCCATCCTTGTAATTAAGCTACATGTTAGTCCGCTTGTAAAGCCTGCCTAACTTAAGGGTAAGTCCTTAATTGAAAGCTGGATAGGTGAGTGAAATAATGTAATCGATTACATTTCTTAGATGCAAGGATGTTTTGATGCGCAGTGCCGTATCCATTGCCCAAGTGGCCAAGCACGCAGGCGTGTCCGTGGCAACGGTGTCGCGGGTGCTTAATGGTAATCAGGCGGTCAAAGAACTTACGCGTGCTCGTGTAGCGGCTTCGGTTCAGGCCATGGGCTATCGGGTCAACCAGTTGGCGCGCAGTTTGCGCACCGATGAAAGCCGTTTGTTGCTGACCATGGTGCCCGACATTGGCAACCCCTTTTATGCGGAAATTGTCCAAGGCATTGATAGCGTTTTGCAGGATAACGGCTATTCCTTATTGTTATGCGAAACAGGCGGGGATGCTAACCGTGAACGTCGTTATTTCGACTTGCTTGAAGCGCGCCGCGCCGATGGCGCGATTTGCCTGGATCCCGATACGGTGCAGCAAGCTTTGCATAGCCATGGGATAGGCTTTCCGTGGGTAGCATGCTGTGAATTCGATAGCAGCGTTGCCGTGCCTTATGTGGGCATAGACAACCGCGCGGCGGCCCATGAGGCGACTTCTTATCTGATCAGTCAGGGGCATACACGTATCGCCTTTGTTAATTCAGACACACGCTTCATGTATGCACGCGAACGCTTGTGTGGCTATGCCGATGCGCTGGCGCAGGCGGGCATTGAGCTGAATAGCGATTACTGCCTCGAAGTCGATAGCTTGAATTTTTCAGCAGGCAGGAAGGCGGCAGATATGCTGATGGCACTTGCAAAGCGGCCCAGCGCAGTGTTTGCTGTTTCCGATACGCTGGCAATCGGCGTTATGAGGGGACTGCAGGTAGCGGGTTTGCAGATTCCCGGCGATATGGCCGTGATGGGGTTTGACGACATCGCGCTGGCTGAGCAGACTTGTCCCGCCCTAAGCACCGTAAGGCAGCCCATGCGGGCCTTGGGCGAACAAGCCGCTTATTTATTGCTTAAGCAGCTCGACGATGCCACTACGCCGGTTACAGGCGTAGTGTTGCCGCATAGGCTGGTGTTAAGGGAGAGTGCCTGATGAGTCTTTCGGTCAGATTTCAGTCCATTAGCAAGGACTTTGGCGCTGTCAGGGTTTTGCATGGTGTCAGCTTCGATCTGGCGAAAGGGCGTGTTTATGGCTTGCTGGGTGAAAACGGCGCGGGTAAATCGACACTGATGAAAATCCTGTGCGGCTATGAAAAGCCGTCTGAAGGCGAGCTTCTCGTCAATGATGAGGTTCGCCGTTTTGCGTCGTCCCGAGACGCCGAGCGCGCGGGTATTGTCTTGATTCACCAGGAAATCAATCTGGCAGACGACTTGACGATAGCCGAGAACATATTCCTGGGACATGAAAAAAAGCAGGGTTGGTTTCTGGATAGCAAGGCAATGAACCGTGAGGCTGCTCGTTTGTTGGGTGAGGTTGGCTTGGCGGTCAGTCCGGACACGAAGGTTAGTCAGTTGATTGTGGCTGAAAAGCAGCTTGTGGAAATTGCCAAGGCTCTGGCAAAAAATGCGCGACTGCTGGTCATGGACGAACCGACCGCCACTTTGACGCCGGGTGAAACGGAAAGGCTGTTTTCCCTGATTGAACAGTTCCGCAAGAACGGCGTCACGATTATTTATATATCGCACAAGCTGGATGAGGTCGAGCGAGTAACGGATGACATCATCGTAATGCGCGATGGCAAGTACATTACCCGGGCGCCTACTGCCAGCGTGTCGCGCCAGCAGATGGCCAATTTGATGGTGGGTAGAGAATTAGCTGATTTGTATCCTCCCAAGCTTATGGTTTCTTCCGACGAGGCGCCGGTGCTTGAGGTTCGTGGCATGAGCGTGCCCGGATGGGCGTCCGATATCAGTTTCATTGTCAGACCCGGTGAAATACTGGGCTTTGGCGGCCTGGTGGGGGCGGGACGCACCGAACTGTTCGAGGGCTTGATGGGGCTGCGGGAACGCGGCGGTGGCCAGGTTCTCTTGAACGGCAAAGAGTGCCATATTCGCAATCCCCGGCAGGCAGCCAAGCAAGGGCTGACCTATCTTAGCGAGGACCGCAAGGGCAAGGGGATCTTGCTGGCTTTCGGTATGCGCCAGAATGTGACGCTGATGGCGCTGGAGCGTTATGCGCATCCCTTGTTAAGCAGCCAGGCAGAACGCGGCGCCCTGGATATCGCTATAAAAAAATTCGGTATTCGTACGGGCAACACCGACAACCTGGCATCGGCGTTGTCGGGAGGCAATCAGCAGAAATTGGCGCTGGCTAAAGTGTTGCAGCCCGATCCCGGTGTTGTCATTCTTGACGAACCTACACGCGGGGTTGATGTCGGCGCCAAGCGCGATATTTATTTTCTGATTCAGGACTTGGCGCGGCAAGGCCTGGCGGTCATCGTCATTTCGTCCGAACTGATGGAACTGATTGGTTTATGCCATCGCGTTGCGGTGATGCGTGCTGGCCGCATGCAGGCGGTTCTTGCGTCCGACCATTTAAACGAAAAGGAGCTGATTGCCCATGCAACCGGAACACACCAAGTCGCCTGAAACGCCTGCCACGGCGCAGCCGGACAGCATAGCGCTGGCTCGACGCACCACGCCGACGTGGGGTAGCCGCTTGCATGGCTTGGGCCCTATTGTCGGTCTGGTGCTGTTATGTATTGCGGGCACCGCGCTTAACAGCAGCTTTGCCGATATCGACAACATTATGAATGTGCTGACGCGCACCGCGTTCATAGGCATTATTTCTGTAGGCATGTGTTTCGTCATCATCTCGGGCGGCATTGACTTGTCGGTTGGGTCCATGGCGGCGCTGATAGCAGGCAGCATGATCCTGGTCATGAACGCGTTGATGGGTGCAATAGCATCGCCAATATGGGTGATCGTACTGGGAATGGGCTTTGCATTGGCGCTGGGCGCCTTGTTGGGTTTGGCGCATGGCTTGCTGATCACGCGCGGACGTATCGAGCCCTTTATTGTCACGCTGGGGACCTTGGGTATTTTTCGTGCGTACCTTACCTATTTATCGGATGGCGGCGCGATTACGCTGGATATGGCCGTGTCAGACGCATACAGCCCGGTGTATTACGGCAGCCTGCTAGGAATACCAATACCCGTTTGGGTTTTTGTCGCCATTGCTCTGCTGGGCGGCCTGGTATTGAATCGAACGACCTTCGGGCGCTATGTGCAGGCGATTGGCTCCAATGAGCAGGTGGCGCGTTACGCCGCTGTGAATGTCGATCTGACCAAAACCCTTACGTATGTGCTGCTGGGTATGTGCGTGGGTATAGCAACGGTGTTGTATGTGCCGCGTCTGGGTTCGGCCAGCCCGACTACGGGGTTGTTGTGGGAGCTGGAAGCCATCGCGGCTGTCATTGTGGGCGGCACCGCGCTTAAGGGCGGTGCGGGCACGATGACAGGTACGGTAGTAGGGGCGATCCTGCTTTCCGTTATCGGCAATATCCTGAATCTGACCAGCATCATCAGCGTTTACCTGAATGCAGCCGTGCAAGGCTTTGTCATCATTATTGTGGCTTTCCTGCAGCGCCGGCGTTCATAGTGTTATTGGTTTATCGCAACAGTTGGTTGCGGCTTTCGATGTATCAAATCTGGAGACAACAATGAAATTCACGATACGAAAATTGGCTGTCGCACTGTCGGCAGTAGCCGCCGTGGGCATGTCCTGCGGTGCGATGGCCCAACAGAAAGTTAATCTGGGCGTGTCTATACCGGCGGCGACGCATAGTTTTACGGCAGGTGTAGTGTGGTGGTCCAACCAGGCCAAGGCCGAGCTCGAGAAAGCGCATCCCGATTTGAAAGTGATAGTCAAGACGTCCAGCGGCGCGCCCCAGCAGGCCAACCAACTGCAGGACCTGCTTACCGTCAACAAGATCAACGCCCTGGTGATTATGCCTTTCGAGTCCGCTTCGCTGACCCAGCCTGTGGCACAACTCAAAAAGAAGGGGGTGTATGTCACGGTGGTGGATAGGGGGTTGACCGATACCAGCGCGCAAGATGCCTATGTATCGGGCGACAACACGGCATTTGGGCGTCTGCCTGCCGAGTACCTGGTAAAACAGATGAACGGCAAGGGCAATATCGTGGCTTTGCGGGGCATTGCCACAACGCTGGATAACGAGCGTATGGACGCATTTAACGCAGTTATTAAAAAATATCCCGATATCAAATTGCTTGATGCGCGCTATGGCAACTGGAATCGCGACGATGCTTTCAAGGTCATGCAAGACTACTTGACGCGCTTCAAGCATATCGACGCCGTTTGGGCAGCCGACGATGACATGGCGTTCGGTGTGCTGAAAGCGATTGAACAGGCTAAGCGTACCGATATCAAGGAGGTCTTCGGCGGGGCCGGCGCCAAGGGTATGGTCAAAACCATTATCGATGGCAGTAATCCTCTTATCCAGGCTGATGTTTCCTATTCGCCCAAGTTTATCTACGACGCCATCAAGCTGACCGCCGAGGCCCGTCTTAAAGGTGAACAACTGCCAGCCAACACGATTATTCCTTCGGTGTTGATTACCAAGGAAAACGCCAAGGATTTTTATTTCCCTGACTCTCCTTTCTAAGTGCTGCTATGAAAACCATTAAGGGGCCGGGAATTTTCCTGGCACAATTTGCCGGCAAGGTGCCGCCCTTCGATAGCCTGGAAGGTCTTGCCCGCTGGGCCAGCAGCCTGGGCTATAAAGGCGTGCAAATACCAACCAGCGATCCCGCCATGTTCGATATTCAGCAGGCCGCCGATAGTCAGTCATATTGTGACGATATCAGCGGGATGCTGGCTGAACATGGCGTGGCCATCACTGAACTCTCTACGCATTTGCAAGGGCAGCTATTGGCGGTTCATCCTGCGTACGATACGCTGTTCGATGGTTTCGCCGCGCCTGAAGTACGCGGGAATCCGGCTGCTCGCACCCAATGGGCGCACGACCAGTTGCTGCTGGCGGCACGCGCTTCGCAACGACTGGGGCTGACAGCGCATGCTACGTTTTCCGGTGCGTTGGCCTGGCCTTACTTGTACCCCTGGCCGCAACGCCCGGCAGGGCTGGTTGAAACCGCGTTCGCCGAACTGGCGCGGCGCTGGCGGCCGATACTGGATGCGTTTGATGCCGCAGGTGTGGACGTAAGCTACGAGCTTCATCCAGGTGAAGACTTGCACGACGGACTAAGCTTTGAACGATTTCTGGATGCGGTGGGCGGGCATGCCCGCGCCAATATCCTGTACGACCCCAGTCACTTTGTATTGCAGCAACTCGACTATCTGGCGTTTATCGATATCTATCACGAACGCATCACATCCTTTCATGTCAAGGATGCCGAATTCAGGCCCACTGGGCGACAGGGCGTGTATGGCGGTTTTGCCGACTGGCAAGACCGCGCCGGGCGTTTCCGTTCTTTAGGGGACGGCCAGGTTGATTTCGGATCGATTTTCTCCAAGATGGCGCAGTACGACTATGCAGGCTGGGCGGTGCTGGAATGGGAGTGCTGCATCAAGCACCCCGAGCAGGGTGCGGCAGAAGGCGCGCCGTTTATCACCAGGCATATTATTCAGGTGGCCGACCATGCTTTTGACGATTTCGCCAAAAGCACAATGCCGCAAGACCAGCATAGAAAAATTCTTGGAATTAGCTAAGGAATGACCGCAATGCATAGGCGTATAAAACTTGGCATGGTGGGGGGCGGTCGCGGTGCATTCATTGGCGCCGTGCATCGCATGGCGGCACGCCTGGATGACCGCTACGACTTGGTGGCGGGGGCGTTGTCCAGCGATCCGGACAGGGCAGCGGCGAGTGCCGGTGATATCGGCATAGCCTCAGAACGCAGCTATGCCGACTGGCAGGAAATGGCGCAACGCGAAGGCGCATTACGACGCAGCGGGCAGGGCGGTATCGAAGCGGTGTCCATTGTCACCCCTAATCATCTGCATGCGCGCATTGCCAAAGCTTTCCTGGAAGAAGGCATACATATTATTTGCGATAAGCCTCTGACGGTGTCATTGGATGAGGCCTTGGCTTTACAAGCGCTTGCGCAGCGCAGCGGCTTGCTGTTTGTATTGACTCACACTTATACCGGTTATCCCTTGATACGCCACGCTCGTTCGCTGGTCGCGCAAGGCGCCATTGGCGAACTGCGGTTGGTGCAGGTGGAGTATTCCCAGGACTGGTGGGCCGATGCGGCGGCCTTGACCGGAGATGGGGGGTGGCGTGAAAACCCGGCCGTTGCGGGCCCGGCGGGTACGCTGGGCGACGTGGGCATACATGCCTATCAATTGGCTGCTTATGTCAGCGGCCAGCAACCTAGCGAAATTTCAGCAGAGCTGCATACTTTCATGCCTGGCCGTGTGCTGGATGATCATGTGCAAGTCATGATGCGCTATGCCAATGGTGCACGCGGCACGCTGTGGGCAAGCCAGGTGGCAACGGGCTGCGAAAATGCGTTGACGCTTCGTGTCTACGGTAGTACTGCACAACTGCGCTTCAATCAAGAAGATCCAAACGTATTGTGGTTGACCCCGCAAGGCGGGGCGGCGCAGCGTATTACTCGAGGCCGTGCGGAAAGCCCCGCCGCCATGGCTGCCACGCGTATCCCGGCCGGACATCCCGAGGGCTACATTGAAGCCTTTGCGCAGTTGTATCGTGACGCTGCAGATCAAATATTGGCCCTTGAGTCGGGCGGGCCCAAATCTGCTATTGCGGATTTCCTTCCCGGCGTGGACGATGGTGTAGCTGGCCACCGGTTTATTGAAACGGTATTGAAGAGCCATCGTTTAAACGGTGCTTGGCTCAGATTGGAGCAATAGCCCGCTACAATGGCCCGCATTGCTTGCAGTTGTTTCACCAGATTTAAAAGTAACTATGATCAAAAATCCGGTCCGCAGTACGATCGCCGATGTCGCGCGTCATGCGGGTGTATCAAAGGCCACCGTCTCGCGATTTCTGAATCATCGCGAGACTTTGCTTTCCCCCGAAATCGCTTTGCGGGTCGAGGTTGCTATCGACGAACTGCGCTATACGCCCAGCCCCATGGCTCAGGCGCTAAAGCGCGGGCGTTCGCGCCTGATAGGTTTGGTGGTGGCTGACATTACCAACCCCTATTCGGTAGCCGTTTTGCGCGGCGCCGAACAGGCCTGCCGAGAGGCTGGTTACCTGCTGATGCTGTTTAACCTTGGAAATGAAATCGAGCGCGAAAGCGCTGGCATACACGCGTTATCGTCGTATAGGGTAGAAGGATTCATTCTGAATACCATGGGCCATGATGCGGGAGCCCTGTTGGAAACGGCGCGCCAGGGGAAACCGATAGTTCTGGTCGATCGCCAGCATCATGGACTGGACGTGGATTTCGTTTCGTTGGATAACCACCAAGCCATTTTCCTGGGCGCACAGCACTTGCTGGACGAGGGTTACAAGGAAATACTGCTGGTCTCAGAGCCACTGGGCGGCGTGAGTTCGCGCGTGGAACGTGTCAGCGCCTTCAAGACGTTTGTCGGTGAAAAGGGCGACGTGGTGCATGGCCAGTGCGTGGAAAGTCAGCCGGACGAGCAGGGCGCCTTGATTGATGCGCTGCAAGCGGCACGCGCTCGGGCGCATGCCCGCTCGACTACGCCGGCTATTCTTTCGAACAACGCGGTAGTCACGTTGCGCGTTATTGCCGCCATTGCCCAGCTTGGCTGGCGGCTGGGTAAGGACATAGGCTTGATCGGGATTGACGACACCGAGTGGGCGCCTTACGTAGGACCAGGTATCAGCACCATTTCCCAGCCTACCGACCAGTTGGGCCGCTTGGCGGCCGAGTGCCTGATGCAGCGTATAGCAGGTTCGGATTTGCCAGCGCGCAAAGCGTTGCTGCCTGGCTTGCTGAGGGTCCGCGGATCTTCGCAACAGTAGGCCCCAGGCCGTTAAAGCGCGCTGGGCTTGTATTGATTAGGGTAACTACTGATATAATTTTGCCTCTTTGCCATTAAACTGTGAAACCGGTTTCATAAGCGCTGGCGCCCTGTGCAGCGGTTCATGTCCAGTTTGCGTCCTTGTTTGGTATCGAAAACGATACCTTTGTTTGTGTAGGTGTTTTGTGTCTGGCGCGGTATGCTTTTATCCGCCAGCAATACCTAAGGTTTAAAAATTAACGTGAATTATTCCTTCCAATTTGGCCCGGTATTCGAAGCCTGGCCTTTGCTGCTTCACGGCACCTGGATGACGATCCAATTGTCATTCCTGGCCATCGTGTTCGGGTCGATCGTCGCGATCCTGTGCGCGTGGGGTAAAACCGCTGGCCCGGCGCCGCTGCGCTGGCTGATCAATGCGTATATTGAAGTCATACGCAATACGCCATTCCTGGTTCAGCTGTTTTTCTTTTTCTTTGCGCTGCCGGCCGTGGGCGTGCGCTGGTCACCCTATACCGCCGCTTTGGTCGCCATGGTGTTCAACCTGGGGGCTTATGCCACTGAAATTGTGCGCGCCGGGATCGAGTCCATCCCCAAGGGGCAAATCGAAGCCGGTCTGGCGCTAAACCTGTCGCGCATCGAGATATTCCGCTTTGTGGTGTTAAAGCCCGCCTTGCGCGCCATTTATCCGGCCCTGACCAGTCAGTTCATTTTGCTGATGCTGGCTTCCAGCGTGGTGTCGGTCATCTCAGCCGACGACCTGACTTCAGTGGCGGCCAACCTGCAATCGGAAACCTTCCGAAGCTTTGAAATTTATATTGTTATTACCGGCATCTATCTTTTGTTGACGCTGGCCTTTTCTTACTTGTTCCGACTGATGTACCAGTGGGGCCTTAATTATCCGGACCGTCGATAATGCGTACTTTTGGCTATTCCGATCTCTGGTTCATCGTTGAGGCTGCTCAATGGACCGTCTTGTTGTCCATCATGGCGTTTATTGGCGGGGGCATCGTCGGGCTTATTGTCGCCCTGGCGCGAACCTCTGAAAGCAAAACAGCGCACGCCCTGTCAATTGGCTTTATCCAATTGTTCCGTGGGACGCCGCTGTTGCTGCAATTGTTCCTGGTGTTCTTTGGTGCACCCGTCATTGGCCTGGATATCAACCCGTGGCTGGCCGCTGCCGTGGCCCTTACGCTCAATAGCGGCGCGTTCCTGGGCGAAATCTGGCGCGGCTGTATCGAAGCGATTCCACGCGGCCAATGGGAAGCGGCCGAGGCTTTGGGGCTGTCGTATCGCCACAAAATGCGCGACGTCGTGTTGCCGCAAGCCTTGAAGATTGCGGTGCCACCCACGGTGGGCTACATGGTGCAGATTGTCAAAGGGACGTCGCTGGCGGCCATTATCGGCTTTACCGAACTTACCCGCGCCGGGCAAATCATCAACAATGCCACTTTTCAACCCATGGTGGTGTTTTCCGTCGTGGCGATCATTTACTTCCTGTTGTGCTGGCCTTTGTCGTTGCTGGCCGCCTATATGGAACGGCGCCTTGCAGTGTCGCTGCAACGCTAGAAGAAGTTTGCATATACCAACCCCCTGTTTTTATTGAAGTTGCAGTTCAATCCTGGAGACACGATATGTTCGTAATCAAGAAAATGCGCTCTTTTGTCGGCGCGACATTGTTGGCAAGCTGCGCAGCGCTGGCTTTGGGTACGACGGCAGCCAGCGCCGAAACCCTGGACCAGATCAAGGAAAAGGGCGAACTGACGATAGGCATGCTTGTCGACTTCCCTCCGTATGGCATCTTGAATGCAGAAAACAAGCCCGATGGCTATGATGCCGACGTGGCCAGGCAGTTGGCCAAAGACTTGGGCGTCAAGGTGAATATCATTGGTGTGACCGGTCCTAATCGTATTCCGTACTTGTTGACCAACAAAGTAGATATGTTGATTGCCTCGCTGGCCATCACGCCCGAGCGCGCCAAGCAAGTGCAGTTTTCGCATCCGTACTCGGCTGCCCAGATCGTTGTGTTTGGTGGTAAAGATGCCAAGATCACCAAGGCTGAAGACCTGTCCGGCCTGCGCATCGGCGTAGCCCGCGCCAGTACGCAAGACATCGCGGTAAGCAAAGTGGCTCCCAAAGATGCCAACATTCGCCGCTTCGATGACGACGCGTCAGCCATGCAGGCCTTGTTGTCTGGTCAAGTCGATGCCATTGGCTGCTCGACCACGGTAGCCGCCCAGATCGCCAAGCGCGCACCTGATCGTTTCGAAAACAAATTTGTATTGCTGCAGCAAGAAATGGCGGTTGCCTTGCGTCCGGGCGAACCCAAGACCCTTGAAGCCGTCAACAAGCTGGTTGATAAAAACATCAAGGACGGCGAATTCAGCAAGCTGTTCGAAAAATGGTTGGGCACGCCTTTGCCCGAACTGAAAGCCTCTTGATTCACTTAGCGATTTATCATGACTGACAAACAGACTACGCTTGTTGTCGATGAATCGGATAGTTCCGCCCGCAAGGGTGGAACCATCATCGAGATCGAAGGCCTTAACAAGTGGTACGAAAAATTCCACGCGCTGACTGATATTGACCTGACCGTTGCGGCAGGGGAACGTATCGTTATCTGCGGCCCGTCAGGGTCGGGGAAATCGACGCTGATCCGTTGCATCAACGGGCTGGAAAAGATACAGCAAGGCAAAATTGTGGTCGACGGCATTGACCTGACCGCCAACGCCAAAAATATTGATGCGATCCGTCAAGAAGTGGGGATGGTGTTTCAGCAGTTCAATCTGTTTCCGCATATGACCGTGTTGCAGAACTGTATGCTTGCCCCCATGCGGTCGCGCGGCATTAGCGCGGCTGAAGCCGAATCCCTGGCCATGAAGTATCTGACGCGCGTTCGCATAGCCGATCAGGCTCGCAAATTTCCCAGCCAGTTATCCGGCGGGCAGCAGCAGCGTGTGGCTATTGCGCGGGCACTGTGCATGACACCCAAAATTATGCTGTTCGACGAGCCTACTTCGGCGCTGGACCCTGAAATGGTCAAGGAAGTGCTGGACACCATGATAGGTTTGGCCGAAGACGGCATGACCATGTTGTGTGTCACACACGAAATGGGGTTTGCTCGCAGCGTGGCCGACAGGGTCATTTTCATGGCGGACGGAAAAATTATCGAGCAGGCATCGCCCGAAAAATTCTTCGGCAATCCTCAAAACGAAAAAACCCGCAGTTTTCTGGGTCAGATCCTTAATTCCTAGTATCAAGGGCGCCCTCATGGCGCCTGCTGTGTCGATGTCGGAGCTTGGCGTTCTTGCCTTGCTTCGTTTGCTGCGGGCCGCCAGCGTGCGGCCTCTCCGGAATCATGAATTCGTTTAATCAAATTATTATTTCCTTGTCGTCTTTTGGCGCAAGCGAGGTGCGGCGGCATGGACAGCGCTGGTTCGTGGAGCTGTGCCACGCCGCAGGTGCCGATGGTGTCGAGATCCGCGGCGAGCTTCTGCAAGGGCGCAACAACGAGTTGGCGGAACTTGCGACCGCAGTGCGCGATGCGGGCATGGCATGCGTGTATTCCAGCCCTGAAATGCTGTGGGATCAAACGGGTGCTTTGAATTTGCCGGCATTGGAACGCGGCCTGGCGGGCGCCATCGCATTGAATGCGCCTGTTTTGAAGATGTCCATAGGGGCGTTTTCTTCGGCTAATGCCGAAGAGCTGAATACGATGAAGCAACGCCTGGATGGGCAAAACATCAGTTTGCTGATCGAAAACGACCAGACGGCGACGGCCGGCACGCTGGATTGTCTGCAGCAGTTCTTCAGCGAGGCGGATGCCAGCGGCCTGACGCTGGGCATGACCTTCGATATGGGCAACTGGCACTGGCAAGGTGAATGCCCGCTGCAAGCAGCGCAGGTCTTTGCTGCACGCGTGCGCTATGTGCATTGCAAGGGCGTACAGCGGCAACCGGCGCGTTGGGTCGCCGTTCCGTTGACGGATTCCGTGGCGCCTTGGCGGGCCATATTGCGGACATTGCCGCGTAGCCTGCCTTGCGCCATCGAGTATCCGCTGGTGGGCGATGACCTGTTGTCTGTGACCCGCGCGGCTATTGATGAATTGCGTAATCTGAAGGAAAAATCATGAGCGCTATGCTGGACGTTGTAACCTTCGGGGAAGCCATGATGATGCTCGTGGCCGACCGGCCCGGGCCGTTGGAGCAGGCGCAGGCTTTCCACAAGCGTACGGCCGGCGCCGAGACCAATGTAGCCATCGGCTTGGCCCGTTTGGGCCTGAAAGTTGGTTGGGCCAGTCGTTTGGGCGCTGACTCGATGGGGCGCTATCTGCTCGCCGAAATGGTGCGCGAGGGCATCGATTGCTCGCATGTAATCAGCGACCCGGCGCAGAGGACGGCCATGCAGTTCAAGGGGCAGGTTACCGACGGCAGCGACCCGCCTATCGAATACCACCGCAAGGGGTCCGCCGCCAGTCAAATGCAGCTATCGGATATCGATGAGCCTTGGCTGTTAAGCGCCCGGCATTTGCACAGCACCGGCGTGTTTGCGGCGATTTCAGACAATTGCTATGAGGTGCAGCGCAGGACCATGTCTTTAATGCGCGCGGCCGGCAAGACAGTGTCATTCGACCCCAATTTGCGTCCGACTTTATGGTCGTCAACGGAACGTATGCGAGAGGCGATCAATGCATTAGCCTTTGGCGCAGACTGGGTGTTTCCAGGGATAGAAGAAGGGCGCTTGCTGACAGGGGCCCAAACCCCCGAAATGATTGCGGCCTTTTATCGCGATCATGGCGCGAAGCTGGTCGTGGTCAAGCTGGGTGCCGAGGGCGCCTACTTTGATAACGGGCAAGAGCAGGCTTACGTTGCCGGATGCCCGGTTGAAAAGGTATTGGATACCGTAGGGGCCGGAGATGGCTTTGCCGTCGGCGTCATCAGTGCCTTGCTGGAAGGCCTGCCTTTGCGTGAGGCTGTCGAGCGTGGATCCTGGATAGGTGCGCGGGCGGTGCAGGTTTTAGGCGACACGGAAGGCTTGCCCACGCGTCAGGAATTGGGGCGGGTTGGAATATGAGCCGCAAACAGGTTTTGGTGTATCGGCAATTGCCAGATGACCAACTCGCCCGCATCAGCCACGAACATGATGTGGTGATCGCCAATCCGCGGATCCCAGCGCAACGGGATGCGTTCTTGGCGGCGCTACCGCAAGCGCAAGGCATGATTGGTTCCAGCTATTTGATAGACGAGAGCATATTGGCCAAGACCGAGCGCTTGGAAGTCATTTCCAGTATTTCGGTCGGCGTCGACAAATTCTCGCCAGAAGCTTTGGCGCGTCGCGGCATTACGCTATGCCATACCCCAGGCGTGCTGACCGAGACCGTTGCCGATTTATTGTTCGCCATGGTGCTGACTACCAGTCGCCGGGTGGCAGAACTGGCCCGATATGTGCAGGATGGCCGCTGGGATCGCAGCGTTGGGGAAGAGCTGTATGGGTGGGATGTGCATGGCAAGACGCTCGGCATTCTTGGCTACGGCCGTATCGGCCAGGCCTTGGCCCAACGGGCTGCCATGGGTTTTAACATGCCTGTGCTTTATCACACGCGCACACCCGTTGCCAGTGGTCTGCCCGAGGGGCGGGCGAAAGCGGCAACGCTGCACGAGGTGCTGGCTAATTCCGATTTCGTGGTGATGGTGCTGCCGTTGACGGAGCAGACGCGGGGCATGATCGGGCCGCAAGAGTTTGCGCTGATGAAATCCGGCGCGATCCTGATCAATGGTGCGCGTGGGCCGATTGTGCAGGAAGCGGCGTTGCTGCACGCGCTGGATCACGGCAGCTTGCGGGCGGCGGGGCTGGACGTATTCGATACCGAGCCTTTGCCTATTGACTCTCCTTTACGGACGCATCCCAGGGTATTGGCCTTGCCGCATATTGGTTCGGCGACGCACGAGACGCGAGAGGCGATGTGTGAAATGGCGACGACGAATTTGTTGCTGGCATTAGAGGGCAAGACTCCTTTGGCGGTTTATAGGTCGTAAGGGTTTCGGGGCGGTTCTGCCGCTCTTTTGACCTTATCGTTCTTGCGATTTCTTGCGTTAGATTTATCGTATTTATGACGGCTTCGTCGTATTTATGA
>NZ_JBEBUX010000050.1:0-27096 GCF_040393045.1 Pollutimonas bauzanensis | reverse complement strand
AATCCACGCCGCGCGCCTGTACCCACAAGAGCAGCCGAGATTTTTCCGGTTTTCACCCCGTGTCCGCAAGGCCTGGAAGAAGCCCTGGTTGCTGAAATGCAGGCACTGGGCTTCGAAGATGCCGTGGCAGCCCGCGCCGGCTGTCGCTTCCACACTGACTGGACTGGGGTGCTTCGCGCCAATCTGTACTCCCGACTGGCCACACGCGTCTTGGTCGAAGTGGCACATGGCCCCGCCTATCACGAAGACGATATCCTGGACCTGGCCATGGACACCCCCTGGGAGCGCTGGTTCGGCGCCGAACAAACCCTGCGGGTCGACACCTCGGCCATACGCAGCCCCATGCAAAGCCTGCAGTATTGCAACTTGCGCGCCAAGGACGGCATCTGCGACCGGCTGCGCGAACGCGAAGGCGCACGTCCCGATATTGACACGGTACGCCCCGATGCGCGCGTTCACCTTTTCCTGAACGAAGACAGTGCCACCCTTTACCTGGATACCTCTGGCGAATCGCTGTTCAAGCGCGGCTGGCGCCTGGAAAAAGGCGAAGCCCCCTTACGCGAGAACCTGGCCGCCGGCCTGCTTGCCTTGTCGGGATGGGATCCATCCCAACCACTGATGGATCCTTTCTGCGGCAGCGGCACCATACTGATCGAAGGCGCCTGGATCGCTTTAGGCGTGCCCCCGGGCATTTGGCGCCCTTTCGGCTTTGAACGGCTGCGCGATCACGATGCCCGCCATTGGCGCGACCTTAAAGACGAAGCGCGCTCGCATATTGCAACGCAACTGGAAAGCCCTATCGTCGGATACGATCTGGACCCGGCTGCTATTGAAGCAGCAAAGTCCAACCTCGAACGATCCTGGCTCACCCCCGACTCGATTCGATTTGAAGTCGGCGACGCCCGTAGGGTACCCCCGCCTGCCGAAACAGGGTGGCTGGTCACCAACCCCCCTTACGGCGAACGCTTGCCCAGCGAGGAAGAAAGCGGGCTATGGCGCGACTGGGCACAGAACCTGAAACAGCACTACAGTGGCTGGAACGTCAGCATTATTTCCAGCGATATGGATTTACCACGTGAATTACGCCTGAAGCCTTTGCGCCGCTATCCCCTGTTCAACGGCGCCCTGGACTGCCGCCTGTTCAGCTTTGAAATGGTCGCAGCAAGCTACAGGAAAAAATAAGTATCGCGTACGCAACACTTTGCGGCACTGCAATATATTCTCTTGCTTTGATGTCAGGGTTAACCCTATAATAGGGATAACCCTGAACGAACCGTTCATTGTTCATTATTCAAAGTAAAGAGGCTAGTTATGATCAACGTAGGCAAAGACATCCGTTTAACCGACGAACTCGAGCGTCAACTTATGATGCAAGCCATCGAAGATCAGTTCCGTTTCAAACCGCTTGTGTCGCTTAAAGGCCTATTCGCCAAAATCGCTGCATTGCTGTCCAGCGAAAAATCGGTTGCACGCAATACTGTCGAATCCGCCAGCTAAGTTGTACCCTGCCGGTCACCTACTGATCTGGCGCGCCTAGGGCGCATACGCAAAAGCCGCTAAAAGCGGCTTTTTTATTGTCTGCAGGGACACGGATCCGAAAAAACACGGCTATATTGGCTGGAAAAATCCGCCAAATCGTAATTGCGGGATAATAGCGCCTGTCCTCGCCCTATCCTTTCTCGCAATGCAACACTCCACGCTCAACCCCACCCTTAGGCCAACGCCCAGCCGTTTGCGCCGTTTCGCCTGCATGATGTACGAAGCGGTTCTGCTTTTTGGCGTCATATTCCTGGCCAGCTACCTGTTTGATACCTTGACACAAAGCCGAGATGCCTTGATGTTTCGTCATGGCAGGCAAGCAATCGTTTTTGTTGCCGTAGGCGTCTACTTTATTATGTGCTGGCGCAAACAAGGCCAGACGCTGCCTATGAAAACCTGGAACATCCAGTTGGTAGACCGCAATGGAAATGCTCCCAGCCTTGAACGCTTAATACTTCGTTATGTGCTGTTGTGGCCTGTGCCGCTACTGGCGGCCCTGCTGGTATTGGGCGCGTCACGCCTTACCGGCTACAGTTCGACCGATCTTCTTATTGTATTTGCGCCTTTTACCCTCTTTATCTGGACGTGGTTCGATCCTGAACAGCAATTCCTGCACGACCGGCTGCTTGGCACCCGCCTGACCGATGCGAAGAAAGCGTTCCGCCCCCCCGTATAAACCCTAGTGTCATTGGGTTTCTGGTCCGTAGGCATTGCACAGATCCGGCTTGTCGTTCATGCTTGCGGCTAAAGGAGATTACGCCTTCTGTATGCCAGTTGAATCCAAAAGACAATGAGCGACCAATACTCGGAGCTGTACCCGACTTACCAATGGTTTGTCCCCTCTCAATTCAACATCGCGCAGGCGTGTGTACATCGCTGGGCGGAGAATCCGCTCGAAGGCAGGCGCATTGCCATCTTTCACGAGGACGAAACGGGGCAGCGCGAAGTGTGGACGTATTCACGCCTCTCGGAAACTACAAACCAACTCGCTAACGGCTTGGTAAAAATGGGCGTGAAGCCCGGCGACCGCGTCGCCTTGATCATGGGCCAGCGCCCCGAAGCTGTTGTGGCCTATATGGCTATCTTTAGCGTCGGCGCCGTTGCATTGCCGCTCTCTCCGCTATTCGGCGCCGACAGCTTGGCAGCACGCCTGCGCGACGCCGGAGCCCATGTAGCCATCGTGGATGCCGCTGGCGGCCCAGACCTGATTCAGGCGCAATTGCAGTGCCCCTTGCTATCCCAAGTCATTGCACTGTCATTCCTGCACGACGTCACCATTCCATGGCGCACGCTACTTGCGCGCCAACCCAGCACCTTCAGGGCCGTCCCTACCAAATCCAACGCACCGGCATTGCTGCTCTATACATCCGGCACGAGCGGCGCCCCCAAAGGCAGCCTACTCGCTCATAGCGCACTCATCGGCAATTTACCTGGCTTCGTAGCTTCGCAAAATTGGTTTCCGAAAAAATCGGACGTTTTCTGGAGCCCTGCGGACTGGAGCTGGGCAGCCGGCCTGATGGACGCCTTGCTGCCCACGCTTTACTTCGGCCAAAGCATCGTCAGTACACTCGGAGAGTTTTCGGCAACCCGCGCATTGGAAACCATGGAACGCTACCGGGTGACGAATACCTTTTTGTTTCCCATCGCTCTCAAGTTAATCATGCAAGCGGTGCCAGCGCCACGCGAGCACTATCGCCTGGTTCTGCGGTCTATCATGGCGACGGGGGAAAGCACCGGCAAGGTCCTATTCGAATGGTGCCAGACGGCCTTGGGCATTACGCCGAATGAAATGTTCGGGCAAACCGAAATGAACTATGTGGTGGGCAATAGCTACGAAAAATGGCCTGCCAAGCCAGGCAGTATCGGGCGTCCTTATCCTGGTCATCAAATTGCAGTGCTCGACGCTAAGGGCTTGCCTTGCCCCGTAAATACAGTAGGCGAAATTGCCGTGAATCGCTACGATATTCACGGGTATCCCGATCCTGTCCTGTTTCAAGGCTATTGGGGCAACGATACCGCTACGCAAGGCAAGTTCATCGGCGATTGGTGCATGAGCGGCGATCTGGCCTCGGTCGATGAAGATGGCTACTACTGGTACGCCGGCCGTAGCGACGACGTGTTCAAAAGCGCCGGACATCGTATCGGGCCCAACGAAATCGAAGACTGCCTGTTGCGGCACCCCTTAGTTATCAACGCAGCCGTAGTCCCCAAACCAACCCATACTCGAGGCGCACTGGTCAAAGCCTATGTCGTATTGCGCAGCGGTGCGCAAACCCAGGATGCGCTGGTCTTGCAAAAAGAACTGCAAGAACTGGTAAAGAGCTGCCTGGCCTCCTACCAAATGCCGCGCGAAATCGAATTTGTCGACAGTTTGCCCTTGACCAGCACCGGACAAATCCGCCGCCATGTATTGCGCGCCCGAGAGCAGCAACGAAGCAATGCTTCAGCCAAAGCCGTCGAATAAACGGGCGCCAGTCGAAATCAGCACTCGGTTTCGCGGCAATAATCTGCTTATGGGCTAAAATTTAGCCTATGACAGATCAATTCAAAAAGTACTTATTAGCGGATCACAGCACTCGGGTACAAGCGGTGAAGCTCACCTCTGCATGGCAGGCCGGCCTGGTCCATCAACACTACCCCGACTGCGTGCAGCGCCTGTTGGGCGAACTCGTATCGGCAGCCGTACTACTGGCCACTAACATCAAGTTCGACGGATCTCTTGTACTGCAGTTGCAAGGAGACGGCCCCATCGCTCTGGTCGTGGTGGAATGCACCGCCGACCTCTCAATACGCGCCACAGTCACCCTGCGTGAAGGGCACGAGATACCCGTAGACGGTACGCTCCAGTCTTTGCTCAACGCTCACGGAAAAGGCCGTTTTGTCGTCGTACTCGACCCCAACCGCGACACTACTGACCTGGAACCGTACCAGGGCGTCGTCCCGCTCGAGGGGGATTCGGTCGCACAGGTGCTGGAACTGTATATGCGCAATTCCGAGCAGTTGGACACTCGCATGTGGCTGGCATCCGATGCTGAAAATACCGCAGGCCTGCTGTTGCAACGCCTTCCAGACCACGGCGGAACTGCCGGCGACCAGGAATCTCACCAGGAAACCTGGACGCGCGCCTGCCATTTAGCCAGTACCGTCAAGGCCGAAGAGCTCTTGTCGCTGGATACCGACACCTTGATTCATCGCTTGTTCTGGGAAGAGGACTTGATCGCCTTTGAACCTGAACCGGTCCGCTGGCATTGCCCCTGCTCCCGCGAACGTGTAGCCAATATGCTGCGTATGCTGGGGCGCGAAGAAATCGAGGACATTCTCAGCGAACGCGAAAAAATCCATATTGCCTGCAGCTTTTGCGGCAAACCGTACGAATTCGATGCCGTCGATTGTGCCGGTCTTTTCGCCGGCACAGCAGATACGGTTCACAGCGAGCACAAATCGGTTCATTAAGTGACATTGGCGGGCCCCGAATTAGTGGGCGTATTTACCCAAACGAGGTCCGCCAGCGATAATATCAGCCTCAAGTCACTGGAGCCGGGTTGAACAAGGCCAGCGAATTGTGCAGGCCCAGGGCTTCGGCCTTGCTTCGCTTGCGGCCGCTGGCGATATCCAGCATCAAGTGGAATAGCTCCCAGCCCATTTCTTCCAACGTGGCCTGGCCGTCCACGATGCGCCCTGCGTTAACGTCCATCAGGTCGTGCCAGCGCCTGGCCAAGTCGCTACGCGTGGCCAGTTTAATGACGGGTACTTCCTTCAGGCCATAAGGCGTTCCGCGGCCCGTAGTGAATAAATGCAGGGTCATGCCAGCAGCCAACTGCAGAGTACCGCAGATGAAATCACTGGCTGGCGTTGCGGCAAAATTCAGCCCAGGGCGTTCGCACAAATCACCGGGCGATACCACCCCGACTATCGGCGATGATCCCGACTTGATAATGGAGCCCATCGCTTTTTCTACAATATTCGACAGCCCGCCTTTTTTGTTTCCCGGCGAAGTATTGGCGCTGCGGTCGGCCTGCCCCCGGCTAAGATAGCTGTCGTACCAGCCCATTTCCCGCAGCAGCGCGTCGGCGACTTCCTGGTTGGCGGCCCGCGCTGTCAGTTGAGCTATGCCGTCGCGAACTTCGGTCACTTCGGAAAACATGACTTTGGCGCCAGCACGCACCAGAAGATCAGTGGCAAAACCCACCAAAGGGTTGGCCGATACCCCAGAGAAAGCATCACTGCCGCCACACTGCACCCCGACCACCAGGGCCGAAGCCGGACAGGTCTCGCGTTGACGCTGATTCAGAGCCTGCAGTTTTTGGTCAGCCACGCGAACGATGGAATCTATCATGCTCTGGAAGCCGACATGTTCATCATCTTGCAGGCAAATGACGTCGACACCCTGTAGATCGGCATGTTGACGGCTATCGCGGATAGGAATCGCCGCTTTCGGAAACAAGAGGTCCGGCTGCAATTTTTCACAACCCAAGCTAACGAGCATAGCCTGCCCGCCAAAGTTGGGGTTGCGAGCGATATTGCGCAGGGTACGTATGGGAATCACGGCATCTGGCGCGTTGATGGCGACGCCGCAGCCATATACGTGCTCAAGGGCAATCACATTATCAACGTTGGGATACTTGGGCAAAAGTGTTTCACGGATCTTGCGCACGGCATGGTCCACAACCCCCGACACGCACTGTACGGAAGTACTGATGGCCAAAATATTACGTGTTCCCACGCTGCCGTCGACGTTGCGAAAGCCCTGAAAGCTATACCCTTCCAGGGCAGGCTGAATCACACCCTGTGTCGCAACCGGCAAATTATCCAGGCTGGGCGGCTCGGGTATGTCAAGACGCTGTTCGTTCACCCAACTGCCACGCGGCAATGGCTGCCTGCTGCGGCCGATGACCACGTTGTAGCGATAGACGGGATCATCGATGGCAAAATCAACCAGGGCTATCTTATGCCCCTGCGGCACACGTTCCTGCACCACGGTGCCATCCGCCAAGACAGCACCTGCAGCAAGCCCCCCATTGTTCGCAACAATGGCGACGTTATCGTTGTCATGCATCTTGATCATGTGGGGTTTTTCGAGCGGCATGGCGAGTTTTCCTCTGGAAATGGAAAGAATGCAGTACTGGCGGAATTCGCCTTGCAGGTTAGTGCGTTGGACGCAAACTGGAAACGTGGCGTACGAGGCTGTCGTCGAGCTCTTCCAGTCGATTAATGCCCAGTAAGGCCATATTCCTGTGAATTTCCGTTTGCAGTATCTTTATGGCGTGATCGGCGCCGGCAGGGCCGCCGACCGTAGCTGCGTAATTAAACGGACGGCCTGCAAACACGCATTTGGCGCCCAATGACAAGGCCTTGAGCACGTCGCTCCCCCGGCGTATGCCGCTGTCCATCATTACGACCAGGTCGGGGACAGCCTTGACGATTTCCGGCAGCACCAGCAGGGGCGCAACCGCGCCGTCAACCTGACGGCCCCCATGATTTGACACGATAATGCCATCAACGCCCGCATCGCGGGCCAGCACAGCATCTTGCCATCGCACCAGGCCTTTTACCACCAGATTGCCCTTCCAGGCGTCGCGAATCTGCCGCACGTGGCTCCAGTCAAAATGGTCGCGGGCCTGCATGTCGCGATCCAGCTTGGCGGACAAAACAGGGGCCCCTCTTTCAGCACGCCAGTTTTCAAAATGCGGCATGCCATGGCGCAGCAAGGTGCGGGCAAATGTGCCCAGCAGCCAACGAGGATGGCTGATCCCCTCCCAGGCCAAACGCGCAGTGGGTCGCAATGGCGAACTGAAGCCATTGCGTTGATAATTTTCAGGGTTGACCGAAACAGGTAGATCAACAGTCAGCACCAATGTTTTAAAGCCTGCGTCGCTGATCCGCTGGATCAAGGCTTCTACTCGCGTCGCGTCACCTGGCATATAGGCCTGAAACCAGGTTTCGGGAGCCGTCCGCGCCACGTCTTCCATGGGAATCAACGACGCGCCGCTCATGATGGCCGGAATATTGGCCCGTGCGGCGGCGCTGGCCAGCAGGATGTCTCCGCGATACGCCCACATTGCGCTCAAGCCCACAGGTGAAATGCCAAAGGGGGAATCAAACGTTTGCCCAAAAATCTTTATTTTCTGGGCACGTTGAGAGACCCCGGCCAACATGCGCGGCATCAGCACATAGTCGTTAAAGGCAGCCCTATTATTCGCCATTGACACCTCATCATCGGCGCCGTTACAGATATAGCTAAACAACTGACGCGGCAGCTTTTTGCGGGCCAAGGGTTCAAAATCGTTCAAAGAATAAATGTGCTTGAGCATACGGGGCGACTTTCGTAGAAGTTACGGTAAATGGAACAGGTAACCAACTATGATAAATAATGTTCTTATAGAAATATAGCGATAATATTCATATAATCTTGTTCGAATAAATTCACCATTATCACTCCAGGTTGCAGCCATGACCTTCAAGCAACTCGAAGCCTTTTTCTGGGCCGCAAGGTGCGCCAGTTTCGCAGTGGCGGCGCAACGCCTGCACTTGTCCGTATCAACCCTATCCAAGCGTATTTCAGAGCTGGAAGCCTCGCTGGGCGAACCCTTGTTCGACCGTGACACCTATCGCGCCACGCTAACAGCCACCGGGCATTCCATTCTTCCTCAAGTCAGCGCACTGCTGGATCAGTCTGAAGCCTTGCGCCTTAGCGTAAAACACGAAACCGATCTGCAAGGCCACGTGCGTTTTGGCGTTGGGGAGCTGGCCTCACAGACTTGGCTGCCGCGCTTCATCCGCCTGGCCGTAGCACGCTATCCCGGCCTGCAACTGGAACCCAATGTGGAAACCGGTCGCGCAATGGAGCAAGCGCTGGAAAACGGAGAGCTCGACTTCGCGCTGGCTGCCGGATTTTCGTCACGTGACAGCATTGCATCACACCCCTTGGGCCAGGCGGAATTTATCTGGGTGGCGGCGCCAGCGCTACTCCAGACCCAACGCGAGCATTCCACGGTCCTCTTGCAACACGTACCCCTGATCACCATGCCATCGGGCGCCGGCACACACCGCATGGTGGAAGAATGGCTGCCGCGCGCAAATGTTATCCTGGGGCGCAGTCTGACATGCAATACATGGAGCGCTGTCTCCGCCCTGCTTATTGAAGCGGTAGGCGTAGGTTTTCTGCCCCAGGCATGGGCAGTCCCGCTGCTGCAACGTGATTTACTGCAACCGCTGCCACAATGGCCCTCGCTGAAACCATTGCACTACTCTTTGCAGATGCGGCGCAACGATACGCGCCCCGTCATGCGCAGTATGCAAGGCTTGCTGGAAGAGGTCGTCGACTTCGGGCTGCCCATCAACTTCCTAACCGGCACAGCATTACAGGGGGCAACGCCATCATGAATCCCATCGCCCTCGAATACTTCGTCAAAATCGCCGAAAACGGCAATATTTCACGAACAGCCGTTGAGCTGGGCATAGAACAGTCCAGCATGACGCGCCATCTCGCCCGGCTTGAGGCCGACCTGAAAGTCCGCCTGTTTCACCGCAGTGGCCGCGGAGTGGTCCTGACTGATGCCGGCGCCCTGCTGCTGACACGCGCCAAGGCCGTCGCCGAGGCGCTGACCGAAACGCGCAAGCTGGCCATTACGCTCGCCGAGGAAGGCCCTTCCCGATTGGTGATTGCGGCCCAACCCACACTGGCTCAACGCAGCTTCCCAGCGCTCGCCCGCGCCATGCGAGCGCGCTTTCCCGATACGCACCTGCACATGGTCGAAGCATTGGGCCACCAATTGATCAACTGGCTTATAGAAGGGAAAATCGACGTTGCACTGCTCTATGTACCAGCCCAGGCTAGCGTCATCGATGTGGATATGTTGCTGCAAGAACCTTTATATTTTGTGGCGCCACCCGACCACGCGCCGCTGGGCGCAACCATGCCGGTGGCCCACATGCTTAAGCAACGTTTGATCTTGCCCAGTACGCCCCACGGCCTGCGCGAAACCGCTGAAACCCTGGCCGCCGCCTATAACACGCGTCTGCACATCGAAGTGGAATGCGATGGTTCGAACGCCATCAGCAAAAACCTTGTGCAGGCAGGCATAGGCTGCACTATTTTGCCCCTGGCCACTGTTGCCGACGAGGTGGCCCAGGGCAGCCTGCAAGCTGCCCGCCTGATCGACCCGGAAGTAATCCGGGACATTGCCATCGCCACCGCCCGCAATAGGCCACCTGTTATCGGCCAATGGGACATCCTGCAGTCGATACGACAGGTGATCAGTGAGCAGGTCTCGCAGGGCAACTGGCCCGGCGGGATCCCCTATAGCTCGCAGTCTAAGGCTGTTACTGAACCTTGATGCCGGCCTTGCGAACGACCTCTGCCCATTTGGCGACTTCCGCCTTCTGAAAAGCGCCCAGTTCGTCAGGACCAGCACCCGATATCGTCAGGCCCAGGCTCTTCAAACGCTCTTGTACCGCAGGCTGCTGCAAAGCCGCATACATCGACTTGTGGAGTTTATCAACGATAGGACGCGGGGTGCCGGCCGGTGCGAACACCGCTTGCCACGACACCACCTCGTAGCCTTTGAGACCCTGATCTTTTAGCGGCTTAACATTAGGCAGAGCATCGGCCGGCGTGCTGGAGGTAACCGCCAGGGCTCGCAACTGACCGCCTTCTATCAGGGGCATCGCCGACGTAATATTGTCGAACAGCAAGTCAATATCGCCAGCCACCAAGGCCTGCAGCGAGGGACTGCTGCCCTTATAGGGAACATGCAGCATTTTGGCGTCGATCATGCCGGCAAACAACGCGCCGGCCAAGTGCTGAGACGAACCCACACCAGATGACCCATAAGTGACCCCATCTTCCTTGGCCGTTGCCTTGGCGATCAAGTCGTCAACCGACTTAATATCGCTGTCGGCGCGCACCACCAGTACGTTAGGCAGCGTTCCCGTCAGAATTACGGGCACAAACGAAGCCACAGGATCGTAGCCGATATCGGGATAAATACTGACATTGATGGAATGAGAACTGATCGTGCCGCCGACCACCGTGTACCCGTCTGGCTTAGCCCTCGAAGCGTAGGCAGAGCCTAGGCTGCCGCCCGTGCCCGGCTTGTTCTCGACCACGACAGGCACGCCCAATGTCTGGCCTATCATTTGGCTGTAGGTTCGGCCAAGGATATCGGTTGCGCCGCCTGGCGCGAAAGGCACGACATAAGTAATAGGCTTGTTAGGCCAGTCGTCGGCGGCAGTAGCGGGTGTGGCAACCGCCATGCCAAGCGTCAGAGCGCCTGTCAGCGCAAGCAAGAACGATTTTCGGTTCAGTTTCATGAAGCAATGTCTCCGTTTTTATTTGATTTCCGGGTGGCGCGAACTTGGACGAATGTCCCGAATGCTGCAATGATTCTACCGGCTGGCACCGCATGGCTGCCATGTGAATTGCTCATATCAGAAATGAACTCCAGGCAATACCGGAAGGCGGCATAGGCTCTTTACACTGTTGGGCCAGCCCACCTGGTGGCTGATTCAGTTTTTAGGAGAATACAAATGAGGGATGCAAGCGCATCGACTACACAGATTGCCAGCGCCACGCATGCACCGCGCACAGGTGGCCGCGCCATTGTCGACTCCCTGCGAGCGCACGGTGTAGATCGCGTATTTTGCGTTCCTGGGGAAAGCTACCTGGAAGTGCTCGATGCGCTGCACGACACCCCTGAGATCGAACTGGTCGTCGCCAAACATGAAGGCGCCGCCGCCAATATGGCAGAAGCCGATGGCAAGCTGACTGGTCGCCCGGGCATCTGCATG
The DNA here is from genome assembly GCF_040393045.1 of Pollutimonas bauzanensis. GTDB lineage: Bacteria > Pseudomonadota > Gammaproteobacteria > Burkholderiales > Burkholderiaceae_B > Pollutimonas > Pollutimonas bauzanensis_A. Next base: position 15,768 of record NZ_JBEBUX010000050.1, on the reverse strand, counting down.
GTCACCCGCGGGCCAGGCGCCACGCATGCCAGCATCGGCGTGCATATTGCTCAGCAAGACTCAACCCCGATGATACTGTTCGTGGGCCAAATCGCCAGGGACCACATAGGCCGTGAAGCCTTCCAGGAAGTCGACTACCAGGCGATGTTCGGCTCGCTGGCCAAATGGGTCGTGGAAATCACTGACGCCAACCGCATACCTGAAATATTGGCACGCGCTTTTCATACTGCCGTATCTGGCCGTCCAGGGCCAGTCGTAATATCACTACCGGAAGATATGCTGGTTGAAATCTGCGATACCCCCGGCTGTGCCGCCACTCCTGTGCAATCGTCTACGCTGGCGGCGGAAACGCTGAACCAGATCACCACGGCGCTTGCGCAATCCAGGCGCCCATTGGTGTTTGTGGGCGGCTCCAACTGGAGCGCGGACGCGCGTCAGGACCTGGCCGCTTTCGCCAGACAATGGAATCTGCCTGTGGCCTGCGCTTTCCGGCGTCAAGACCTGCTTGACAATCGTGACCCGCAGTATGCCGGCCACCTGAGCCTGGGCATGAACGCCAAACTGGCGCAACGCATCAAAGATTCGGATCTAATCCTCGCAATAGGCACGCGCCTGGGCGACATCATGACTGACGGTTACGGCCTGCTGGCGCCCCCGAAGATAACGCAAAAACTCATACACATCCATGCAGATTCCGGCGAACTGGGTCGTGTTTACCAGGCCGACATCGCAGTCCACGCCAGCGCTGATTGCACCGTCGCTGCGCTGGCGCTGGCCGCTGTGCCCACCAACCTACCCTGGTCAGAGTGGACCCGCGCAGCGCGCGCCGATCATGAAGCTTTTAGCGCCGCACCAACGTTAGCGCCCGAGCACAAGGGCGTGGACATGACGGCAGTGATCAAGCATCTGTCACAAACCTTGCCGGATGACGCCATCGTGACCAATGGGGCGGGCAACTATTCAGTCTGGCTGCACCGCTACTATGAATACCGGGCAGGTCGGACCGAATTGGCCCCCACCTGCGGAGCCATGGGCTATGGCCTGCCGGCCGCTGTCGCCGCCGCATTGCGCCACAGACAACGCCGGGTAGTGTGCGTCGCCGGCGACGGCTGCTTTCTGATGTACCCCCAGGAACTGGCGACGGCGGCTGAGTATGGCGCCTCGATGATTGTGCTGGTGGTCAATAACGGCATGTATGGCACGATTCGCATGCATCAGGAACGCCATCATCCTGGCCGCATCAGCGGCACGCGCCTGCAAGGGCCCGACTACGCCGCACTGGCGCGATCATTTGGCGCCTATGCGGAACAGGTCAGTTGCACCGAGGATTTCGCTGCGGCGTTCCAGCGGGCACAAGACGCGGGCGGGCTGGCGTTGCTGGAACTGCGCACCGACCCACAGCAGATCACTCCGACGGCACGCCTGGCCGGCTAAACATATGCCAACGCTAATAGCATAATCGACACAACTTATAACTTATATGAGAACAACATGACTGGCATTTCAAGCACGCTACGCCGAGCGCTTACCGGAATCTCCGGAATATTGGTCACCCCTTTCGACACCAATGATCAGACCGCACCCGAAAGACTGCGGCCCATCATGGACCGGGCCATCAAGGCCGAGGTCGATATCCTGGTCATCAACGGCAACACCAGTGAATTCTATGCGCTACAGGCCAGCGAAGCAGAAGCCATGATGGCGGCGACCACCGACATGGTCGCCGGTCGCGTGCCTGTCATCAACGGGGTAGGCCGCAGCGTATACGAAGCCTGCGCCCTGGCTCGCGCATCCAGACAGGCCGGTGTCGACGCCATTATGGTGCATCAACCGCCAGATCCGTTTGTCTCGCCACGCGGTCTCGTCGACTATGTAGAGCGTATTGCAGACGCGGCGGACGGCTTGCCCGTCATGCTTTATCTGCGAAACGACGCCATAGGCACCGACAACATCGTGCGCCTGACCGAGATCCCCACCGTGGCGGGCGTGAAATGGGCGACGCCCAGTCCCATGAAGCTTGCTCAGGCCATACAGCGCGCCGACCCCGATATCATCTGGGTGTGCGGGTTGGCGGAAACCTGGGCGCCCGCGCTATGCGCCGTAGGCGCGCAAGGATTCACGTCGGGGCTGATCAATATCTGGCCCGAGCAATCTGTAGCGATACTGCAAGCCTTGCGCGCTCAAGACTATGCCAGGGCGATGCAGCTTATCAGGCAAATTGAAGACTTCGAAAACATACGGGCAGAAGAATTGAATGGGACCAACGTCACCGGGGTGAAGGCTGCACTTCAGCTTATCGGCAACAATTGCGGCCCCACCCGCCCCCCTGCTGCTTGGCCGCTGACGGCAAATCAGCTAACGCGCATGAAGGAATTGCTGCAGAGCTGGGGCTTGGTTTGAGGTTAGCTTGATCGGCAATCCGCTATTGCCGCAAAGCTGTCTGCGAATTTTCCACAATCGACGCCCTATCGAAAACTCGGCAAACTGGCGGCATGTTTCCTCGCCACCATCATTCGTTTCAGACAGCACCCTTACCGCCTCAACCCCAGCTACGGCCTGCGGGCCAATCTGGCGCAGGCCTGGTTGAATTTTCCATTGTTGCGGTGCCCATTCTGCTGATTGGACTGGGCAGCATCGAAGTTGCGCAGTGGCTGTTTAACAAGCAGGCCGTCAGCCTGGCTTTGCTCGAAGCAGGGCGCGCGGCCATTACTTCGCACGCCAGCCCCTCTGCCATCGAAGCGGCATTTGAAAAGGCGTTGTTGCCCTTATTCGTTACCAGCCAGGACGGCGGCGCCTCTCATCGACTGCATAAGGCATTGAATCAACGCAGCCAGGAAACCGGCACAGCCCCTTGGCGTATCGAAATTCTTTCTCCCACGCCTGGAGCCTTTCTGGATTTTTCCGACCCCACACTGGACATCGCTCGGCAAACAGGGCTAGCTGCCATTAACAACAACTATTTGGCCGAACAAGACCAACGGATACGGGATAAAAACGGGCAGAATGGCCAAGGCCCTCTGTCAGGGCAGTCGATCTTGCAGGCCAATACATTGGAACTACGCCTTACCTATCTGCACGAACCGGTACTTCCCGGGATGAAAAGCCTAGTACGCATGCTGGGCAGCGAAGGCGCCGATTACGCACGGCATGCCATGGCCCGCGGGGGATACCTGCCTCTTGTACAAAACATTCGCCTTGTCATGCAATCCCACCCGGTCAACTGGCCTTTACCGGCCCATGGCAAAGTGGTCGGCCCTGGTGGTTTAAGCCCAACCTCGCCAATACCGCTATCGCCAGCCGCAACATGCCAGGGGCTCTGGTGCCTGGACCATCATACTGCGGGTCAGCCGCCCCCTCTTTCGCCAGAATCTGGCTCTGGCAGCGGGCAGGCAGGGAGTGTGCCATCAAGCGGCGAACAAGGTCAAAAAAACGGCCCGGCTGTCCAGCCAGGCTCGGATAAAAATGATATTAGTATGGTTGAACCCGGCGAACCTGCCGTCAGTCCGGACGACCCCGCCTGCGGTGTCGCATTGTGCTGCACTGCTGTTTAAAGGCTAATTGCCCTTCTTTTTAGGGATCTCGGGAGTTTTGATTTCTGGTTCTTTTTCATGTGGCGCTAGTATCTGCACATAAATTTCGCCCTCTTTGATCATGCCCAATTCCCCGCGTGCGCGTTCTTCTATGGCTGCCTTGCCCGATTTAAGATCCTGCACTTCGGCCTGCAAGGCGTTATTTCGTGCAATCAGCGCTTCGTTGGTTTCCTGCTGGCTAGCTGCCTTTTTTTCCAATTCCTGAACCCGCATCCAACCGCCCTTACCCAGCCAAAGAGGATACTGGGTAATCGCGGTCAGCAAGGCTAAAACAATAAATAGCAGTCGCATTTCTTACACAAGAACACCCCGACACGAAAGCCGGGCTGCTGGTTTTTTGCTTAGCGCAGGTTGTAGAAAGCGTCGCGGCCTGGATAAGACGCTACTTCGGCGAGTTCTTCTTCGATGCGCAGCAACTGATTGTATTTGCCCATGCGGTCGGAACGCGACAAGGAGCCTGTCTTGATCTGCATGGCATTGGTTGCCACGGCAATGTCGGCAATTGTCGTATCTTCGGTTTCGCCCGAACGGTGTGAAATGACCGCTGTGTAGCCCGCCCGCTTGGCCATTTCAATGGCGGCAAAGGTTTCTGTCAGGGTGCCGATTTGATTGATCTTGATGAGTATGGAATTGGCAATGCCCTGATCGATACCCTGCTTGAGGATCTTGGTATTGGTAACAAAAAGGTCGTCGCCAACCAACTGCACCCTTTTGCCCAATTGGTCGGAAAGCACTTTCCAGCCTTCCCAATCGTTTTCGGCCATGCCGTCTTCGATCGAAATAATGGGGTATTTGTCGCACCATGTGGCAAGCAGATTGGCAAAATCCTGCGATGTCAGGGCAATACCGCCTTCGCCAGCAAGATGGTACTTGCCGTCGCGATAGAACTCGGAGCTTGCGCAATCCAGACCCAAGGCGATTTGGGAACCCGCTTCGTAGCCGGCGTCGTTAATGGCTTGCAAAATAAGCTGGATAGCCGCTTCGTGGTTGGCGACGTTCGGGGCGAAACCGCCTTCATCGCCCACCGCTGTGGACATGCCTTGTTTGTTGAGCAGGCTCTTGAGAGCATGAAACACTTCCGCACCCATGCGCAACGATTCGCGGAAACTGGTCGCACCGATAGGCAGAATCATGAATTCTTGCAGGTCGAGCGTATTATTTGCATGTGCGCCGCCATTGATGACATTCATCATGGGCACAGGCATGGACATAGGGCCGCTGCCACCGAAATAGCGATACAGCGACAGGCCCGAATCGTCGGCTGCCGCACGCGCTACGGCCATGCTGGCCGCCAATATGGCATTGGCGCCCAGACGGCTTTTCGATTCAGTGCCGTCAAGATCGATAAGCGTACGATCGACAAATGTCTGTTCCTGGGCATCCAGGCCCATGAGCGCTTCGGATATCTCGGTATTCAAATTCTCGACTGCGCGCAAGACGCCTTTACCAAGGTAGCGAGACGCATCACCGTCACGCAATTCGATGGCCTCACGGGAGCCAGTGGAAGCGCCCGAGGGTACAGCCGCACGACCCATTGCGCCGGACTCCAGCAGCACATCGCATTCGACGGTGGGGTTGCCGCGCGAGTCTAGGATTTCGCGTCCAATGATATCTACGATTGCACTCATAATATTGACTATCCTGCTTGAATGTAAGGTTACGCTAAAAATTGCGCTTGTCTGCCCTAAGCAGCGACATTATGCGCGAACGTCCGATTGTACCCGGGCTGTGGCTTTCGGACCTCACCCTGAGTTTAAAAGATTAGAAATTTAATGATCTGTCACGGATCATAACGCAGTGCAAGCGCCCCGTGCATCTGGCCGCCGCCGCTTATTGCCGGTCATCCGTGTAGCTGCACGCTACCTGACGCAGGCGCTGCTCCAGGGTATTGAGCATTGCACCCATGCCTTGTATGTCCTCGGGCGATATACCGCCCAGTGCTTTCTCGATAAATGCCGCACGCCTAGGCAGCATTTGTTCAACAAACCCTTTCCCCTGTTCAGTTAGGGCAACATTTGTCAGGCGATTATCTTTTACGTCGCTGTGCCTGTGAATCCAGCCCTGGGTTTCGATTGCTTTGATCTGGCGGGTAAGCGCGGCAGGGTCCACCCGCAAGTCCAGCGCCAACTGCTTTTGTGAAGCATCCCCCGATTGGTATAAATGCAGCAAGATGCGCCAACGAGCCATGGAAAGGCCAATACTGGCTTCGAATCCCAACATCAAAGCACGATATGTGCGGCCTAATTGCTGCATCAATTGCAATTGTGGAATATCGTTCACCGGCCTTCATCCCCTTTTTTTTCATCGCTGGCTACTGTGGGCGCCACGGAGCGAGAGAGACGGATCGTAGGAACACGGTACACCCACACCAGAGCAACCAAGCCAACCAGCACCGTAACAATGAGACCGAGATGCACAGCCGACACCAGGGACAAGCGAGCAATCTCTATAAAAGCATCACCCTGCAGGCTTAAGCGCTGCAGATGTGCCATGAAGTCGCTTTGCACGGCATGGCTGACCAGGACTTGTGGATCTTCCAGCAAGGTAATCCACGAGCTTCCCTGCCCTTCCGGTACAGACAAGCGCACCTTGCTGACATAGTAGTGAGTGACCAAGCTGCCCACCACCGCCATACCCAGCATTCCACCTATCATGCGTATGGATTGCAATAGCGCAGTAGAAATACCAAGCAAGGCGCGTCCCGCCGTTTCTTGGGCAAATACCGTCAGATTGGGCATGATAAAGCCCAGGCCGGTGCCCCCCAGCATCATATAACCTGCCACCAGCCAGCGCGACGTAGCCCGGTCGGAAAAAACAAATCCCAGGCAAGCCATCGTCATAAGTCCAAAACCCAAATAAAGAATATGGGTGGGCTTCTCAAGGCGAATCACAATACGGCTATTCATGACACTGCCGATAGTGATGAAGACAACCAAAGGCGTAATAAGCAGCCCTACTTGCTGGGGCGTCATGCCGAAGCCCCCTTGCAGGAGCAAAGGAAGGTAGAACAACAGCACGAACATGATAAAACCGGCAAAAAAAGACAAATAGAACAAAGCCGCCAAGCTTTTGTTCTGGAACATCGCCATTGGCAGCAATGGCTCGGGACAACGTTTTTCCCAATAAATCAATAAAGCGATGGCCGAAATCGCCAAAACCCCTAGCAAGACCATATAAATACTGGCGCCGTGCATGGGCAAAAACTCGACGAAAAGTTGCAAACAGCCCAACCCCACTGCTATCAGGATCGCCCCCTGCCAGTCGAGTTGAATCTTGCGACGCTGGATTTGCCGTATGTGCGGCAGAAAACGCCAAACGAAATACAGACTGATGACGCCTATAGGCAAATTGACATAGAAAACCGAGCGCCATCCCATGTATTGGGTAAGGAATCCGCCCAAAGAAGGCCCAAAGGCATTAGCTATCCCGAAAGACGCGGTCAGCAATACTTGCCAGCGCAAACGCACGTGGGTGTCGGTAAAAAGATCTGGAACACAGGCAAAAGCAGTCCCTACCAACATACCCCCGCCTATGCCTTGCAACCCGCGAGCCAAGACAAGTTGCAGCATGGTGTCGGCCATACCGCATAAGACCGAAGCCAAGGTGAACACCACGATAGACGCCACAACAAAGCGTTTACGACCGTAATAGTCGCCCAGACGACCAAATATAGGAACCGTAATGACGGACGTCAACAAGTAGGAAGTCGCAACCCAGGCATACAGCTCGAATCCGTTCAGTTCGGCCACAATGGTGGGCAGAGCCGTGCCGACGACAGTCTGATCAACAGCCACCAGCATCGTAACGAAGCAGAGTCCCAACATGGCCATCAGCGATTTGCGCACCGATAAAACACGTCCCGTGTCTTCGGCTTGTGATGTTTGCTGGGCTGACATTGCTAACCTTTGATCTATCAATGATTGTTAAGTCAACAATTTTAATGATCGGTCAGCATGCAGGCAAGTTATTCATACAAATTTTTGAAACTTGTGATGTATTAACGCAGTACGGGTCGCCCTGCTGCGCAGTGCAGTGCAGCCACCCAGGCTATATGCCTTCTACGATATACATGTTCATAATGGCGGCGCGCTCGCGAGTATTGCGGGCTCGTCGATATTGAGCTGAGTTATAGAACACGGTGGCGGCGGCCATATTTGGAAATTGCAGGATTACAGTACGTCCAGGGTTCTGTCCTTCCAGGGTCTGAACCTTTCCCCCTCGCACAAGAACTTTGACATCATGCGCCCGCATGGCGAGTGTCGAAAAGCGGCGATAGTCTTCGTAGGCTTCCGGATTGGTGACGGTGACGTTGGCGATTATGTAGGCAGTCATGGCGGATTCAGAAAAACGCTGGGCTCAGCAACATAAGGACTATACAAGAGGAATCGTCGTTGCTGCGATTGCGCCTAGTCCCTCTTAAACACGCTGCTACTGCTGCTGCGATTGCGTCTCTTAAACACGCCGTGGCTGCTGTGACAGGAATATGAGCTCCTCCCAGAACCTGGCACGCGGCTTAAAAAGAGGCACGGACACTATGACCCAGCACGCAGACCAAGAAAAAGCGCCACAAATCCCAAGATTCATGGCGCTTTATCACCTCACTACAGCAGGCCTTAGCCTTCCAACTCGTAGCCTAAAACAACACAGCTAAACCAGCCTTACTCAATCAAGCAGCCGATACCGTGCTATCGGCTTCCGCCTTGCGCACTGCCTGATGGTCGATTGCCGCTTGAATATAGCTGGTAAACAACGGATGCCCATCACGAGGCGTGGACGTGAATTCCGGATGGAACTGAACGCCCATGAACCAAGGATGATTAGGCAACTCCATGATCTCGGGAAGATTTTCCGTAGGAGTCCGGGCACTGATTACCATGCCAGCCTCTTCCAGACGCGACACATATACGTTATTCACTTCATAACGATGACGATGGCGCTCGTTGACTTCGCTGCCATATATTTTGAAAGCACGCGTGTCAGGCTTGACTGGGCAACGCTGAGCGCCTTTGCGCATCGTGCCGCCCAGATCCGACGTATCGTCGCGCTTTTCAATTTTACCTTCGCGATCTTGCCATTCGGCGATCAAGGCCACGACTGGATGCGGCGCTGACGGATCGAATTCCGTGCTATTGGCGCCACCCAGACCGGCGACATCGCGAGCAAATTCCACTACGGCCAACTGCATGCCCAGACATATGCCCAAATAAGGCACACCGTTTTCGCGGGCATAGCGAATGGCCTTGATCTTCCCTTCAGTACCGCGCTTGCCGAAGCCGCCAGGAACCAGAATCGCATCCAGGCCTTTCAGGCAATCAATGCCCTCTGCCTCGATAACTTCGGAGTCAAGATATTCAATCGATACCTTCGACTGGGTATGGATACCAGCATGAACCAGGGCTTCGCTTAGCGATTTATACGACTCGGTCAAGTCGACATACTTGCCCACCATGCCGATGCGTACTTCATGCTGCGGGTGCTCGATGGCATCGACCAGTCGATCCCAGACGGTAAGGTCGGCGGGCGGCGGCGTAATCGCCAATGCGTCACAAATCAGGTTATCCAGCCCTTGCTTATGCAACATGGCCGGAATCTTGTAGATGGAATCAGCATCCCAGACGGAAATCACTGCGTCCAGGGGCACATTGGAAAACAGCGAAATCTTGGCGCGCTCGTCATCGGGAACAGGGCGATCGGCACGGCACAGCAAGGCATTAGGATAAATGCCGATTTCGCGTAGCTTTTGCACCGAGTGCTGAGTGGGTTTGGTCTTGAGTTCGCCAGCTGACGCAATAAACGGCACCAGCGTCAAGTGCACGAATGCCGCATTGTTGCGTCCCAAACGCAGGCTCATCTGCCGAACCGCCTCGAGGAAAGGCAAGGACTCGATATCGCCGACAGTGCCGCCGATTTCAACAATAGCCACATCGGCAGCACCATCCCAGGCAGCCTTAGCCCCACGCGCCACGAAATCCTGGATTTCGTTGGTAATGTGAGGAATGACCTGAACGGTCTTGCCCAGATAATCGCCACGCCGTTCTTTACGAAGCACCGATTCATAGATCTGGCCAGTCGTAAAGTTGTTGACCTTGCGCATCCGCGTAGAAATGAAACGCTCGTAGTGGCCCAGATCCAGATCGGTTTCAGCGCCGTCTTCAGTCACGAAGACTTCCCCGTGTTGAAAGGGGCTCATGGTGCCGGGATCGACGTTGATGTAGGGGTCGAGCTTGAGCATTGTGACGCGCAAGCCTCGCGATTCAAGGATTGCGGCGAGAGAGGCTGCGGCAATGCCTTTACCCAGGGAGGAGACAACTCCACCTGTGACAAATACGTATTTGGTCATCGTAGATACATGCCCGGGGTTGCCGGGCAAGAGCAGGAAATTTGGATTATAGCCGGGCGGCGAGAACTTGTAGACAGTTCCCGCCGAATATTGATGTTTTGATCAGATTTCTGTTGTACGTTCCAACAACCACGCTTTGGCCTTCCCATCGACCAAGGGGAGCAACCGATTGCGTACCTGGGCATGGTAATCATTAAGCCAGGCGCGTTCGGCCTCGGCCAGCAAGCCTAACTCGATGCACCGGGTATCGATAGGGCATAACGTAAGCGTTTCGAACTTCAGGAATTCGCCAAACTCGGTCTCGACCGCAGGAACGGCGAGAACCAGATTTTCTATGCGGATGCCCCATAAGCCGGGGCGGTACAAGCCGGGTTCGTTCGATGTGATCATGCCCGGCTGCATTGCCATATTCGGATTGATAGTGGCGCGGTACGCAATAGACTGCGGCCCTTCATGAACATTCATGAAATATCCCACACCGTGACCAGTGCCATGACCGTAGTCCGCACCAGTCTGCCAGATCGGCATGCGTGCAATCGTATCCAACAGCGGCGACATCGTGCCGCGTGGAAAAACGGCAAGCGACAAGGCGATCATCCCCTTGAGCACTGCTGTGTAGTCGCGTTTCTGCGCGACGCTAACCTGCCCTACCGGCACCACGCGTGTAATGTCGGTCGTGCCGCCCAAATATTGGCCGCCCGAATCGATCAGCAGCAGGCCATCGCCTTCGATGACGGCATGCGACGCCTCGGTGGCATGATAGTGCGGCATGGCGCCATTAGCGTTGTATGCCGCAATAGTGCCAAAGCTGGGCGTCACGAAATGAGGCCGGCGGCTGCGTGCTTCGGTAATTTTTTCATCAATGGTAAGTTCGGTGATGCGCGCCGAACCCTGGGCGGCTTCGAACCATGCAAAAAATTCACACAATGCCGCGCCATCTTGCTCCATAGTGCGACGCACATGGTCAGCTTCGGCGGCGTTTTTACGCGATTTGAATAACTGCGATGGATTCAGCGCTTCCACTTTACCGACAAATGCCGCTGCGGCCAATACACCCACGGTGCAACGGGCTGGATCGAACAGCAAGGTTTCGCGTTCGGCTAGACAAGCCAGCGCACCTGCCGCGGCATCGTAAGCTTCGACATGGATTCCCTCTTGCAATAATCGCGCGCACAGGCTTTCATCGATTTTTCCGGGCGCTACGAAAATACGGGCGCTGTCTTTGCCCACCAGCGCATGCGCCAGAAACACCGGGTTGTAGGAAACATCATCGCCACGCAAATTAAATAGCCAGGCGATATCATCCAGCGAGGATATCCAATGCCAATCAGCGTTGCGCCCTGCCATTTCAGCACGCACCGCAGCCAGATTTTCACTGCGGGTACGGCACGAAAATGGCGGCAAATGCTCGTAGACAGTGCCCTGCGGCAAACCTGGACGCTGCTGCCAGACGGCATCAAGCAGATCCAGGTCGCAAACCAGCTTGACGCCTTTGGCGGCCAGTGTTGCCTGCCATTGACGATGCGCCTGAATAGCCAATACCTGGCCATCGATACTTACGCGGGCATCGCGCGGCAATGCCGCAGCCAGCCAGTCGGCCGGGCCAGGCACGTCGGGCGCACCCGCACGCATGGTCTGTATGCCGGTACCAGCCAGATCATGATCGGCCTGCTCCCAGTAACGGCTATCAGTCCAGAGCCCCGCAAATTCAGCAGTTAGCACCAGGGTGCCCGCCGACCCGTCGAATCCGCTAAGCCATTGCCTGCCCTGCCAATGCTCCGGCAAATATTCAGACAAATGCGGATCAGCCGACAGCACCACGCAGGCGTCCACCTTGTGCGAGGACATGGCCGCCTGCAAGGCCCGGATACGTTCGGCAAAAACTGAGTGGCTCACGATATTCCTTTCGTCGACAAGATCATGCATGGTGCTGTGGGCTGGGGTAGAAAGACAAATAGGTCGGAAACGTTAAGCTACCGCCGACACATCCAGCTTCGCCCCGGTTTTGGACTGGATTTCCTGGGCAGTCACACCGGGAGCAAGCTCAATCAGCTTAAGCCCACCTTCAGCGACTTCAATGACGCCCAGGTCGGTAATGATCAAGTCCACGACACCCACTCCGGTCAACGGCAAGTTGCATTCAGGCAGCAGCTTGATATCTTCCGTGCCGTCTTTCTTGCGGGCAACGTGTTCCATCAAGACCACGACCTTGCCCACACCTGCCACCAAATCCATTGCGCCGCCCATGCCTTTGATCATTTTCCCCGGGATCATCCAGTTGGCCAGATCGCCTTTCTCGGAAACCTGCATGGCGCCCAAAATGGCCAAATTGATTTTCCCGCCACGTATCATCGCAAATGAGTCAGCCGACGCAAAAATGGATGAGCCAGGCAAGGTCGTTATGGTTTGTTTGCCGGCGTTGATCAAATCCGCATCGATTTCGTCTTCAGTCGGAAACGGGCCAATGCCCAGCAGCCCATTTTCCGATTGCAACCAGACCTCTATCCCTTCAGGCACATGATTGGCCACCAGCGTGGGCAAGCCTATGCCAAGGTTCACATAAAAACCGTCTTGCAGTTCGCGGGCAGCGCGCGCCGCCATTTCTTCACGATTCCAGGCCATCTTCAAGCTCCTTGTGCGTTGCGGACAGTACGCTGTTCAATACGTTTTTCGGGGTTGGCGTTGACCACGATGCGATGCACATAAATGCCCGGCAGATGGACGTGGTCGGGATCAAAGGTGCCAGTGTCGACAACCTCTTCGACTTCGACGATTGTGATTTTTCCGGCCATGGCGACGTTAGGATTGAAGTTGCGTGCGGTTTTACGGAATAACAGATTGCCGCTACGATCCGCCTTGTAGGCCTTGACCAACGACACGTCGGGAACCAGGGATCGTTCCATGACATATTTTTCACCGTCGAATTCGCGGACTTCCTTGCCGTCGGCCACGATGGTGCCCACTCCGGTACGGGTAAAAAAAGCGGGGATGCCAGCGCCGCCAGCGCGCAGTTTTTCGGCCAACGTGCCTTGGGGAGTAAATTCGAGTTCGAGTTCGCCGGCCAGGAACTGGCGTTCGAATTCTTTGTTTTCGCCAACGTACGACGCAATCATCTTCTTGATTTGGCGCGTGCTAAGCAATTGACCCAAGCCAAAGCCGTCGACACCCGCGTTGTTGCTGATACATGTCAGGTTTTGCACACCTGAATCACGTAGCGCCGCAATCAAGGCTTCGGGAATGCCGCAAAGGCCAAACCCGCCGACCGCAATGGTTTGACCATCGGCGACAACGCCTTTAAGTGCTTCTTCGGCACTCGCATAGACTTTATCCATTACTCCATCCTTATTTTCAAAACTGCATACGGAGGCGAAAATTCATATGGCTTCGCCCGCAAAGGAACAAAAAGGAACTAAAAAACCACCACACTTCAAATCTTTACGTTGCCAGCGAACACCGGATTCGCAGGCCTGCCGTCAAACCTGCTCGGCAACAAAAGCCTTGGCGAACCTGGATAGCTCGCCCGGAGTCCAGGGTGAGGACTTTCCAGAACTGGCATTGACACCGACAATAACGTAGCTGCCCTTAGCGTAGGCCACACCGGGTTCATCTTCCCGTTCGATAAGCGTGTCTACCGTCATACTGGATCGTCCTACGCGAGTAAGCACCTGTGTCACTACAACGGTCGCCGGATACGTGAGCGGCTTAAGAAAGTCACAGGATGCGTGAGCCAGGATGCCCGCCCTGGTCTCCGGCAAGCTGATCCCGGCCGACTGAAACAACTGAACACGGGCTTCTTCGAAATAGCGAAAATACAGCGTATTGTTGACATGATTCTGGGCATCCTGATCGCCCCAGCGTACCGGTATGGCGCAACGGAAAGCGCCCCCGATAACAGGCGAAGAAGGTGAATCAGTAATCTGCATGGAAAGAACCCTTTCGCAAAAGTAAGCGTAGTTGAAGTATAACGGCAAGAAACCGCCCTCTAGAACGCAGATAGGCCAACTGCGGGCGAAATACCTCGCTGTACGCAGACGCCCGGATCCTCATGCGTCTCAAGACTACAATACAATCAGGGAATAAAGCAAAATACTGGCCTTACCGGCCACTCGCCATAGCAGACATACGGGAGATCTTTACAAAATGGCTGAACGCGAATCAATGGAATACGACGTCGTTGTAGTGGGTGCAGGGCCAGGCGGCCTGGCAACCGCTATACGGCTTAAGCAGCTTGCAGCCGAACGCGACCACGAAATCAGCGTTTGCGTCCTGGAAAAGGGATCTGAAGTCGGTGCTCATATCTTGTCTGGCGCCGTCATGGACCCCCGCGCCCTTAACGAACTGATTCCCGACTGGAAAGAAAAAGGCGCCCCGCTGGACACTGTGGTAACCGAAGACAAGTTCTTGTTCCTGACGGAAAAAGGCTCGCGCGCTACGCCCAACTGGCTATTGCCGGAATGCTTTCACAATGAAGGCAATTACATAGTCCGTTTAGGCAATGTCGTAAGGTGGATGGGTGAGCAAGCCGAAGCGCTGGGTGTAGATCTTTTCCCCGGATTTGCCGCAACCGAAATTCTTTACACCGAAACTGGCGCCGTAAAAGGCGTAGCCACGGGCGACATGGGCGTTGCGCGTGATGGTTCCCACACACCGCATTACCAGCCTGGCATGGAACTGCATGCACGCTACACCGTTTTTGCGGAAGGCTCACGCGGTCAACTTGGACGCGAGCTTATCAGCCGCTACAAGCTGGATGCGGGCCGCGATCCGCAAAGCTATGGCATTGGCATCAAGGAAATGTGGGAAGTCGACCCGTCGCAGTCACAACCTGGCCTGGTCATGCATACCGCGGGCTGGCCACTGGACTCAGACACTTACGGTGGCTCTTTTCTCTACCATCTGGCCGACAACATTGTTGTAGTCGGGCTGGTCGTGGGGCTGGACTACGCCAACCCATGGCTTTCTCCCTTCGAGGAATTCCAGCGCTATAAGACGCATCCTGCGATTCGCCCGACCTTCGAGGGTGCCAAGCGCATTGCCTATGGCGCGCGTTCCCTCACTGCAGGCGGCCTGCTGTCCCTGCCCAAGCTATGCTTTCCGGGCGGCGTCATGGTGGGTTGCGAAGCCGGCGTACTTAACTCATCGCGCATCAAGGGCAGCCATTCGGCTATCAAGACTGGCGCGCTAGCCGCAGAAGCCGCTTTCGACGCCATTGTGGCCGACCGCAGTCACGACGAGCTGGTGGCTTACCCTGCCGCATTTGAAAGTTCCTGGTTGCATGCCGAACTGAACAAATCACGCAATTTCAAGCAGTGGTTTAAAAAAGGCCGCACCATTGCTACCGTCATGACTGGTATCGAGCAATGGTTGCTGAAGGGGAAAATGCCCTGGACCTTGCATCACAGCAAACCAGATCACGCCTGTTTGCAGCCAGCGGCCGAATGTGCCCGCATCGATTACCCCAAGCCCGACGGCAAGCTCACGTTCGATCGTCTGAGTTCGGTGTTTATTTCCAATACCAACCACGAAGAAAACGAGCCCATACACCTGACGCTCAAGGATGCTTCGATTCCGGTGTCGGTCAACCTCGCAAAGTATGCCGGCCCAGAGGCGCGTTACTGTCCGGCCGGTGTATATGAGTTCGTGAAAACGGACACAGGCGAAGATCGTCTGCAAATCAATGCGCAAAATTGCGTGCATTGCAAGACTTGCGATATTAAGGATCCGACGCAGAATATTGTGTGGGTGGCACCGCAAGGCGGCGAGGGGCCGGTTTACAACGGGATGTAAGACGGTTTTAGCTGTCTTCTGTCTTCGTTTTTGTGCCTTCGTTTTTGTGCC
>NZ_JBEBUX010000049.1:0-27631 GCF_040393045.1 Pollutimonas bauzanensis | reverse complement strand
ACTTGGAGATCTGCATGGAAAGCATCGAACAGCGCGTCAAGAAGATCGTCGCTGAACAACTTGGCGTCAACGAAGCCGAGATCAAAAACGAATCTTCCTTCCTTGACGACCTCGGTGCCGATTCGCTCGATATGGTCGAGCTCGTGATGGCACTCGAAGACGAATTCGAAACCGAAATTCCGGACGAAGAAGCCGAGAAAATCACGACGGTTCAGCAAGCTGTTGACTATATTTCGTCGCACAGCAAGCAGTAATTTCAACATTCCAGGTGCGGGTTCGGTGTTCCGAAACTCCACCTCGAGGCGGTTTCTAGGGGGTAGCCCCGCTGTTCGACCAAATCTGTTCATGGTTTGGTGGCGTGGCGCGTCTATCCACTTTAAGCCGCTTTTTTATTTTAGGAGTCATCCGTGAAACGACGTGTCGTCATTACCGGTCTTGGTATTGTTTCGCCGGTCGGCAGCGATATTGACAGCGCATGGGACAATATCGTGAATGGGCGTTCGGGCATTGGGCGCATATCGCGCTTCGATCCGGCGGCGTTTAACGCCCAGATAGCGGGTGAGGTCAAGGATTTCGATGTCACGCAGTACATGACTTCCAAAGAAGCCAAGCAAATGGATACTTTTATCCATTATGGCGTGGCGGCAGGGGTTCAAGCCTGGCGCGATGCGGGCCTGGAAGTCACCGAGGCCAATGCCGAGCGCATCGGCACCATTATCGGCTCTGGCATAGGCGGGCTACCCCGTATCGAAGAACAGCAAATTGAATACATGGAGCGCGGCGCACGCCGGATATCCCCATTCTTTGTGCCGGCCTCGCTGATTAATCTTATTTCCGGGCAGTTGTCCATCATGCTTGGGCTAAAGGGCCCCAGCTACGCGGTGGTTTCGGCCTGCACCACGGGTCTGCACTCCATAGGCGATGCTGCTCGTCTTATCGAATATGGCGATGCCGACGTTATGGTGGCTGGCGGTGCGGAATCTACCGTATCTCCGCTGGGTATCGGCGGTTTCGCGGCAATGCGCGCTTTGTCTACACGCAACGACGATCCGACGACAGCTTCGCGCCCCTGGGATCGCGATCGCGACGGTTTTGTCCTGGGTGAGGGCGCTGGTGCCTTGGTTCTCGAAGAATACGAGCACGCACGCAAACGCGGGGCGCGCATATATGGTGAATTCGCTGGCTATGGCATGAGTTCCGACGCCTACCACATCACTTCGCCCGATCGCGACGGTCCCCGGCGCGGTGTCAACAATGCCTTGCGCAATGGCGGCATCAATCCGGACGAGGTCAATTACGTCAATGCTCACGGCACCTCTACGCCATTGGGCGATAAAAACGAGACCGAAGCGCTCAAGCTGGCTTTTGGCGATCATGCCAAGAAACTGGTGGTTAACTCCACAAAGTCCATGACAGGGCATTTGCTGGGGGCGGCGGGCGGTATAGAAGCTGTCTTCACCACGCTTGCCGTTTATCACCAAATATCCCCACCCACTATCAATATTTTCAATCAAGACCCTGAATGCGATCTCGATTATTGCGCCAATCAAGCGCGTGATATGAAAATTGATGTTGCCTTGTCGAATTCTTTCGGCTTTGGCGGCACCAATGGGTCCATGATAGTGCGGAGGATCTAAGCTGGAATCCCCCTCTGCACTGGTGGTGGGTCGGTGGTCCGTCCGGCGTGCGCGCTGGGCCGGCCTGCTTGGTTTGCTGTTGTGTGTAGGCGGCACAGCCAGCGTGTTGTGTGGGGGGCTGCTGCTGATTGCAGGCCCGCCGTTGACATGGGCGGCATTATCGGTTGCAGTGCTGGCTGCCGGATGGGCTGGCTATCGAATCGTCAATTC
This sequence comes from Pollutimonas bauzanensis, assembly GCF_040393045.1. Classification (GTDB taxonomy): domain Bacteria; phylum Pseudomonadota; class Gammaproteobacteria; order Burkholderiales; family Burkholderiaceae_B; genus Pollutimonas; species Pollutimonas bauzanensis_A. The sequence goes on along the minus strand of NZ_JBEBUX010000049.1, from coordinate 25,784 downwards.
TCCCGTGCTTGCGGGTACACTGTCCCTGCGCGATTGTGGTCTTTGGGAGGTCGCGCTACCCGGGACAAAAAAAACTATGCGTCTTATTCATGCCTGGTCTGCCTTCGGCTGGGTTACCCTCCAATTTCGCGATAGCGCGTCAATCGGCAGCAAACAGCCGTTGGAATTGGTTGTCTGGAAGGAAAGCGTCACTCGGCAGGAATGGAGTGAGCTTTTGGCGCATGTTGCAGGGCAAATAGCCTTGCCGGGCCGGATCCTGCAAAAGGAAAGCCTATGAGCGAACGAGACGTGGATGCCGAATTGGTCGCTCGCGTTCAGCGCGGCGACAAACGTGCGTTCGATTTGCTGGTTTTGAAGTATCAGCGCAAGATCATGCGGTTATTGTCGCGCATGGTGCGCGACCCATCTGAAGTCGAAGACGTTGCCCAGGAAGCGTTCATCAAGGCCTATCGTGCCTTGCCGCAATTTCGCGGAGACAGCGCGTTCTACACCTGGCTTTATCGAATTGCCATCAATACCGCCCGTAACTGGCAAGTAGCCAATGGACGCCGTCCGAGCACCCCAAATGCAATTGAAACAGAAGATGGTGAAACTTTTAGTCCAATTGACAACCTAACAGACATTAGCACCCCGGAGTCGGTACTGGCGAGCAGGCAAATCGTTGAAACGGTTAATGCCGCCATACATACGTTGCCCGAGGATTTGCGTACCGCGATTGTTCTGCGAGAAATTGAAGGTATGAGCTACGAAGATATTGCCCTAAGCATGGGATGCCCGATCGGCACAGTTCGTTCGCGTATTTTTCGTGCACGGGAAGCCATAGCGGCACAGTTGCGACCCGTGTTGGGCAGCGATCCCGAGCGTCGCTGGTAAGGAGTTTTGAAAATGCAAGTTGCCAAACAAGCCAGGCATGACCACGAAGAGGCATCGTGGGAAGCTTCCGTATCCACATGGATTGACGGCGAAGGTGATATACGCCCTGAAGACCTGGATAGCCCTTACGGCCGACAGGTATGGGATTCTTATCACCTTATTGGCGATGTCCTGCGCAACCAGGACCTGGCAATCAAGCCTACCGATTTTTTTTACGCACGTCTTTCCAAGGCTATAGACGCGGAGCCGCCTATTGTCGCGCCTCGCAATCTGCATGGCCATTCACCTGTGCGCATAGGCCTATCGAGCCTGGCGATTGCCGCAGCGGTAGCCAGTGTGGTGTGGGTAGCCCTGCCTTATTTTTCGGGCCCCCAGGCAATCGGCACTCCCAACGTACAGGTATTGGCCAGCGCCAATGAAGATCCTGGCTTGCGTGATTACCTGGAAGCCCACCGGGAGGTTTCAGGGTCCAGCGCCGTAAGACAAGTATCTTTTGATGCGGGAGTATCCCGGCAATGATGGTGGTTGGGCATGCAGCGCTTGGTTTGGGATTGGTTCGACGACCATGCCGGGGTGATATTAAAAAGCTGTACGGCATGCTGACATTGGCCACAGCGTGTATGCTGGCCCAGCCTGTTTTGGCGGCCGATGCCGCACAAGGCGCTGCCGTCGATCCAGGGGTCGCACTGCTGCAGAAAGTGCAAGCGGCCGCCCGCGAGCTGGATTACTCCGGCATCTACATTTATCAGCAAGGCGCCACAATGGTGTCTTCGCGTATCGTCCACATGGTCGATGGCACAGGGGAGCGCGAGCGCATTGAAATGCTCGATGGTCCGCCGCGTGAATTCATTCGCCATAACGATATAACGCAATGCCTGGTCCCGGAAAAAAAACTGATCGTCATGGAGCACCGGCGCGGTGATCGTTTTCCTGGTTTGATATTGGGCGACGGAAAAAATATTTCGGCCAATTACATCGTTAGAATCGCCGATTTATCCACGCGCATCGCCGGACGCGAATGCACAATTGTCGACTTGGTGCCTAAAGATGGCCATCGTCACGGCCATAGAATTTGCGCTGACACCAGAACTAATCTTCTGCTTAAGGCTCAAACCGTTGGCAGTGACCAAAGTGTCATCGATCAGATTTCATTTGCCAATATTCAAGTGGGCAACAAAGTGGTATCTGAAGACTTGGCAGCAAGCTGGAATACTCGGGACTGGAAAGTATTCGAAACTCCCATGAGTGCTGTCGATTTGTCAAAAGAGGGCTGGCGTATTCCGTTTCCCGCTGGCTTTCAGGTAATGACCCAGATGTCGCGCTCCATGAAAACCGGCAAGCAGGTCAGCCAGTTGGTGGCATCCGATGGCATAGTCGCTGTTTCTGTATTCATCGAATCCTTCGATGCTGAGCACGATAGTCCCTTGGCTAAAGGTGCCATGCAAAAAGGTGCCATGAATGTTTTTCGTACGCGTATCGGCAATTTCTGGTTGACTGCATTGGGCGAAGTTCCTCCAGAGACGCTGCGTGGTATTGCTGAAAGTACCGAATACGTACCGTCGGCTGGTCAAAAATAATTTTAATTTCAAGCAAGGAGTTTCATGATGCTTTTTACCCATATAGGCGATAGCAAAATCAAACGGATAATGGCGGGTGCCTCGGCGAGCCTGTTGCTGGCGTTTGCGCCATTGGGCGGCGTAGCCAGTGCCCAGACAACTCCTGTGCCGACATTAACCGTGCCCGACTTTACTTCGGTGGTGGATAAGACCGAGGGTTCGGTGGTAAATATCCGCACAACAGAGTCCGTTCCGGTGCGCAACCCTGCCATGGGCCCCAATGGAAATGATCCTTACGACATGTTCCGCTGGTTTTTTGGCCCTGATTTTGCTCCTCCGGGCATGCCGCGGCAGCGCAATGCGCCTGCTCCTTCGGCGCCTCAAGAAAAAGAACGCACTGTGCCTCGCGGTGTCGGGTCGGGTTTCATAATCTCTGCCGATGGTTACATCCTGACTAACAATCATGTGGTCGCCAAGTCGAATGGGATTTTTGTCACCATGACGTCCGGCAAAGAGTACAAGGCCAAGATTATCGGTACGGATGCGCGCACGGACGTGGCGTTGTTGAAAATCGATGCCAAGGACTTGACTCCATTGCCTATTGGCGACTCAACCAAGCTCAAGAAAGGGCAATGGGTGCTGGCTATTGGCTCGCCCTTTGGCCTTGACTCGACTGTCACCTCTGGCATCGTCAGTGCGATCAATCGCGATACCGGTGATTATCTGCCGTTCATCCAGACAGACGTTGCCGTCAATCCGGGTAATTCCGGCGGTCCTCTTATCGATCTCGCGGGGCAGGTGGTAGGCGTCAATTCCCAGATCATTTCGCAAAGCGGTGGCTTCATGGGGATTTCTCTGGCCATTCCTATTGATGAGGTTATGCGTGTTGTCGAGCAGCTTAAAGCGCATGGCAAGGTGACGCGCGGCCGGATCGGCGTGCAGATCGGCCCAGTTTCGGATGAAGTCGGCAAGGCTATCGGTTTGGCCAAGGCCGAAGGCGCCATGGTTAGCAACGTCGAACAGGGTGGCCCTGCCGATGAGGCGGGCGTACGTTCGGGCGACGTCATCATCAAGTTTGATGGCAAAGCGATTACTCACATGACTGACCTCCCGCGTATTGTCGGGGCAACCAAGCCCGGCACACGGGTGCCCATGGAAGTGTGGCGCAAAGGCAAGGCTGTGACGGTGCAGGTAAAAGTAGGTGATATGCCTTCGGCCGAAAACGAGACGGAAAGCGCTGAACCTGAAGCGGCCAAGCCGGCTCCTGTCGATGTGCTGGGGTTGAAAGTCACAGCAGTTCCTGAAGCAGTCCGCAGCAAACAGAAGTTTTCGGGCGGCGTGCAGGTAGCTGAAGTGGAAGAGCCGGCAGCTACAGCCGGTCTGGCCCCGGGCGACATCATCCTGACTGTTAATGACACGGATGTTACCGGTCCAGAGCAGTATGCCAAGCTTGTCGCCGGTCTGAATAAGTCCCGCGCAGCCGCTTTGTTGGTGATGCGTGGCGATCAATCACAGTGGGTAACCGTGACTCCCGGAAAATAATCCGCAGAAACGGCTAAAATGATGCGATAGCAAAAGGGGGGCGCCCTTGGCGCCCCTTTTTCATGTTTCCCTTTAATACCGCTCATGTAGTTTGATGGGCTTCTTTTTTCCGGTTTATGGATCACATCCGCAACTTTTCCATCATTGCTCATATTGACCACGGCAAGTCCACGCTGGCCGATCGCCTGATTCATCGTTGCGGAGGATTAGCTGATCGTGAAATGTCCACGCAGGTTCTCGATTCCATGGATATCGAGCGCGAACGCGGTATTACCATCAAAGCGCAAACGGCGGCGCTTAGCTATAAAGCCAAAGATGGCAAGGTGTATGCCTTCAACCTTATCGACACGCCGGGTCACGTTGACTTCTCATACGAAGTAAGTCGTTCGTTGTCAGCCTGCGAAGGCGCCTTGCTGGTGGTCGACGCCACACAGGGGGTCGAAGCCCAAACCGTGGCCAATTGCTACACCGCTATCGAACTCGGGGTTGAAGTCGTTCCCGTCCTGAATAAAATGGATTTGCCGTCGGCTGATCCCGAAGGTGCACGCCAGGAAGTCGAAGATGTCATCGGTATTGACGCCACTGATGCAATTCTATGCAGCGCCAAGACAGGCATGGGCATTGACGACATTCTGGAAACTATCGTAGCCAAGATTCCACCGCCTGTCGGCGACCCCGCCAAGCCCTTGCAGGCCTTGATCATCGACTCGTGGTTTGATAACTACGTGGGTGTCGTCATGCTGGTGCGTATCGTCAATGGCGTGCTCAAGCCCAAAGACAAGCTGCTTCTGATGGCGGCGGGCAAAACGCATCTATGCGAGCACATCGGCGTGTTCACGCCTAAATCCGAGCCCCGCAAAGAACTGTCCGCTGGCGAAGTGGGCTTTGTTATTGCCGGTATCAAAGAGCTCGAACATGCCAAGGTGGGCGATACCATTACATTGGCTGGAAAACCTGCCACATCGGCTTTGCCGGGTTTCAAAGAGGTCAAGCCGCAGGTTTTTGCTGGTTTGTATCCTGTGGAAAGCAGCGAATACGACCAATTGCGTGATTCTCTTGAAAAGCTCAAGCTTAACGACTCATCGCTGATGTACGAGCCTGAAGTATCGCAGGCACTGGGTTTTGGTTTTCGCTGCGGCTTCCTCGGGCTGTTGCACATGGAAATCGTGCAAGAGCGTCTCGAGCGTGAGTTCGACATGGATATCATCACCACGGCGCCGACCGTGGTGTACGAGGTCGAGATTCGCGATGGCTCGATGCTGATGGTTGAAAGCCCCTCGCGCATGCCTGAAATTTCGCATATCAACGAGATCCGCGAACCCATCGTCACGGTCACCCTGTTCATGCCCCAGGAATACGTGGGGCCGGTCATGTCCCTGTGTATGCTCAAGCGCGGCGTGCAGCTTAATATGACCTACCACGGACGCCAGGTTCACCTGATGTACGAAATGCCGTTGGCCGAGATCGTGCTCGACTTCTTCGATAAGCTCAAGTCGGTGTCGCGCGGTTATGCATCCATGGACTACGAGTTCAAGGAATATCGGCCGGCCGACGTGGTGCGCGTCGATCTATTGATCAATGGCGATCGCGTCGATGCCTTGTCCATGATGATCCATCGTTCCAACGCCAAGTATCGCGGGCGGGAAGTGGTCTCCAAAATGCGCTCACTTATCCCGCGCCAGATGTTCGACATTGCCATACAGGCTGCTATTGGCGCCGAAGTCATTGCGCGTGAAAACGTCAAGGCGCTACGCAAGAACGTCTTGGCCAAGTGTTACGGCGGCGATATTTCCCGTAAGAAGAAATTGCTTGAAAAGCAGAAGGCTGGCAAGAAACGTATGAAACAGGTCGGCAACGTGGAAATCCCCCAAGAAGCCTTCCTGGCCATCTTGCAGGTCGAAGATAAATAACTTACAAGGTGTGTCTGGTATGAGTTGGGATTTTGCGCTGATCTTGTTTTTGTTGCTGGTCGTGACCGGATTTGTCTGGTGCCTGGATTTTTTCCTTCTGCGTGCTCGCCGCCGGGCGGGCGCGGTGGCCGCCATGGCAGCGACATCGCAGTCTGTCGCCGGTCTGGAACAATCAGAGGCCGCGCGCATTCGGCAAGAGGCCTACGATAAGGCCAACCGCCCACCTTGGTGGATTGAATACTGTGTCAGCTTCTTTCCCGTCATCCTGTTCGTGTTCGCATTGCGGGCGTTTGTGGTCGAACCATTCCGCATTCCATCCGGTTCGATGTTGCCCACGCTGCAGGACGGCGACTTGATCCTGGTGAACAAGTTTCAATACGGGATTCGTTTACCCGTCATCGACAAGAAGATTATTGATGTTGGTACCCCCAGCCGGGGTGATGTGATGGTGTTTCGCTATCCGGTCGATCCCAGCGTAGACTATATTAAACGTGTCGTGGGTTTGCCTGGCGATGTGGTGCAGTACCAGAACAAGGTGCTGTCAATCAACGGACAGGAAGTCTCCCACGTGCGTGAAGGCGACTTTTTCGAACCTGACCGTTCGTCGTATGTGGGCCGTTATTCCGAACAGTTGGGGCCAGTCAAGCATCATATTCTGCTCAATAAGCAGGCTGGGCAAGATTACATGGCGATTTCGAACTACCCATATCGAGATAACTGCGAATATTTAGGCAATGGGGTACGCTGCACTGTGCCGGCGGGCCATTACTTCATGATGGGCGATAACCGCGACAACAGCCTGGATAGCCGTTACTGGGGGTTTGTTCCCGATCAGTACATCGTCGGCCGCGCTTTCTTTATCTGGATGAACTTCAGTGAGCCAAGCCGCATTGGGCGTTTTCACTAATGGCCAATGTCGCATCCCTGGAGCAAGCTCTGGATTATCGGTTTACCGATGCAACCTTGTTGAGTCAGGCGCTTACGCACCGCAGTCATAGCTCTCATCATAACGAGCGCCTGGAATTCCTGGGCGATTCGGTGCTTAACTTTGTTGTTGCCGCCTTGTTGTTCCAACGGTTTCCACGTATCGACGAAGGCGATTTGTCGCGTCTACGCGCCAATCTTGTCAAACAAGCGTCGCTGGCCGATATCGCTGGCAAGCTGTCGTTATCGCAATACTTGCGCTTGGGCGAGGGCGAACTTAAAAGCGGCGGGTTTCGACGCCCCTCCATTTTGGCGGATGCTTTCGAGGCCGTATTAGGGGCTGTTTTTCTTGATGGTGGTTTCGACGCCGCGCAAAAAGTCATCGCCCGTCAATATGAACCCATTTTGCTTCATGTAGATCCTAAAACCTTGGGTAAAGACCCAAAGACGCTGTTGCAGGAACTCTTGCAGGCGCGTAAGCTGGATTTGCCTGCCTACACTGTTGTCGCCACGCATGGTGCGGCGCATAATCAGTTATTCGAGGTCGAGTGCCAGATCCCCAAGCTAGAGATCAAAGTCAGCGCGCCAGGCGCCAGCCGCCGCGCGGCTGAGCAGTCTGCCGCCGAGCTTGCCATTGCAGCTATCGCCGCTCTGGCGCCCGTTAAAGGTTCGCGCACTGCGCGCGGCCGTAAGTCAACACAGTTGTCATTGCCTGTGGCAGTGTCCCAGGAGAACAAATGACCGATGCTTTTCGTTGTGGCTTTATTGCCATCGTTGGACGCCCAAATGTGGGCAAATCCACGCTGGCCAACGCCCTCATAGGCAGCAAAATTTCCATCGTTTCGCGTAAAGCGCAAACGACCCGCCATCGCATACACGGTGTGCTTACGCGCGACCACGAACAATTTGTATTTGTGGATACGCCAGGATTCCAGACGCGCCACGGCGGAACCATGAACCGCATGATGAATCGCGTGGTCACCCAGGCACTGGCCGATGTCGACGTGGTTGTGCATGTGGTCGAGGCCGGCAAGTGGTCGCCCGGCGACGCGCAATTATTGCCATTGCTGCCCAAGTCAGGTGAGAAGACCATACTTGTCGTCAATAAGGTCGACGAGCTGAAAAGCAAGAACGATATGTTCTCGTATGTCAGCAAGATCATGGCGCTGCATCCTTATTCGGCCGTCGTGCCTGTCAGCGCGTTGCGCGGCGTACAACTCGATAACCTGCTTACCGAAATTTCCCAGCGCCTTCCCGAGGGCGAGCCGATGTTCGAGGCCGATGCGCTTACGGACAGGCCCATGCGCTTTATCGTGGCCGAACTGATACGGGAAAAAATCTTCCGTCTTGTGGGCGACGAATTGCCTTATGGCTGCACGGTCGTAATCGAGGAATGGGAAGAGAACGACCTTGGCGTGCGGGTGGCCGCGTGCATCGTGATTGAACGCGATAGCCAGCGCCCCATCTTGCTGGGCGCCGGCGGCGGGCACATGAAGCGTATTGCTTCCGAGGCGCGTCAAGATATGGTCAAATTACTGGACAAGACAGTGCATCTTGAAGTTTATATCAAGGTGCGCAAGGGCTGGTCCGATCGCGAGAGTGCACTGCGCGAATTGGGATATGAGTAGACGGGCGCTACGCGTTCAGGATGCGGCCGGTTATTTATTGCATTCGGCCGCCTGGCGGGAAACCTCGCTGATCATTCAGGTATTCACACGGTCGCACGGTAATGTCGCGTTGGTGGCCAAAGGGGCCAAGCGGCCCTATTCGGTATTGCGCCCCGTATTGTCAGCCTTTCAGCCGCTGGCTTTATCGTGGAGCGGTTCGGGTGAAGTCAAGACATTGACGCGGGCCGAATGCGTTGGCATCAGGCCGCTTCATGGCAGGGCCTTGATGTCGGCCTGGTACCTGAACGAGTTGTTGCTGCGTTTATTGCCACGCGAAGATCCCCATCCAGTGCTCTACGAAGCTTATGACGCCGCGCTGCGGCAACTTGCCGCGGTCTTCCCTGGCAGCCAGCCCAATCCAGGCCAGGAAGGCGTCACAGGGGCTTCTGGGCCGGCAGTGGGTGCCAATGTGGTGCCTCGCTCCGCTGCGAGCGCCTTGAGACGGTTTGAATGGATGCTGCTGAACGAGACAGGCTACGGGTTGGGTGAAGATCCGCCTGATTTCGATGACCTCAAGCTTGAGCCGGAATTGCGGCGTTCTCTACGAGAGAGGCTTAATGAATTATTGGGCCGTCCTTTGTTGACGCGTAAAGTGTTAATGGAATTGCAGCGTTATTAAGATGGAAAAGCCCGATATCCCCGAGGTACTGGTCATCGATACCTGCGTATTGATTTCAAATGTCTTGCGGCGTGTCTTGCTGCAACTTGCCAGTCAGGCTTGTTTTCAGCCGGCCTGGAGCGCAATCATCGGCGATGAGTGGCAACGCAATGCCGCCCGGCTTTGGGGCGTTTCGGCTTCGGATATTCAAGCGCAGTGGCAGGAACTGCAGACTGCTTTTCCTGATGCCGACCAAGGGGAAATTACGCCTTTCAAATTAGGGTTGCGCCGTAGCGATCCCAAGGACTGGCATGTCATTGCCGCTGCGCGAGCTGCCAAATCGCGCTTTATTGGCGCCAGGGCAGGGATTGTCACGCGCAATATCAAAGACTTCAACCGCACCGAGCTGCGCGGCTACGGACTTGCGTTATTTGATCCGGATGAATTGCTTGTTCGTTGCTGGCAACAATACCCCGTGGCGGCGTCCAGCGCATTTACCGCAATTCCTGAGTTTGCCCGCGCGCCCGATAAAGACGCCGAGCCTCTGGATGTGATTTTGAAACGTGAACGCCTATTTCGCTTGAATAGGCTTTATTCGTGCCCGTCATGAAACAAGGAATTGCGCTTTCGGTTTTATCTTCTTTTCTGTTTGCCGCGCTTTATTACTACACCACGGTCTTGCATCCTTTGACGGGCGAAGCTATTTTTGCCTGGCGTGTTGTGCTTGGCTTGCCGGCCCTGGCGTTGTTGATTACACGGGCCAGAGGGTGGGGGGAGATCCGCCTGGCTACCCGCCGTTTGCGTAGCGAATTCCGTCTGTGGCTGCTGTTGTTGTTGAGCGCCATTTTGATAGGTGTTCAGCTATTGCTGTTCGTATGGGCGCCATTGCACCAGCGCGGTCTGGATGTGTCCCTGGGTTATTTTCTTTTGCCCTTGGTTATGGTGCTGGTAGGCCGAATTTTTTATCGTGAACGCCTGACCCGGATACAAACGATAGCAGTGGCGATTGCGGCTATCGGCGTAGCGCACGAGTTGTGGCGCGCCGACTCATTTTCATGGGTAACGGCGTTGGTTATGTTTGGATATCCGCCTTATTTCATGTTGCGTCGGACACTGCGCATGGGTTCCTTCTGCACCTTGTGGTTCGACATGCTTTTCCTGCTTCCGATTGCATTGGTGTTGCTATATGGCCAGGACATGAGCGTGCTGGAGCAGTTTATGCGGCATCCTGGCCTTTTTGGACTGGTTCCGTTATTGGGGCTGATTAGTTCGGCTGCGCTGATTTCCTATATTTCAGCCAGCCGCATGCTTCCATTGGGGCTTTTTGGCATCCTGGGTTATGTAGAACCTGTCTTGTTGTTTTGGGTGGCCTTTCTGTTCCTGGATGAAAATATGGCTGGCCAGGCATGGTTTACTTATATTCCCATATGGATAGCTGTGCTGCTTATGGTGGCCGAAGGCTTGTTCAAGTGGATCAGAGATAGCCAGGCTGAAAAAAACCCGGCTGCGGCATAAGGCGCCGGGCCGGGTTTTGTACTTGACCCGCTTGCGCAGGCCGTTGCCGGAATTATTCGCGGTTGCCGCCGAAAATGCCCAGCAGCATCAGCAAATTGGCGAAAATATTGTAGACGTCCAGATAGATGGCCAATGTCGCCGAGACGTAGTTGGTTTCGCCGCCGTTAATGACGCGCTGCAGGTCTACCAGCAGCAAGGCCGAGAAAATCGCGATGGCCATGACCGAAATGGTCAGCATCAGGGCAGGCAGTTGCAAGAATATGTTGGCCAGTGATGCGACGATCAGAATGACCACCCCGATCAACAAGAATTTTTGCATATTCGAGAAATCGCGTTTGCTGGTGCTGGCAATGGTCGCCATGGTGCCAAATACTGCAGCGGTGCCGCCGAAGGCCAGCATGATCAGTTGCGAGCCATTACCCAGGCCCATGACGTGACCCAGCAGGCGCGACAGCATAATGCCCATGAAGAACGTGAACGCCAGCAACAAGGCAACGCCCAGCGAACTGTTTTTGTTGCGCTCGATAAGGAACATTAGCCCGAATGCGCCGATCAGGAAGACGATGGCGCTAGTGCCGGGGCTTGCCCCCATGACGCGGTTGATACCTGTATTAAGGCCGACCAGCGCGCCCAGCACTGTGGGCACCAGCGATAGCGCCAGCAGCCAATAAGTGTTGCGCATGACGCGGTTGCGTACGACTTCGGACGAGCCCGTAGCATAGCCGCGGTCAGGTAAAGTAGGTTGACGAAAATCGGTCATGGTAGATCCTTTAGTGTGTGTCGCTGTGCGAAGGGGTATAGCCCCTTCTATGTAAAGGCAAGATTAACTTACAAACACCTGAATTTGCAAGGGGTCGACAACGAGATGTTGTTTCAGGACTTGCGGGACAGGTCGTGGGCATGAAGATCGTGGCCCGCTTCTTTGTATTGACGCCAACGTTCGCGGGCGGCCTGCTTGTCCTCATCGTGGTTGCTGACAATTTCAAGAACACGTTCAAACCTTTCGGCGCCCGGGGGGCAATTAAGATCGAGATTAATCAACCAAGCTTGCAGTTGCCCGCCCTTGCCGGCGGGCGGGACAGGCGGCGCTGAAGTCAACAGCACCGCAGTTTGCGCGGCAAGCGGATCGTCTGCCTGCACATGGGGGATGAATGCCGTTGCATCAAACCCCCATAGCAGGCGGTCAAAGCGCGCCAGCCTTTGCTTATCTTGAGTATAGATCACCAGATCGCGGCCGGCGAGATAATGTTTGCGTGTGACTTCGCAAGCCATACGCAAACGATCCGGGGCGCCAAAAGCGAAATCAATCCGGGCCATTGTCAGCTGGATTGACCGAGCAGATACTGAACTAACAGTGGCACGGGACGGCCGGATGCGCCTTTGTCTTTGCCACTGCGCCATGCTGTGCCGGCGATGTCCAGGTGAGCCCACGGGTAGCTGTCGGTGAAGCGCGACAGAAAGCAGGCGGCGGTGACCGCGCCTGCGGGAGGGCCGCCGATGTTCGCGATGTCGGCAAAATTGGAACGCAACTGCTCTTGGTAAGCATCGTCCAGCGGCATGCGCCAGGCTGTATCGCAGGTATCGCGACCTGCTTGCAGCAGGCTTTCGGCCAGCGCATCGTCCTTGCTGAACAGACCTGTGTTGATGTGCCCTAGTGCGACGACGCAGGCGCCCGTCAGCGTAGCGATGTCGATCACGGCCGCCGGCTTGAAGCGTTCGGCGTAGGTCAGGGCGTCGCACAGCACTAAACGGCCTTCGGCGTCGGTATTGAGGATTTCAATGGTCTTTCCCGACATGCTGGTGACCACATCACCCGGCTTATTGGCTCGCCCACTGGGCAGGTTTTCGCACGAGGGAATCAGGGCGATGACTTCCCGGTCAAGGTCAAGTTCGGCCACTGCGCGCAACGTGCCAAGTACGCTTGCTGCGCCGCACATATCGTATTTCATTTCGTCCATGTTGGCGGCGGGCTTGAGCGAAATGCCGCCGGCGTCAAACGTAATGCCTTTGCCGACCAGGACGATGGGTGCCTTGCGGTTTTTTTGAGCAGGCTTTGCGCCTGTCGGGGTATGCTTGAGAACGATGAATACCGGCGGCTCGTAGGAGCCTCTGGCTACCGAGAGGAACGAACCCATTTTCAGTGCTTCGATCTCTTTGGTGTTCAGCACTTCCGCTTTCAGGCTTTTGAATTCCTTGGCCAGTTTTTTGGCGGTATTGCCCAAATAAGTAGGCGTGCATATATTTGGAGGAAGATCCCCCAGCAATCGGGTCAGGTTCATGCCATTGGCAATGGCCTGGCCTTCGCGAAGACCAGTTTGTGCTTCGGTGGCCTGGGTACGTGCGATCCATACCGATATTTTCTTCAATTTGGGCGGAGCAGGGCGATCTTGTTTACCTAGCGTCAAGTTGTATTGATACATTGCACGTCCGGTGGCCATCGCCGTGGCTCGGGTGCGTGCACGTAGCGTAGAATTGCTGCAGTCGATAGCAGCCAGTGTGGATACGCCTTCGGCAAGATTGGCGCCGACGCAGTAATTGGCGAAGACGAATTCACCGCCGGCGTGGGCCGCGGCGTTATAAGCGTCTTGTTTGCCCAGGCCGACTAAAATGACGCGAATCGCTGCTACGCCCGGAAGATTTCTTAACACCAAATGGGTGTTGGCCTTGGCTTTGAATTCTGTTTTAAGAACATCACGCAGCGCACCGTTGCTGGCATGGTCGATAATGTCGGCTGCGGGGCTTAAGATGCCATCGGCAAATACGCCCACCGCTAGCGCGGCCGTTTTGATTTGATGCAAGGAAGCGGTTGTCTGTGTGCTAAATTCCATTCGAATTTCCCGAAGTGTCCATAGGATACTAATGATTATCCCGCATATTCTCTCATGTCACTATTCAAACGTTCTGTAGTCTCCGAAATCCTGAGTCACGCTGGTGTTGTGTTCTCTACGTTGTTGGTCGTTTGGCTTAGTGTTTTGCTGGTTCGCCTGCTGGGCGAGGCCGCCAATGGCGCCATCGGAGCCGATGTGGTCTTTGGCCTGGCAACGTTCTCCAGCATTACGGCTTTGCCCGTCATTTTGGCGGTCTCGTTGTTTATTGCCGTGTTGACCACCATCACGCGCAATTTTCGCGAGTCGGAAATGGTGGTGTGGTTTGCCAGCGGCTTGTCGCTCAAGGATTGGGTGGGGCCGGTGTTGCGTTGCGCTGTGCCGGTCGCGGTGCTGATTGCCGTGCTTACGCTGGTGGCTTCGCCCTGGGCGTATCGCCAGATCAGCGAGTATCGGCAGCGCTATGAACAGCGTTCCGATTTATCCAAGGTAACGGCAGGGCAATTTATTGAAACAGAGGACGGGGCGCGAGTGTTCTTCGCTGAAGAGCCGACTCAGCCGGGAGAGGAAATGGGCAATGTCGTTGCCCGCGTAGTGGATCCCGAATGGCTTAGCGTCATTACCGCCGATAGCGCGCGCATCCAGAATGAAGCCAATGGCGACCGTTTCTTGGTGTTAAGCGATGGGCACCGCTACGATATCAAGCCGGGCAAATCCGATTTTCGCCTGATCGACTTCGATAGCTATGGTTTCCGCCTGGAAAGTAAAAGCGACGCCAATTCATCCGCTGCTGTACGCGAACAGGCAGAGCGGCAAATGAAGGCGCGGCCGACCATGCAATTGTTTTCTGATAAAACCAATGATTCCTGGTCGCAGATCATGTGGCGCATCGCTTTGCCGCTAGCGGCGTTGAACCTGGCGTTATTGGCGATACCGCTGGGGGCGGTGAATCCCCGTCTGGGACGTTCTGGGGATTTACTGATAGCAGGCCTGGTGGGGCTGCTATATATGAATCTGATCAATCTTTCGCGAGGCTGGATAGGCAAGGGCCAATTGGGTTTTGGGGTGGGCGTCTGGCTGGTGCATGCCGTCTTCACAGCGCTCATGATCTACATGATGTGGAGCAAGCTGCGGGTAAAGGCGCCTAAACAGCCCAAAAATCCCGCGCCAGCGGCCTGATCTAGCCAGGCCATACTCCTTCGGTCATTCCAGATAGCGCAGGCTTGACGCGTCTCCTCGCAGGAGCGGCCCATTCAACTGTACGGACTTTTTCAAGAAGTCCCACAGCGCCATAACGCGTTTGGAATGCCTTAGGTCCTCGTGGCAGTACATCCAAAAGCTGCGGGTCAGGCTGATGTCATTTTCAAGAACGGTTTGCAGTCGCGGGTCCTGGGCAGCCATGAAGCAAGGCAAGATGGCTAGCGAGCCCCCTTGCAAGGCGGCGTGGTACTGCGCGATGACACTAGTGCTTTTGAATATGACCCGGTTGGTGACCACGATATCTTCAAGATAGCGCAGGCGGTCGCTGAACAATAGCTCTTCCACGTATCCGATAAAAGTGTGCTCGGCCAGATCGGCTTTGCTGTGTATGGGCGGGTGGTGTGCTATGTAATCGGCCGTACCGTACAGCTTGAGGGAGTAATCGATCAACTTTGTGCATAAATAGGGACCCCGTTGTGGACGCTCCAATGAAATGGCGATATCGGCCTCGCGTTTTGAAAGGCTGATGAAGCGGGGCACGGGCATGATGTCCAGTGTGATAGCGGGAAACCGTCGCTGAAAGTCGGTCATGAGCGGGGCCAGTATGTAGTTGCCGAAGCCTTCCGTGCAACCGACCCGCAAGTGCCCAGATAAGGTTTGCGACTGCCCTGATATATCTTCCTGCGCGGAAATCAATGTCCCTTCTAGCTGCTCAGCATAAGAAAAAAAACGCACGCCTTCTTCTGTCAGGGTAAATCCCGTAGCTTTCGACTTGTTGAACAAGATAGTTTTGAGTTCTTGTTCCAACGTATGAATACGCCGCGATACCGTGGTGTGCTGTACGCCAAGGCGCAAGGCTGCAGCACTGACACGCTGGGTGCGGGCCACTTCCAGAAAATAACGTATACCGTCCCAGTCGAGCATAAATCCTTGTGCATTAATTGGCATTGAATGTGCAAATATTGTGATGGAAATAAGTTTTTTACACAACTACACTGACAAAGTGCCTTGTTGCACATACAAAAAAATAACGGAGACAACGAATGAATAAATTGACTTTGTCACTGGCTGCCAGCCTGTGCCTGGGATTGTTTGGCGCAGCACATGCCAAGGCGCCGCCGGTAAAGATAGGTGTGCTGACCGACATGTCGGGCACCTATGCGTCCATGGGGGGACCGGGTTCCGTAGCGGCCGCGCAATTGGCCATTGATGACTGCCTGGCAGCCGAATGCAAGGGCATGGATATTTCGCTGGTCTCTGCCGACAATCAGAACAAGGCCGATGTGGGCGCTGCCAAGGCGCGCGAATGGTTTGACCGGGATGGTGTCAGCGCTATCGCCGACCTGACGAACTCGGCGGTGGCCCTGGCAGTACAGGGCATAGCCAAGGAGAAAAATAAAGTTGTCATGTTTTCCGGGCCTGCCACTACTGGGCTGACTAACGATAATTGTTCGCCGGTTGGCTTCCACTGGATGTTCGATGTTTACTCTCAGTCTGTCGGCGGCGTGAAGGCCATGGTCGACAAAGGTGGCAAGTCGTGGTTTTTCGTGACGGTCGATTACGCATTTGGACACTCGCTGCAAAAGGGTGCCGAAGACATGGTCAAGGAATTAGGCGGCACGGTGGTCGGGTCGGTGCTGCATCCGTTGAACGTTCCTGATTTTGCATCCTATTTGCTTCAGGCCCAAAGTTCCAAGGCTCAGGTGGTGGCACTCGCGAACGGCGGCGCTGATGTAGTGAATGCGATCAAGCAGGCACGCGAATTCGGTATCGTGGCTGGCGGTCAACGCTTGGCGTCTCTACTCATATTCTTGTCCGACTTGCGCGCCTTGGGTTTGGAAAACGCACAGGGCCTGACTTATGTCGACGGCTTCTATTGGGACTTCGACGAGGGGACGCGTGCCTGGTCCGATAAGTTTTCCAAGGCATTCAAAGGCCAGAAGCCCACCATGACTCACGCGGGCGTATATTCCAGCGTGCTTCATTATCTGAAGGCGGTGGCGGCGTCCGAATCGACTCAGGGCGATGTTGTCGCTGCCAAAATGCGCGAGATCCCGATCAAGGATTCCATCATGCATAACGCCTCCATTCGCGACGATGGGCGAGTTATTCACGATATGTATTTGTACGAAGTAAAGACGCCGGCCGAATCCAAGAATGAATGGGATTTGTCCAAGCTGGTGGCTACGATTCCCGCAGCCGACGCGTTCCAGCCGTTGTCCAAGTCCACATGTCCTTTAGTCAAGAAAAGTTGATTTAATTCGCATCATGAATGCGCCAAGGAGACCTTAATGAGTGCTGTTCCCCGTATTCCACTGCTGATCGGTGGTGAGCTTGTGCAGTCCAAGACCACAGAGTGGCGCGATGTTGTTAATCCTGCCACCCAGGAAGTCGTTGCACAGGTGCCGTTTGCAACCAAAGAAGAGCTGGATTTGGCGGTGGCTAACTCCAAAGAGGCTTTCAAGACCTGGCGCAATACCAGCCAGGGAACACGCATGCGTGTCATGCTCAATCTGCAGAAACTGGTGCGCGACAATACTGCTGCTCTGGCGAAATCCATTTCGCTGGAGCACGGTAAAACCTTGCCGGACGCCGAAGGCGAAGTCGGGCGCGGACTGGAAGTTATCGAACACGCTTGCTCGATTGCTTCGTTGCAATTGGGCGAGTATGCGGAAAATGCCGCGACCGGGATCGACGTCTATACGGTGATTCAGCCTTTGGGCGTGGTAGCAGGCATTACGGCTTTCAACTTTCCCATCATGCTGCCTTGTTTCATGTTCCCCATTGCCGTTGCCGCAGGGAACACCTTTATCCTGAAACCTTCCGAACAAGACCCCAGTTCCTCGCTCATGTTGGCCAGGCTGGCTCTTGAGGCCGGTTTGCCGCCTGGTGTGCTGAACGTCGTGCATGGCGGTCCTGATATCGCCAATGCCTTGTGCGACCATCCCGATATCAAAGCTATTTCATTTATCGGCTCCACCCACGTTGGAACCGAAATCTACAACCGTGCTTCCAAGTCAGGCAAGCGCTGTCAGGCCATGATGGGCGCCAAGAATCACTGCGTGATTCTGCCCGATGCCGATCGCGAGGTCGCTCTGAATCAATTGGTGGGGGCGGCTTTTGGCGCTGCAGGCCAGCGTTGCATGGCAACTTCGGTCGCTGTCTTGGTGGGAGAAGCCCGCGACTGGCTGCCTGACTTTGTCGAACGTGCGAAAAAGCTTAAGGTCAATATTGGCTCGGATCGCGATGCCGATCTGGGGCCGCTGGTTTCGCCCAATGCCAAAAAACGCGTTGAAGGCTTGATTCAACAAGGGGTGGAAGAGGGTGCTGAGTTGCTGCTTGACGGACGCAACTTGACGGTCAAGGACTACGAGAAGGGCAACTTTGTCGGGCCTACCATCTTTAACGGCGTTAAGGCCGATATGGCCATTTATCGCGAAGAAGTTTTCGGGCCAGTACTATGCGTCGTTGGTGTCGATACCCTTGAGGAAGCCGTTGAATTCGTCAATCGCAACCCCAATGGCAATGGCGTGGCTGTGTTTACTCAGGACGGTGGCTCGGCGCGCTACTTCCAGAATAATATCGACGTCGGCCAGATAGGTATCAATATTCCTATTCCAGTGCCTGTGGCTTGGTTCAGCTTCACTGGTTCGCGTGCATCCAAAATGGGCGACTCTGGTCCTAACGGTAAACAGGCGGTCAACTTCTGGACACAGACCAAAACCATTACCGCTCGTTGGTCGGCTCACGCTTCTGGTGTCAACACGACAATCTCCATGAAGTAAGCTTATAACCAAAAAGAATATATTTTCATTTCTTTATTACATATAATAGCCCTTCCTAAAGGGCTATTTTTATGAATCTTCAGCAATTCCGCTTTGTGCGCGAAACCATTCGTCGCAATTTCAATTTGACCGAGGCTGCCCGCACCCTCTACACCTCTCAGCCAGGCGTCTCGAAGGCCATCATTGAGTTTGAAGACGAGCTTGGGCTCAAGATCTTTGAACGGCATGGAAAGCGCATCAAGGGCCTTACCAAGCCGGGGCATGTCGTTGCGCAGGTGATCGATCGCATTATGCGCGAGGTGGATAACCTGAAAAAAGTCAGCGATGAATTTGCCCGACGCGATGAAGGCGGGCTGATCATTGCGTGCACGCACGCCCAGGCCCGCTATATTCTGCCCAAGGTCATTCCGGCGTTTCGCGAACGGTTTCCCAAGGTCAGAGTGTCGCTGGCCGAAGGTAGTCCGCCCCATCTCGCCCAAATGGTCCTGCACGAGCAGGCTGATGTAGCCATTGCTACCGAAACCTTGGCACATACCCCTGGCTTGGCGGCATTGCCGGTATATTCATGGGAGCACACTATCGTCGTGCGCCCGGATCATCCTTTGGCCGAGCTGACTTCCAGCCAGGCTAAAGTAATTTCGCTGGAGCAGTTGGCCCGATACCCCATCGTGACTTACGACCACGCTTTTTCTGGGCGAGGCACGATTGATGCGGTTTTCGCAGCCAGCGATATCAGACCCGATATTGTCCTAGAAGCCATTGATGCGGATGTGATCAAGACCTATGTCGACGTCGGCCTTGGCATAGGCATTATTGCGGGGATGGCGTTTGACCCGCGCCGCGACCAAGGGTTGGTTGGCTTGCCAGCCGGGCATTTGTTCGGTACGCATGTAACCCGCGTAGCGGTCAAGTCGGGCGTATTTTTAAGGGATTATGTCTACGTCTTGCTAGAGATGCTCTCGCCCGCCTTAACGCGTGAAGTCGTGCTGGACGCGATAGAAAAGAGTCCTAAAGTCGAATAATTTCGCATGAAGCGCGCCTGGCCAACTGCGCTTCATGCTTTCACTGGCATTAACCCCTACATAATTACACACAAGACTTGTTGACATTGATAATAAGAATGATTATCGTTACGAAACCAATTTACCTGGAGTCGTTATGTCTGAATTCGTCAACGCAGTCGTTGTGGGGGCCGACCGCCTAGGCAATATCCCTGACTTGCTAAAAGGTCACAATATTGCCATCAGGCAGCACATCAGTGGTCGCGACCCTTCACACCAGAAGAAAACATTGCAGTTACCCTCAGGTACGCAGCTTTTGATTTTGCTTACTGATTTTTTGGGCCACAATGTCATGAAGACATTCCGGGCCGCTGCCCAGCGTTCGGGAATACGGGTATTGGCCTGCCGGCGGTCTGTATGCAGTATGAAACAGGCTTTGAATCAATGCGGCTACTGTGAAGCTTGCCCGATCGAGAAGAACAACGAGCAGCCTGTGCGTTTTGTGGCGCATGCTGCAAAAAAATACGCGGTTGGAAGCAAGGCTAAATTGAATTAGCTAGTGGCGTATTAGTTTGCGACTGCCAGCGCATCAGACGCATTGTTGGCAGCCAGGCGACGAGCGCCGTTGTAGCGCTTTTTCCAGTAGGCGATATCCATGCTTTCTACGCGCACCACTGATCCGGAGCGGGGGGCATGGACAAATTTCTTGTCACCCAGGTAGATGCCGACATGTGAATTGCGGTGGCCGCGGGTATTGAAAAATACCAGGTCACCTTTTTTCAGCTCACTGGTTTTGACCGATTTGCCTTCCCTTGCCATTTCAGCCGAGGTGCGTGGCAATTTAAGCCCCAGGGACTTTTCGGCGGCATAGCTGACCAAGCCGCTGCAATCGAAACCTGTATTAGGGGTTTCACCGCCAAATCGATATTTAATACCCAGGAAGTTCAGCGCGGTGGTTGCGAGTGTTTTGGTTGTTTTAGGTGCGGTGTTGGTGGGGTATTTTGTGGCCGCCAGATAGGCGCCTAATGGATCTGATCTTGTATGCGAAAGATAGGCGTCGCGTGTTGCGTTGCCGGATGCTGACTGCGCGTATTGATTTTGAGCAGTGTTGGCGCAGCCCGCGAGCACCACAGTTGTAACAACGAGAAGACTCTTGACGCCGCGCCAAAAATTGGGTGAATTTGTTAGAGCGAGGCGATTTAGTAGATGGGGCGGCATAGTCTTTTTTCGTTTTCACGTTTTGAAGCCCACCACATAATGTATCGATCATGTATCAAACTTTAAGCAAATCGACAACATCATGCAGCAATACACCCTTAAAAAGGGCCTGCTTCATGCATATTTCACAAGAATAAGGTTCGCAGTTTAACGAATCATGACAATTAGGTAAAGCCTTATCTTTAAACAATTTTGACTTTACTCAAGGCGTGACGCGGGCTAGTCTATGGGGATTTTTCCGAGAACAGCCGCTATAGCTGTAATGTATTGTTTCAAACAAAAGGAGTTTCCATGAAGACTAAACCCATTCTCAGTATCGCCGATGTCAAAACGATTCTTGATGCAGCGCAGGCGTTTGCCGTGCAGCACCAATGGGCAGTAACAATTTCGGTGGTTGACGACGGCGGACATTTGCTGGGTTTGGTGCGCTTGGACGACGCGGCGCCGATTTCTGCGCAAATTTCACCGGCCAAGGCCCGCACGGCGGCATTGGGACGGCGCGAATCCAAAACGTATGAAGACTCCATCAATCAAGGCCGCTATTCTTTCTTGTCAGCGCCTGGGTTGGAAGGTATGTTGGAAGGGGGCGTGCCTATCGTCGTTGATTCAACTATCGTTGGCGCGGTAGGTGTGTCAGGAGTGAAATCCAGCGAAGATGTCGAGATCGCCCGCGCCGGAATCGCTGCTTTGGCACTATGAGCGTGAGCCCGAATTCCGAAGCGCCAGGTTCAGTCCCAGGCCAGCCCTTGAAGTTTGATTTTCGCGCTGCGGTCAATCCCGGCGTCTCCAAGCGCGAAGTCTGGGCATGGGCCATGTATGACTTCGCCAATTCGGGCTACACCACAGTTGTATTGACTACGGTATTCAGCGCCTACTTTGTGGGCGTTGTTGCAGCTGGAAAGTCGTGGGGCACACTGGCGTTTACCGCAGCCTTGTCATTTTCCTACCTGATGGTCATGCTTAGCATGCCGACCCTGGGCGCGCGTGCCGATGCCAGAGCCGGGAAGCGCCGGCTTTTGTTTACCAGCACATTGGGCTGCGTTATCGCCACATTGCTGTTGGCCTTCGCTGGTCCTGGCGATATCGTCTGGGGCTTGTTGATTATTGCGTTGTCCAATTATTGCTACTGCGTGGGTGAATCCATCGTGGCGGCGTTTCTGCCAGAGATCGCCCGTCCCGAAGCGTTGGGCCGCGTTTCTGGCTGGGGTTGGAGCTTCGGCTATTTTGGCGGCATGCTGACGCTGGGTCTTTCGCTGGCTTTGGTCTCCTGGGCCGCCGGGCGTAACGAACCCGCGAGCGAGTATGTGCCTTATGTCATGGTACTGACCGCTGTCATTTTCGCCATCGCTGCTATCCCTTCATTTCTTTTTCTACGTGAACGCACACCGCCAAGCCATCAGCCGACTCAGGGCGTGCTGGCGCGGCTGCGCACCGCCTGGAGCGACACTCGCCTGCATTTTGCCGACTTCAGGTTGCTGCTGCTTTGTGGCGCTTGTTATCACGCAGGTATTTCTGTCGTTATCACTTTGTCAGCGGTTTACGCCACAGAAGCGATGGGCTTCACCATGTCCCAGACCATGATGCTGGTGTTCACGGTAAATATTGCGGCAGCTTCCGGGGCATTTCTGTTTGGTTATGTTCAGGACAGAATTGGCCATAAAGTCGCCTTGTCCATTACGTTGGTTGGCTGGATCGTCATGATCCTGATGGCTTACGCCGCTGTCGAAGTATGGTTGTTTTGGCTGGCCGCGACGTTGGCCGGCTTGTGCATGGGAACCAGCCAAAGCGCGGGCCGTGCCATGGTAGGCGCACTCGCCCCGGAAAAAAGGTTGGCCGAGTTCTATTCCCTATGGACATTTGCGACTCAGCTCGCCGCAGTTGTGGGGCCTTTGTGCTATGGCCTGGTTACCTGGGTTACCGATGGCAACCATCGGATGGCATTGCTGTTTACTGGCTTGTTCTTTATCGCTGGGCTTGCTGTGCTGACGCGTCTTGATTTCGCCAGAGGGGCTTTAGCTCGCGGCGCTTCAAGCAGCGATATGATGCGGGTATAACCGCAAAAAGCATAATAATGTCGCATTGCCAGCCCACTGTCAGCCTTTAGTAAGGCTGATTGGGTACGGTTGGAAACAACTCAAATAAAACATTCTCTAAAAGGAGCCGCAATATGTCTACTGGAATCGAATCCATACTTACTGAAACCCGTGTTTTTCCTCCCTTTCCCAACTTGGTTGAGGGCGCTGCCATTTCAGGTATGGATGAATACAATGCTCTATGCCAAGAGGCAGAGCAGTCGCCCGACGCGTTCTGGGGACGACTGGCGCGCGAAAACCTGACTTGGACCACGCCTTTCAAAGAAGTTCTCGATGAGACTCAAGCGCCGTTTTATCGTTGGTTTGGTGATGGCGAGATGAACGTGTCGGCAAACTGCCTGGACAAGCATCTTGATACGCCAACTGCCAATAAAACGGCGCTTATTTTTGAAGCCGACGATGGCAAGGTCACAACCGTTACCTATAAACAGTTGCATGCCCGGGTTTGCCAGTTTGCCAACGGGTTGAAGTCATTGGGGCATAAGGCCGGTGAACGCGCCCTTATTTATATGCCTATGTCCATCGAAGCGGTTGTAGCCATGCAGGCATGTGCACGGCTGGGCATCATTCATTCAGTGGTCTTTGGCGGCTTCTCGTCAAAAAGCCTGCACGAACGCACGGTAGATGTCGGGGCCACACTGATCATTACCGCCGACGAACAGGTGCGCGGCGGCAAGAATATTCCGCTGAAAAGCGCTGTTGACGAGGCTATGACTATGGGCGGCTGCGAAGCCGTAGAGCACGTTATCGTCTACAAGCGTACCGGCGGCAAAGTACAGTGGCAAGAAGGGCGGGATCTTTGGATGGACGCGTTGTCAGCCGGGCAATCGGACGTCTGCGAGGCGGTACCCCTGAATGCCGAGCATCCCTTGTTTATTCTGTATACGTCCGGTTCCACGGGCAAGCCGAAAGGGGTGCAGCACGCGACCGCCGGCTTCTTGCTGTGGGCTTTGCTCACCGTCAAATGGACTTTCGACGCCAAGGACTCTGATGTGTTCTGGTGCACGGCAGACGTGGGCTGGGTGACGGGGCATACCTACATTGCCTATGGTCCGCTGGCGGCCGGCTTGACTCAGGTGGTATTTGAAGGCGTGCCTACCTACCCCAATGTTGGCCGTTTCTGGGAAATGATCCAACGTCACAAGGTAACGGTTTTTTATACCGCGCCGACAGCGATCCGATCGTTGACTAAAGCCGCTGAGGGCGCACCGGAATACCATCCCCGCGAATATGACTTAAGCAGCCTGCGTATCATTGGTTCGGTGGGCGAGCCCATCAACCCCGAAGCGTGGATGTGGTACTACACCCAGGTCGGGCGTGAGCGTTGTCCTGTCCTCGATACCTGGTGGCAAACCGAAACGGGTGCACACATGATTACCCCGCTGCCCGGCGTCACGCCGCTTAAGCCTGGTTCATGCACCTTGCCTTTGCCTGGCATCAAGGCAGCCATCGTCGACGAAGCGGGTGAAGCGGTCGAAAGCGGCAAGGGTGGTTTTCTTGTCATGCAACGGCCATGGCCGGGGATGATACGAACGATATGGGGCGATCCCGAGCGTTTCAAGAAAAGCTATTTTCCTCCCGAACTCAAAGGTGCCTATCTTGCCGGCGACGGTGCACAGCGCGATGCGGATGGTTATTTCTGGATAATGGGCCGCATCGACGACGTGCTCAACGTCTCAGGGCACCGTCTGGGTACGATGGAGGTGGAATCGGCCTTGGTATCGCATGAGCTGGTCGCCGAAGCAGCGGTGGTTGGCCGTCCTGATAGTACGACCGGGGAGGCAGTAGTGGCCTTTGTGGTGCTTAAAGGCTCGTTGCCCAACGGCGTTGAAGGCGATGACATTGCCAAGAAGTTGCGCGACTGGGTGGCTAAGGAAATAGGGCCTATCGCCAAGCCGAAAGACATACGCTTTGGTGAAAACCTGCCCAAGACTCGGTCCGGCAAGATCATGCGGCGCTTGTTGCGCGTGGTGGCCAAGGGGGAATCCGTTACGCAGGATGTGTCTACCCTGGAAAATCCCGCTATCCTGGATCAGTTGTCTAAAGCACATTAGGGACTGCACACATGAACACCAGCAGGTAATAGCATCTGGTAGAGCACGATATGCCGGCCATGCTTAATGGCTGGCATAGAATCAGGCTTCGGCCTGATTTTTTTGTTTTTTTGTAGCGGAGCCTTTTTTGAAAGCAAACCAGACGGATCGCGGTGCATTGTTCCTGATGTGTGTCACCGTAGTGTTGTGGGGATTCAGCTGGATCGTCATGAAGCATTTATCCAGTTTCATCGGCCCCTTCGATCTGGTCATGGCCCGGTACGGCTTGGCATTCGTAGTGCTGTTTCTTATTTTGGCAATGACACGCCAATCCTTGAAGTTTCCCCCATTCTGGCTGACCCTGGGCATAGGCATTTTCCAGACGGCGGCTTTCCAGTGCTTGTGTCAGTTGGCATTGGTAAGTGGCGGGGCGGGGCATGTGGTGATGCTGGCCTACACCATGCCGTTCTGGGTAGTCTTGTTTGCCTGGGTGCTGTTGGGCGAACGTCCTGCGCGCAGGCATGTCGTGGCTTTTATCCTTGCCGGGCTTGGGCTGGTGGCCGTCATCGCGCCGTGGCAGGGGATGGGCAGCCTTGAAGGGTCTTTGCTGGCGCTAGGGGGCGGCATAAGCTGGGGGTTGGGCGTGGTACTGGCCAAGATCATGTTCCAGCGTCATAGGCCCAGCGTGCTTAATTTGACAACGTGGCAGATGTTTCTGGGGGCTTTGCTTACATTGCCGGTAACTTGGTTGTTGCCGCAGCAGGCCATTGTGTGGGGGCCGGATTTGTACTGGGGCATCGGCTATATGGCGATACTCGCGTCAGCACTGGGGTGGTGGCTGTGGTTATCGGTGGTCCAGCGAGTCAGCGCTACGGTGGCGGGTATGTCCAGTCTTGGGGTGCCGGTGCTGACGGTGGTTTTAGCGTGGCTGTTGTTGGGCGAAAGGCCCACGTTGCTGGAGCTTGTCGGCGTTACGCTGATTATGTTGGGGTTGATTGTGATTAATCTGCCTAATGGCGGAGGTGGCAAGGCTGCTGCTTCGTA